>JBMTAG010000117.1:0-10820 GCA_049428505.1 Opitutaceae bacterium | reverse complement strand
TCCTCGGCCGCACCGGCCTCCGCCTCCCCGTCCTCAGCTTCGGCGCCTCCTCCCTCGGCGCCGAGTTCCGCCGCGTCACGCTCGACGAGGCCCTGACCAGCGTCCGCACCGCCCTCGACTGCGGGCTGAACCTGATCGACACCTCGCCGTTCTACGGCCGCGGGATGAGCGAGGTCCTGCTGGGCATCGCCCTCCAGGGGGTGCCGCGCGACTCCTACCTGCTGTGCACCAAGCTCGGCCGCTACGACCTGGCGCACTTCGATTTCTCGGCCCGGCGGGTCGCGGAGAGCATCGACGTGAGCCTCCACCGGCTCGGCACCGATCACCTGGATATCGTGCTGTGCCACGACATCGAGTTCGTCCCGCTGCCGCAGATCGTCGAGGAGACGCTGCCCGCGCTGCGGCGGGCGCGGGACGCCGGCAAGGTGCGCTGGATCGGCTTCAGCGGGTACCCGATGAAGATCTTCCGCACCATACTGGAGCAGACGGACGTGGACTGCGTCCTGAGCTACAACCAGTGCACCCTGCAGAACACGCGGTTCCTCGAGGAGATGGTGCCGTACCTTGAGGCGCGGGGCATCGGGGCGATGAACGCGGGTCCGTTCTCGGCCCGGCTGCTGACCAACGCCCCGCTGCCGGCCTGGCTGAAGGAGCCGGAGCCGGTGAAGGCGGCCGCGCGGCAGGCCGCGGCGGCGTGCGCCGCCCGCGGGATCGACCTGGCCCAGCTCGCGCTCCAGTTCTCCTGCGCGCAGCCTGGGATCGCCACCACCGTGGCGGGGAGCGCGAACCCGGCCAACATCCGCCGCTGGGCGGAGTGGCTGGCGCAGCCGATCGACGCGGAGCTCCTGCGTGAGGTGCAGGCGATCTTCGCCCCGGTGAAGAACATCGGCCACCGCGAGGGCTTGCCCGAGAACAACTGACGGCGCGACGGGAGCCGGCCGCGCCGCGGCGGGCGGCTCACGTGAGGGACCAGAGCGCGGCGGCGAGGGCGAGGCGGTACCACGCGAAGGGCGCGAGCCCGTAGCGCATCAGACAGATCACGAGCAGCCGCAGGCACGCGGCGGCAGTCACGGCCGCCACGGCGGCGCCGATCAGGACGTCCGACCAGCCGAAGAGGTCGATCATCGCGGCGCCGCCCTTGAGGGATTTGTAGAGGGAAGCGGCGCTCAGGGTGACGAACCCGAGGATGAAGCTGAACTCCGTCGCCCGCCGTGGGTCGAGGCCCGCGAAATAGCCCGCGACGATGGTCATCATCGGCCGGCTGGTGCCGGGCAGGAGGGCGGCGCATTGGAGGAGGCCGACCCACATCGCGCCGGCCACGTTGAGTTCCTCCCGCTCGACCCGGGTGCCGGCGAGGAGCTGGCGGCCGTACCAGTACTCGGCGTAGAAGATCAGCAGCGCGCCGAGCACCAGCATCACGATCACCGTGTCGATCGAATAGAGGTGTTCGTCGATCCAGTCGTGGAACAGATAACCGAGGGCCGCGGAAGGCACGAAGGCGATGCCCACGCAGACGAGCAGGCGCAGGCCGGCCGGGTCGCGGCCGCAGGCGCCGCGGACCATCGACCAGAGCTGGCGCCAGTAGAGGAGGGCCACCGCGAGGAGCGCGCCGACCTGGATGATCACGATGTAGGTGTCGGTCGCCAGCTTCTGCGTGAGCAGTTCCCCCGGGTGGCCGCGCTCGGGCGGGTGGTGCCAGACGGGCTCGCCCACGGCATTGAGGACCGGCTGCTGGGAATCGAGCCGCAGCACGCGCGAGGCGATGATCAGGTGGCCGGTGGAGGAGACCGGGAGGTACTCGGTGACCCCCTCGATGACGCCAAGGATGACGGCATCGCGGGTGCGGAGCCCGTAGACGGAAGCGCCCGGCGGGAGCGTGAATCCCGAGGGCCCGAGGGTCGGCGCCGCGGGGACGCGCTCCGGGGCGTTGGCCGGCGGAGGCGAGGCGGCCCGGGCCGGCGGCAGGAGGGCGCCCAGCAGCAGGAGCAGGAGGGGCAGGAGGCGCACCCGGGAGGTCTGCCAAGGAAAGGGGCGGCAGGCCAAGGATATTGCCGCGGGAAAACGCGCAGGGGCATCCGTAGAATCACCCCCGGGGCTTTGCGTGGAACTACCGATGACGCGCCGGGCTGCCTTTGGCATTCTCTGCCGACCGCCCCAACGCATTATGATCCCCGCCCTCCTCCTCCTCGCCCTCGCGCTGCTGGCCGCGGGCGCCCTCGTCCTGACCGGTCGGCTGGCCCGGACCCGGGCGCGGGCGCGCATTCCGGCGCCGGAGGTGACGGAGGATTCGCGGGCGCCGATGCCGGCCGTGGTGCGGTGCCGGGCGCTGCCCAAGCCGCCGCCCCTGCCCGAGCGTCCCGCGGGGCTGTTCACCGCGGACCTCAGCTTCTCCGGCCGCAGCCGCCTGCAGCTCGATCCGCGCTTCGGCGAACAGGTGCAGGGCTGAGCGGGTTCAAGCCTCCGGCAGCGGCTGCCCGCGCGTCTCCGGGAGGAACCATACGACGGCGATCCCGGCGAGGAACAGCGTCGCCAGCAGCGAAACGGCGAGGCGCAGGTCCATGCCCGGCAGCGCCTTGAGCCAGCCGGAGAACAGCAGCACCCCCGCGGCGAGGATCCGGCCGGCATTGAAGCAGAAGCCGGTGCCGGAGGACCGCAGGTGGTGCGGGAACAGTTCCGGGAAGTAGACGGCGTAGCCGGCGTGGATCCCCACCACGAAGAAGCCCATCAACGGGAGCAGGGCGAGGAGCGTGGGGTAGTCCCGGGGCAGGTAACAGACGACCGGCACCAGCAAAAACGCGGCCAGGTGGAACAAAATGAAGGCGCGCCGCCGGCCCAGTCGCAGGCAAAGCGGACCGAAGCTCAGCATCCCGAGGCCCGCCCCGGCGGTCTGGAGGATGCCATAGGCGAACTTGGCCTTCTCCGCCGCCACCGCGGGCGCCGTGCCGGAGCGCAGCAGCATCTCGCGCGCGAGGTCCTGACCCGCGACGGCGACACCCCAGAATGTGCCTAGGCCGACCGCTGCCAGCAGCATCCCGAGGAACGCCCGGCCGGCCCAGCGCGGATTCAGCAGCAGGTCGCGGAAGCTCCCCAGCGCGCGGCCGTCCCCCGTGGCCGCCGCCGCCCGCGCCTGCCGCCACGATTCCGGCTCGTGCACCGCGGCGCGCACCCAGAGCACCAGCAGCGCCGGCAACACCCCCAGGACATAGGCCCAGCGCCACTCGGCGCCCACGGCGAGCCCCGCGAGGGCGGCCAGCCAGGTCCCAAGCACGCTCGTCGAATGGAAGATTCCGCCCGCATGCGCCCGGGCCCGGGCGGGGAACACCTCGGCCACCAGCGCGGCCGCCACGGCCCATTCGCCCCCGACGCCCATCGCGACCAAAAACCGCAGCGCCCCCACCTGCCAGAGCTCGGTCGCGAAGTACGTCAGCCCGCTGAAGACCGAGTACATCAGGATCGTCACGATCATCGCGGGCCGCCGGCCCCAGACGTCGCCCAGCCAGCCGAAGAGGATCCCGCCGAGGGTGCCGCCCGCGAGGAAGATGCCGAGGAAGATGTCCCCCCACTGGCTGATCGCCGCCGGGGTCGCCCCCGCGCCGAGGATGTCCTCCAGCATCTGGCGTCGCGTGAGGTTGAAGATCTGCCCCTCGAAGGTGTCGAAGACCCAACCCGCCGAGGCGATGGCGAGGACCAGCCACTGGTAACGGGTGACGCCGCTCCACCAGGGCGCGGCCGCGGGCTCGGTCGGGGTGCTCATCGGGGTCCCGCAGCCTGCGCGAGCCGGCCGTGGCCGTTCAATCCTAACCGGCGTCAAACCCGAGCGACACATGGCGCGGCTCAAGGAAGGCCTCCAGGCCCTCGCTGCCCAGTTCCCGCCCCCAGCCGCTCTGTTTCATCCCGCCGAACGGCGCGTTGCTCGCGGTGGGGAGGCCGTGGTTGATGGCAACCATCCCCGCCTCGAGGGCCTCGCCGCGCCGGAGCGCGCGCCCGAGGTCGCGGGTGAAGGCGTAGGCGGCCAGCCCGTAGGGCGAGGCGTTGGCCGCGGCCACGGCCTCCGCCTCGGTGTCGAACGGATTGACGTACGCGACCGGCCCGAAGGTCTCCTCGCGCATCCCGAGCGCGTCGGGCGGCACCCCGGTGAGCACCGTGGGGGCGAAGTACGACCCGCCGCCTCCGGGCAGCCGTTGCCCGCCGCAGTGCAGCACCGCCCCGCGGGCGCGCGCCTCCGCCACGTGGGCCGCCGCGAGTTCCGCGGCCGCGGGGTGCAGGAGCGGGCCGACCTGCGTGGCGGGATCGAGCCCGGGCCCCACCCGCAGCGCGCGGACCGCCGCCGTGAAGTCGGCCAGGAAGCGGTCCCAGACACCGCGTTGGACGTAGATCCGGTTGGCCGCGATGCAGGACTGGCCGCCGTTGCGGAACTTGGCCGTGAGCGCCCCCGCGACCGCGCCGGGGAGGTCGGCATCGGCGAACACCAGCAGCGGCGAATGCCCGCCCAGCTCGAGCGCGAGGGGCTTGAGCCCGGCCGCGGCCCCGGCGACCAGCCGGCGGCCCACCTCGGTGGACCCGGTGAACGTGACCTTGCGGCAGCGCGGGTTGGCGAGGAATTCGCCGGCGATGGCCTCGGCGGGGCCGGCCACCACCTGGAACACCCCCGGCGGCACCCCGGCCGCGTGCGCGCACTCCGCGAGCCGCACGGCCGAGAGCGGCGTGGCGCTGGCGGGCTTGAGCACGACGGGACAGCCGGCGGCGAGGGCGGGTGCGACCTTTCGCGCCGCCAGGTGGAAGGGGAAATTCCACGGGCTGATCGCGCCGACCACGCCGATCGGCACGCGCAGGACGAGTTGCCGCCGGTCGGCCTCCTGCGGCGGGAGCACCCGGCCGTAGCCGCGCCGGGCCTCCTCCGCGAACCAGCGCAGGTGGTCGATCCCCAGCGCGACCTCCGCCCGGGCCTCGGCGAGGGGCTTGCCGTTCTCGCGCGTGATCCCGGTGGCGATCTCCTCGGCCCGCCGCGTCACCTCCGCGGCCACCGCGAGG
Source organism: Opitutaceae bacterium (assembly GCA_049428505.1). GTDB lineage: Bacteria > Verrucomicrobiota > Verrucomicrobiia > Opitutales > Opitutaceae > ER46. The sequence goes on along the minus strand of JBMTAG010000117.1, from coordinate 5,789 downwards.
AGCAGGTCGCCCCGCGCCCGCGCCGGCACCCGCCGCCAGCCCGCGAACGCCGCCTCGGCGTCGGCCAGCGCCGTCGCCGTCACCCCCGCATCCGCGGCGGACATCCGGGCGAACACGGCGCCATCCGCCGGGTCGCGCACGGGAAAGGATGCGCCCGAGACCACGAAGCGGCCGTTGAGGTAGAGCGGGTGCGGGGTCACGGGTTCAGGGGAAGAGGGCGTGCTTGAGGCCGAGCGCCAGCAGGAAGACGGCGACGCCGCGCCGCAGCGGCCCGAGGGGGACCCGGAGCAGCAGGCGGGTGCCGAGCAAAATCGCGAGCGCCATCGGCGCGAGCGTGAGGAGGAGCAGCGGCACCATCGGGGCCGTGTAAAGGCCGCCCGCGCCGATCAGGGTCACCCGGAGGAGCGCGCTGACGCCGAAGACCAGTTGCAGCGTGGCGACGATCTCCTCCTTCGACCACGGCTGGGCGTAAACGTAGGCGATCACCGGCGGGCCGCCCATGTTGAGCGCGCCGCCGATGCTACCCCCGAGGAACCCGGCCGGCAGCCCGAGCCAGCCCGGCACCCGGGGCCGGGAGCGCGCGTCGGTGAGCAACTCGGCGGCGGCGAACCCCACCAGCACGATCCCCATCGTGCGGAGCAGCGGGGCCGGCTCGAGGTGCGCCAGCAGGTACACCCCGAAGGGCACGCCGGCGGCCGAGCCGACGATGAGGCTGCGCCCCCGCCGCCAGCACAGGTGCCGGCGCACCGCCCACAGCGTGAAGACGCAGGTGGCCAGGTTCAGCACCGCGACCACCACCGCCGCCTCCTTGATGGGCAGGAGCAGCGGCAGGAGCGCCATCGACACCAGGCCGAAGCCGAAGCCGGTGAGTCCCTGGGTGAATCCCGCGACGGTGAGGATCGCGAGCGAGAGCAGCAGCGTGGTCAGCGGCACGGGCGCGTCCTTCCGGGCAGGCGGCCCCCGCGGCCGCGGGCGGGCGGCGGGCAGGCGGGCGGGAGGACGCGCATCCCCGAAGTTCCCCGTCCCCGGCGCGGGCAGGCAAGCGCGTTCTCCCCGGCGGCTGAGCCGGCGGGCGCCCGGTTCAGGACTTCGCGCGGGCGGCGGCGGCGAGGGCCGGGGCCTGCGCCTGGAGTTTCGCGAAGGCCTCGACCACCTGGTCCAGCGCGGCCCGGCCGGCAAGGAGCACGGTCTGCGGCAGGGCGACGACGGTGGCGCAGGTCTCGCGATTGCCCCGCAGTTCGCGGAAGCTCGCCCGGTACGCCTTCAGCCGCTCCGCCGGGAAGAGGCGCTGGAAGCCGCGCGAGGCGATCGCCTCGTCGAGCAGGCCGTCGAAGTACTGCTCCTTGTAGACGCCGCTGCCGGGCACGCCCTCGGCGGCGAGCGCCCGCAGGAAGGCGTCGCGCGGCAGCCCGGCGAACGCGCGGGCGTCATAGCGGACCGGGTAGAGGTGGTACACGCCGCGGCTCTCCGCCGGCACGCGCACCGGCGTGATCCCGGGGATCGTCCCGAGGCGGGCGTTGAGGTAGTCCGCCGCCTCGCGCCGCCGCGCGGTCTCCGCGACGAGCTTCTCGACCTGCCGGAGCAGGAGCACGCCCTGGAACTGGGTGAGCCGGAAGTTGCTGCCACGGGTGAAGAAGCCCGCGCCCTGGAACCGGCCGACCGGGCGGCCGCAGTTGTGGAAGGAATTGCAGCGGTCGACGAGGTCCTCGTCCATGGACGTGATCGCGCCGCCCTCGCCGGCGGGGATGTGCTTGGACTGCTGGAAGCTGAAGCAGCCGAGGTCGCCGAGGGTACCGCACTTGCGGCCGCGGTACTCGGCCAGCCACGCCTGGCAGGCGTCCTCCAGCACCCGCAGGCCGCGCGCGCGGGCCAGCGCGGTGATCGGGTCCATGTCGCAGGGCAGGCCGAAGATGTGCACCGGCACGATCGCCCGGGTGCGGTCGGTAATCCGTGACGCGATGGACGCGGGATCGACGTTGAGGGTGGCCGGATCGGTGTCGGCGAGGACCGGCAGGGCCTTGTGGGCCAGGATCGCATTGTAGGTGGCGATGAAGGTGTAGGGGGAGACGATGACCTCATCGCCGGCGTCGATGCCGAGCACGTGGAGGCCGGTGATCAGCGCGGTGGTGCCGCTGGAGGTGGCGAGGCAGCGCCGGGCGCCGAGCAACTCCGCCCACCGGCGCTCGAAGTCGGCCAGCGGGCCGCCGCCGGCGGCGTTCCAGCGGCCGCTGCGGCAGACGCGGAGGAAGTCCTCCTCCCAGGCGGGATCCCAGACCGGCCACGTGGGCCACGGGCCGGTGTGCACGGGGGTCCCACCGAGTAGCGCGGGGCGGCGGGCGTCGGCCGCGGCGACCACCGTGGGACCCGCGAGGGCGGCGGCGGCGAGGGAAGTCGAGGACGCGAGGAAACGGCGGCGCGAGGTCGGGGTCGGCATCGGGGGGCGGGGGGCGGGGGGCGACGGCCGGACCCTGGGCCCCGCGGCGCGCGGAGGCAATGCGGCGGTGCGCCGCTCAGTCCACGCGGTCGGCGCGCCCGAGGGCCCCGGAGGCGCCGGGGGTGTCCGCCGGCCCCGGCAGGGCGCCGCCGGCGCGGGCGGCGCGCCAGACCCGCGCGGCGTGCTCCCGCAGGTCGTCGAGCAGCGTGTACAGGAGCGGCACGACCACGAGGGTCAGCACCGCGGAGACGAGCAGGCCGCCCACCATCGTGCGGCCGAGCGGCGCGTAAGGCACGCCCACGATCTTGGAGTTGCCCACCGCCATCGGGATCATCCCGCAGACCGTGGTGAGCGTGGTCATCAGGATCGGCCGGAAACGCTGGCGTCCGGCCTCGAGCAGCGCGGCGAGGCGTTCCCTGCCCTCGGCCCGCAGCCGGTTGGCCAGGTCGATCAGCACGATGGCGTTGTTCACCACCACGCCGACCAGGATCACGATCCCGATCGTCGCCATCAGGTCGAGCGGGGTGCTCGTGAGGTGCAGCGTCCAGTAGACGCCGAGGAGCGAGAAGGGCACCGCGATGAGGACGGCGAGCGGCAGGATGAAGGACTCGAAGAGGAGTCCCATCAGGAGGAAGACGAAGATGACCGCGAGGGTGAGGGCGAAGCGGAGGGCGGCATCGGACCGGCCGCCCGAGGAGAGGTAGCTGCCGCGGTCGAAGCGGTAGCCGCGGGGGAGGTCGAAGCCCGCCATCGCCTTGTCGATGGCCGTGTTGAGCGTGCGGAAATCCTGGCGGGGGACGCGCGCGGTGATGCGCATCACCGTCTGGCGCGACTCGCGGTAGATGGTGCTCATCGCCTTGCCGATCGAGAGGTCGGCGAGGCTTTCCAGCGGGATGTCGACCCCGGCGTCGGAGGGGAACGACATCGTCTTCACGTCGTCGATCCGCGTCCGCTCGACCTCGCCGAGCTGCGCGTAGATGCGGACCTCGCGCCCGTCGGGCACGGGCATCCGGCCGACCTCGAGCCCACGGATGGTGTTGCTGATGGCGCCGGAGACCGCCTGCGGGTTGATGCCGAGCCGGCGCGAGCGGTCGCGGTCGAGCGTGATCCGGAGCTCCTGGCCGCCGCGTTCCATGTCGGTATCGACCGACAGCATCCCCGGGATCGTGCTGAGGCGGCGCGCGGCCTCCTCGGCGAGGCCGATGAGCGTGGTCGTGTCCTCCCCGAAGATGCTGAAGCTGATCACGCTGTCCTGCGGCGCGCCGGAGTTGCGGGCGATCGAGCGGCAGATGATGCCCGGCGGCAGCTCGAAGTGGTCGCGCAGGTGGACCTCGATCGCGTTGCGGTCCATCGCCGCGGGGCTGACGTCGAACGCGAGGAGGAGGCTCTCCCACGCGGCCACGTACCAGGCGTCGTTGACCTTCTGGCGCAGCTTGAGCTGGATCCGGCCGCTGTTGTTGCGGAAGCGCGTCTCGACGCGCTCGACGCCGTAGAGGTCCTGGTGCTCGCGGAGGAACTCCTCCACGCGGGCAAAGAATGCCTCGGCCTGCTCGAGGGTGTTGCCGCTCGGCAGGTCGTAGTAGAGGTGCATCGAGCGGCCGCCGCTGCGGCCGAGCAGACCGCTGGTGGAGCGCGGGACCGCCTGGTACGGGATCCAGAGCGAGGCGAGGACCGCGAGGGCCACGAGCGCGGCGTCGACCCGGTGGGTGAGGGTCCAGTGCAGCACCCGGGTGTAGCGCGCGCGGAGCCACGCCACGGCGGCGAGGTCCTCGTGGCGCTGGCCGCGGGACAACCGCTGGGCCGCGAGCGGGACGAACACGAGCGCGATGAAGAGCGAGGCGACCAGGGAGATGATCACCGGCACCCCGATGCGGAGCATCCAAAAGGAGAACTCGTGACCGCGCCCCATCAAGATCAGCGGCAGGAACACCACCACGGTGGTGCAGGTGGACATGACGACGGCGAGTCCGACCTCGCCCGCGCCCTGGATGGAGGCCTGCCGACCCTCGACCCCCTCCTGTCGCAGCCGGTAGATGTTCTCCACGATGACGATGGCGTTGTCCACGACCATCCCGACGGCGAGCAACAGGCCCATCATCGTCGCCAGGTTGAGCGACCAGCCCAGGAAGAAGAGCGCGATGATCGTGCAGAGCAGGGAGAGCGGGATCGAGAGGGTGAGGATCGCGGTCATCCGCGGGGCGCGGAGGAAGAGGTAGAGGATCAGGGCGGCGAAGATGCCGCCCCAGAGCCCCGCCTCCTCGAGGTGGGCGATCGCGTCGCGGACATCGCGGCCCTGGTCGCTGAAGACCTCGAACTGGACCCCCTCGAGCTGGGGCAGGCGCTGCAGTTCCGGCAGCGCGGCCCGGACCTCCCGGCTGATGCGGTCGATGTTGCCGGTGGAATCGCGGGTGATCTGGAGGCCGATGGCCGGCTGGCCGTCCACCCGGTACACCCATTCGCGCCGGGGCTGGCGGAACGAAACCGTCGCGACGTCGCCCAGCCGCAGGCGCCGGACGGGGTCGATCAGCACCTCGCGGATCTGATCGAGGGAGGTGAAGCGGCCCAGCGAGCGGACATAGACCTTGCGCCCGGCCTCGATCACGTGGCCGCCGCCCAGGGCGAGGTTCTGGCCGCGCAGGGCGCCGAGCATCGCGCTCACGTCGATCCGGTGGCTGCGGATGCGCTCGTCGATCAGATCGATGCTGATTTCCCGCGACTGCACCCCCCAGATGTCGACGTTGCCCACCCCGTCGATGCGCTGCAGCACCGGCTTGACGAAGTTTTCCATCCGGTAGGCGGCGTCCTCCATCTCGCGCGGCACCTGCGCGACGAGGTTCATCATCGGCTCGCTGGCGGGATCGTAGCGCCGGACGGAGATGCGGTCGACGTCGTCGGGCAGCAGCGGCTTCACCCGGTCCATCCGGTCGCTGACCGCGGCGTACGCCTCGCGCAGGCGGGTACCGGTGCGGAACTCGACCCGCGTGTAGGAGTAGCCGGGGCTGGCGTAGCTGGTGACGCGGCTGATGTCGGGGACCGTGCCGATGATGTCCTCGATCTTGCGGGTGATCTTCTCCTCGATGTCGCGGGGCGAGGCGTTCGGGTAGGTGACGCTGACGTAGAGCTGGTTGCCCTCGAGGTCCTCCGGGAAGAGGGACAGGCGGATCCGGGCGTAGGCGATGTAGCCGACGACCAGGATGGTCGCGAGCAGCATGACGACCGTCACCGGCCGGGAGACGGAGAAGCGGGGGATGGCGGTCGTGAGCGGCTCGCGGCTCATCGGTCGGCCGGGGCGGCCTCCCCGGCCCCCGGGGGGGGGGGGGGGGGGGGGGGGGGGGGGGGGGGGGGGGGGGGGGGG
>JBMTAG010000116.1:0-10929 GCA_049428505.1 Opitutaceae bacterium | reverse complement strand
GACCCAGAGCCGCGCCCAACGCGACCCACGATGACTGACCGACCTGACCTGACCGGCGGGGTTAATGATGTTATCCATGATTAGAAAAAAGAAAACGCGGCGACGCCGTGCCGGAATCGCCCCGCGAAGGACTTAGCGACCCGGCCCGACCTATCGCAAGACGCTTGTTCGGGAAAATGGTTGGGCATCAAGATCGCGGGACGGGCGCTGGAGCCGCTGCCCCGCCACCGCACCTTCCTTGCGAAAACCGTGCCAATCGCCCCGGCACGCCCTTTTCCTCCTCGGTGGCAGCCCCCGCCCGCCACCGTTGGCAGGCAAGGCCGGGTGGGGAATTTTCCCCGATTCGGGCCTCTGTCCGGGCCAAAAATCCCCCAACCCCCGCCGCGCGTGACCGGATCCGTTTGCCTCCGGCGCGGCGACGCCACCACTGTCCGCGGACCCCACTCCCCCGATGTCGCTCCTCGTCCGCCGCTCCGCCCTCTCGCTCCTGGCCCTCGCCGCCGCCACCTCCCGGCCGGCCCTCGGCGCCAACCCCGCCCCCACGCCGCCGAACCTCGTCCTCATCATCACCGATGACCAGGGCTACGGCGACCTCGGCCACACCGGCAACCCGGTCGTCCGCACGCCCCACCTCGACCGTCTGGCCGCGGAATCGTCCCGCCTCACCGATTACCACGTCGCCCCGACCTGCTCGCCCACCCGGGCCGCCCTGATGACCGGCCGCTGGACCAATCGCACCGGCGTCTGGCACACGGTCAACGGCCGCTCGATGCTGCGGGAGAACGAGGTGACCTTCGCCCAGCTCCTCCGCGACCGCGGCTACGCGACCGGGCTCTTCGGCAAGTGGCACCTCGGCGACAATTTCCCGTACCGCGCCGAAGACCGCGGCTTCACGGAGGTCTATCGGCACGGCGGCGGCGGGGTCGGGCAGACGCCGGACCTCTGGGACAACGCCTACTTCGACGGCCGCTACTTCCACAACGGGAAGATCGTGGCCGCCCGCGGCTTCTGCACCGACGTGTTCTTCGGGGCCGCGGAGACCTTCATCCGGGACGCCGCCGCCCGCCGCCAACCCTTCCTCGCCTACATCGCCCCCAACGCCCCCCACGGCCCCCTCCACGCCCCGGAGGAATGGCTCGCCCGCTACCCGGGCCAACCCCCGGCCCGCGCCGCGTTCTACGCGATGATCAGCAACATCGACGACCGGGTGGGCCGCCTGCGCGCGCTGCTCCGCGAACTGGGGGTCGAGCGGGACACCGTGTTCGTCTTCACCACCGACAACGGCACGGCCACGGGCGAGGCGGTGTTCAACGCCGGGATGCGGGGGAAGAAGGGTAGCGAATACGATGGCGGCCACCGCGTGCCCTTCATCGCCCACTGGCCCGCCGGCGGCTGGAACCGCCCCCACGCCAGCGCCACCCTCACCCACGCGATCGACGTCCTCCCCACCCTCCTCGACCTCGCCGGTGCCACCCCACCCCCCGGCCTCCGCCTCGACGGCCGCTCGCTCCGCCCGCTGCTCGATCCCGCCGCAAACCCCACCGGCTGGCCCGAACGGATGATCATCACGGACTCACAGCGGGTGCGGGACCCGGTGAAGTGGAAACAATCCGCCGTGATGAGCCAGGACTGGCGCCTGGTGAACGGCCGGGAGCTCTACGCGATCCAACGCGACCCCGGCCAGAAGGAGGACGTCGCCGCCCGCCACCCCGACCAAGTCGCCCGGATGCGCGCCTTTTACGAGGCCTGGTGGGCCGAGCTCGCGCCGACCTTCGCCCTGACCACCGAAATTCCCATCGGCCACCCGCAGCACCCGGTGGTCAGCCTCACCGCCCACGACTGGATCCAGGAGGACCTGCCGCCCTGGAACCAACAGCACATCCGCCAGGGTCAGGGGATGCGCGGCGGCGCGGCCACCGGCAAGAAGGCCCGCCCCGCCGACGCCGAACCCGCCCGCCACCGCGGCCATTGGGCCCTGCGCGTCGAACGCCCCGGCACCTACGCGATCAGCCTCCGCCGCTGGCCCCTCGAGGCCGACCACCCGATCACCGCCGCCCTCCCCCCGGGCGAGAACGTCCCGGGCGCCGATCAGGCCTTCCGCGCCCGCCCCGGCATCCCCGTCGCCGCCACCGAAGCCATCCTGCGCGCGGGGAACCGCGAACTCAGCCGGCAACCCATTCCCGCCGGCGCCCGCGAAGTCACCTTCACCACCCGCCTCGAGGCCGGCCCCCTCGCCCTCGCCCCGGTCTTCCGCCTCCCCGCCGGCGATGAACTCGGCGCCTACTACGCGGTGGTCACCTTCGTCCGCTAACCCCACCCATCCCCATGGTCACCGCCGCCTTCTGCTCGAATCCCGCCGAGGCCGAACTGCTCCGCTCCCTCCTCGAGGAAAACGGGATCGACGCCTTCGTGCTCGATGACTCCTTCGGCGGCGCCATCCGTTTGCAGGTCGCCTCGGATCAGGCCACGGAAGCCAAGCGGATCATCGAAGAGGCGGAGAAGGCGCTCGGCGACGAAGCCTCCGGTCAAACCGCCCCCGAGGCCTAACCCGCGGCGGGCGCCGGCTCGCCCGGACCGTACTCCGCCAGCTCCAGAATCACCCCGTCGGGATCGAGGAAGTACACGAGGGTCTTCTCGCCGGCCGCAAACCGCACCACGCCCGGCGGCACCCGCACGGGATCGCTGAACAACGTGACTCCGGCCGCCCGCAGGCGCGCCGCCATCGCCCCGATGTCCCGCACCCGGAAGGCCAGGTGACGCAGGCCCAGCGTGTTCGCCCGCGAATTGGCCGGCAGGGCCTCGCCCGCCGGCGTCACGTACTGCAGCAGCTCGAGCCGCGGGCCACCGCCCGGTGGCTCCACGAAGGTCACCAACCCGCGCACCCCCCGCAGGCCCACGATCGCCTCAATCCACTCGCCCTCCATCGTCACATCCGCCGTCCGGCGGAAACCCAGGACCTCGGTGTAAAAGCGCACGGAGCGCGCGAGGTCGGCGACGACAAGGTTGAAGTGGTCCACGCCCAGGATCATCCCCGGAGCGTGAGCGAGGTCGGCAGGCCGCCCCAGCTTTTTCGCCGCGGCACCAACGCAACGTTGCCTTGCGCGCCGCCGTTCCCCTCTCTGCTCCGCACCGCCCGATGTCCCCCCTCGCCACCGCCTACTACGAAAAATCCCTCGCGATGCTGGCGGAAGCCCGCGCCCGCAACGCCCCCGTTATCGCCCAACTCACGCCCCTCCTCGGCCAATGCATCGCCGCCGGCGGGATGGTGCACACCTTCGGCTCCGGCCACAGCGAGATCATCTCCCGCGAGATCGTCGGCCGCGCCGGCGGACTCGTCAGCATCACCGGCATCCCCGACCCCACCGCCGGCTTCATCGAGAACCTCGTCGGCTACGGCACCGCGCTCGTCCAACGCTACGACCGCCAGTACGAGCTGCGCCCCGGCGAGGTGGTCATCGTCATCTCCAATTCCGGCAAGAACTCCGCCCCGATCGAGGTCGCCCTCCACGCCAAGAGCAAGGGATGCCTTGTCGTCGGACTCTGCTCCGTCGCGATGTCCGCCACCGCCCGCACCGTCCACCCGGGCGGCCGCAACCTGCACGCGATCGCCGACCACGTCCTCGACAACGGCGGCTTGCCCGGGGACGCGATTTTGCCGGTGACGGACGCCATCACGACCGGACCGACGAGCACCTTCATCGGTTGTTCGCTGCTCAACTGGTTGATGGTCTCCGTGATGGAATGGTTGCGCGATCACGGGCACGAGCTGCCGGTGCTGCGGAGCCAGAACCTGCCCGGCGCCATCGAGCACAACCGGGCCGTCGGCGCCCGCTACCGGCACCGGCTCTCCAAGCAGCTGGCCTGAGGCCGGCGGAGGCGACGATGGACTTCCGCCTCGGCATCGACGGGGGCGCCACCAAGACGGAGGGCATTCTGGTGGATGCCTCGGGGACCGTCATCGCGCGCGAGCTCGCCGGCGGATGCAATCCTAATGTTGCTGGCCCCGACGGAGCGCGGGCGGTGGTCGCGGGGGTGATCGCCGCGCTCCAGACGCATGCGGCGGCCCGTTCGCCCGCGGCGACGATCACGCACCTGCACCTTTACGCGGCCGGCAACCGGTCCTATTGGCGGGAGACGATGGCCGGGCTTGGCGGTGGCGCCCAGGTGTTCACGGCCGACGACTCGCATCCGGTGCTGGAACTGGCCACGGACGGCGCCCCTGGCCTGGTCCTGCACGGCGGCACGGGCTCGTTCGTGGCCGCCCGCGCGCCCGATGGCTCCATCCACTATGCCGGCGGGATCGGCTGGCGCTTCGGGGACCCGGGCAGCGGCTACGACCTGGGGCGGCGCGCCATCGGCCGGGGGTTGCTCGAATTGCAGGGCTGGCAACCCGGCTCCGCGGTGGGCGCCTTGGTGCGGGACCACACCGGCCTCGGCGCGACGGCGGACGCCGGGGCGGTCACCCGCTGGTACTACCAGCACGCCGAGCCGAATCGGCAGGTGGCCGCGCTCGCCCCCGCCTTGCTCGCCCTCGCCGGCGCGGGCGAACCGGTCGCCGCCGGCCTGGTCGCCGCTTCGGCTGAAGATTTGCTCGCCCTCGCCCTCGAGGTCGCGGCCCGGCTGTTTCCCGGCACACCCCCAGCCGCCCTGCGCGTCGGCCTGAGCGGCCCGATCCTGCACCACCCCGCGGTCCAGGCCGCCCTGCGCGCCCGCGCCCCGTTCCCCCTCCATCCCGTCGAGGGATCCCCCATCGAGGGCGTGCGTCGCCTGCTGTTCCGCGCCATTTGAGCAATCTTTACCTTCCTTGATGCCTCCGCTTCGCCTCCTGCTGGTTCTGATCCTGCTCGCGGTCGCCACCCCGGCTCCCGCCGCCGCCCCCACGCCAAAGGTCCCGGGCCAGTCGTACTTCGGGACCGCCCGCCACGTGGAGTACCTCGCCGGCGACCTGCCGCTGGTCATCACGGTTCCGCACGGCGGCCGCGCCCAACCGGCCGATCTGCCGACGCGCCGGAAGGGGGTGACGGTGATGGACGCCAACACGCAGGAGCTCGCCCGCGAACTCGTGGCGGAGCTGGAGCGGCGCTCCGGCGGGCGGGTCCACGTCATCTTCAGCCACCTGCATCGCTCCCGGTTGGATCCGAACCGCGAGATCGTCGAGGCCGCCAACGGTCACCCGGGGGCGGAGCAGGTGTGGCGGGAGTTCCACGCGGCGATCGAGGGCGCCCTCGCGGCGGCGGTGGCGCGGCACGGCTTCGCCTTCCTGATCGACCTCCACGGCCACGGTCACCCGGTCGCGCGGTTGGAGCTCGGCTACGCCCTCTCCGCACCGCAACTCAACCGGAGTGACGCCGAATTCGACGCCTCGGGCGTGATCGGTCTCTCCACGCTCGCGGACCTGCACGTCCGCCGCGGGGGCAGCGCCGCGGACCTGATCCGCGGCCCCCGCAGCCTCGGGACGCGGCTCGCCGCCGGGGGCCTGCCCGCCACGCCGAGCGGCCCCGACCCGCAGCCGGGCAACCAGCCGTTCTTCGCGGGCGGCTACATCGTCCAACGCCACGCCGCCGCCGCGGAAACGCGGCAGGTCGACGGCCTGCAGATCGAATGCCCCCGCCCCGGCGTGCGCGACACCCCGGAGAACCGCGCGCGCTTCGCGCGGATCACCGCCCCGGTGCTCCTCGAGTTCCTGCGGGAACACTACGGCTTTGCCCCGGCCAAGTGACCCCGACGACTTTCCTCGCGGAGGCGGACTGGCGGGCGCGCGCGGCGGCGCACGAGTCCCGGGTGCGGGCGTGGACGGATCCGCACCAGGCGCGGGCGGCGCGCGGGGAACGCCATCCGGTGCACGATTTCCTGTTCACCTATTACGCCCACCGCCCGGCGTGGCTGCGCCGCTGGCATCCGGGGCCGGACCTCGCGCTGCTGGGACCGTCCGCCCGCGAGTTCCTGCGTTCTCCGGGCTACCGGGAACTGGCCGGGCCCGGGGGCACTCGCGCCGTGGCCGTGGATCCCGCCGCCCTGTCGCCCGCGCGGCGGGAATTCGTCGCGTGGCTCGCGGCGCTCCTGCGCGGGATGCAGGCGCGGCCGGCCTTCTTCGGCTGCCACGGGCTGCACGAATGGGCGATGGTCTACCGGCAGGATCCCGCGGAGGTGCGCCATCCGACGTGGCCGCTGCGCCTGCCGGCCCCGGATATCGCCCGGCTGGTGGAGGCGAACGGCGTGACCTGCTCGCACTTCGACGCCTTCCGGTTCTTCACCCCGCCCGCGCGACCGCTGAACCGACTGCAGCCGACGCGGGAGGCCAGCCCGGCCCTCGAGCAGCGCGGCTGCCTCCACGCCAACATGGACCTCTACAAGTGGAGCTTCAAACTGGCGCCGTTCACGCCCGCCGAGCTCACCGCGGACTGCTTCGCCCTGGCGCGTGAAATCCGCGAAGTGGACATGCGCGCCAGCCCGTATGATTTCCGCGCGCTGGGCTACGCACCCATCGCGATCGAGACCGCGGCCGGACGGGCGGAATATGAGGCGCACCAGCGGGAGTTCTGCGCCCGCGCGGAACCCCTCCGCGCGCGTCTGCTCGCGCTCTGCGCCCGGCTGCTCGCCAGCGTCAGCGCCCCCGGCCAAAGCGCCGGAACCCCCGCTGCGGCCTGAGCGTGCCCGCCGGGCTCCCTTGGGCGCGCGACGGCACGGTCGTGGATGGTCGCGCCACCAGCGCACGATACTCGAAGCCCTCCAGCCGCAGCTCCGGGATTTTCTGGCCGATGAAACGCTCGATCGCGCGCACGTCGCCGGCGTTCTCGGGCGTCACCAGCGTGAAGGCATCGCCCACCGCCTGCGCCCGGCCGGTCCGCCCGATGCGGTGCACGTAATCCTCGGGATTGGCCGGGATATCGAAGTTGATCACGTGGGTGACCCCGGCCACGTCGATGCCGCGGGCCGCGATGTCCGTGGCGACCATGATCTCGTACTTGCCGCTCTTGAAGCCGGCCAGCGCCTCGAGGCGCTGGTTCTGGGAGCGGTTCGCGTGCAACACCGCCACCCGGTGGTTCGCCATCTTCAGCTTCCGAGCGATCTTGTCCGCCCCGTGCTTGGTCCGCGAGAACACCAGGACACTGTCAAAATCCACCTTCGTCAGCAGCGCCAGCAACAGCTCGAACTTCTGGTCGTGCGCCACCGGGTACACCGCGTGGGTGATGGTGTGGTTGACCGAGCGATTGACCCCCACCTCGACGCGCGCCGGGTCGCGCAGGGCGAAGGAAGCCACCGCCTGGATCTCCGGCGGGACCGTCGCCGAGAAGAAGAGCGTCTGCCGGTTCTTCGGGCACCGGGCGATGATGTCCTTCACCACCGGCAGGAAACCCATGTCCAGCATCCGGTCGACCTCGTCCAGCACCAGCACCGAGATGTCGCGCAAGGTCAGGGTGCCGTCCTTGAGGTAATCCATCAGCCGGCCGGGGGTCGCGACGATGATGTCCACGCCGTCCCGCAACGCCGCCCGCTGGTTGCCGTAGCCCACGCCACCAAACACCGCCACCGCGCGGAGGTCCGAGAACCGGGCGAAGTCCCGGAACGCCGTCTCCACCTGGGCCGCGAGTTCACGCGTCGGCTCGAGCACGAGCACCCGCGGCCGGCCGCCGCGCACGTGGGCGCCCAGGCGGGTCAAAATCGGCAGCGCGAAGGCCGCCGTCTTGCCGGTGCCGGTCTGGGCGGATCCGATGAGGTCGCCCCCGGCGAGGATGAGCGGGATGGCACGCAGCTGGATCGGCGTGGGCTCGGCGTAGCCGGCGGCCTCGACGCCGCGCAGGACGGCCGGGGAAAGGTTCAGGGAAGCGAAGGACATCTCGGGAAAGGAAAGGGGGAAAAGAAAAGGGACGGGGTCCCGGAGGACCACGTCCCTCGAAATCCGGTTTAAAGGACCGGCTTAGTAACGGCGCTCGCCGCGGTCGCGACCGCCGAAGCCGCCGCCACCACCGCCGCCGAAACCACGGCCGCCGCCACCGCCGCCGCCGAAGCCGCGACCACCGCCGCCGCCGCCGAAGCCGCCACCCGGACGCTCTTCCTTCGGGCGGGCCTCATTGACGGTCAGCTGACGGCCACCGAGGTCGGTGCCATTCATCTTCTCGGCCGCGGCCTTGGCCTCTTCGGCCGTGCCCATGGTGACGAACGCGAAGCCGCGGGGGCGGCCCGTCATCTTGTCCATGGCGACGTAAACGTCGGTCACGGAGCCGAACTGGCCGAAGGCCGAGCGGAGCTCGTCTTCGGTCGTCTTGAAGGAAAGATTCCCGACGTACAGTTTGGAGTTACTCATTGTGATGTCTCGTAGATCGACCGTCCGCTGCCAGTCCGTTCCCACCAGTGGGTTTCGAAATCATCACTTAAGCCAAACGCTCAGCCAACGACTCACCAGAAACTGTCATCTAAACGTGTACTCTCTAACGAAGGCCTCCGACCCTGCGCACGCCTGACGGTTACGCAAGGTAATTCGCGGAAGCCGGCCGGTCGCCCCGACGTCCCGGTCAGGCCCCGCCCGCCTTCTTGACCGCCTTGAGCTGGGCAAATTCGGGCCGGTTCTTGTAGTAGTCGTCGAGCGGGTAGCAGCCGCTGATGATGCCGTTGCGGGGCGCCGTGGTGCACTCGCTGAAGGTACGGCAGATGAGGCGCGGGGTCAGGGCGCCCCGCGTGGTCGCGTCCGCCAGCATCTCCGGGTAGCTCAACACCGCGCGGCCGAGGCCCACGAGGTCCGTCCAGCCGGCGCGCACGGCGTGCTGGGCCACGTGGGGCAGGTACTCCTGGAGGTAGCTGTAGGCGGTGCCGACCATCGCGGGGGGCGTGGCGCCCGGGGTGGCCGCGGCGACCTTGCCGGCGTGGGCCTTGAGCTGGCGGACGACGTTGAGCTGCCGCGCCACGTCGATCAGCGGATCGTGGGCCGGCTGGTAGCCATCGCTCGGCGGGTAGGCGGCCGGGCGCTGGATGTGCGGGTTATAGTAGGGCGAGCCGGCGCTGAGGTTCAGGATCTTCACCCCGAGGCGGGTCAGCAGCTCGACGAACTGGAAGGTCTCGGTAAGGTCGGGCTCGACCGGATGGTCCGCGCGGACGCCGAACCCGTAGCGGTAGGGCAGGCAGTGCGAGAAATCCTCCGGGATGCCGGGGCCCAGCTTGCCCGGCTCGGCCCGCGTGGGGTCCGGCTTGAAGGGCACGAAGTCGAAGGCGCTCAGGCGCACGCCAATGTCGATCGGGTTCCCATCCGCGCGGATGCCGGCGATGATGTCGCGCAGGATGCGGGTGCGGTTCTCGAAGCTGCCACCGAACTTGCCCGGCCGGGTGTGCGCCCCGAGGAACTCGTGCAACAGGTAGCCATGGCAGTGCTTGAGGTCGACGAAGTCCGCCCCCGCCTCGCGGGCGAACCGGGCGGCGCGCACGTAGCAGCCGATCAGTTCCTCGATCTCCCCGTCCGTGAACACCTGACTGTCGCTCGTGACGTTGAATTTCCGGTCGAGGATCGGGTGGCGGTAGGCCACGCGCGGCTCCATCCGCTTCTTGTCGGTCGGCTTACAGAAGCGCCCCGAGTGCGTGAGCTGGAACCCGACCACCAGGTCGTCCGCCGTGCCGTACTTTTCCCGGTGGGCTTCGACCAGCAGGGTGCGGATTTCCGCGAGGTCGTGGCGCGTCTCCTCGAGGATCATCAGCTGATTGGGGTTCGCGCGCCCATCGGGCCGCACCGCCATCGCCTCGCCCCCGAAGATCAGCTTCGCCCCACTCTGGCCGAAGCGCTGCCAGCGCCGCCGCACTTCAGCCGTGGCGTGGCCGGTGGTCGTCGCATCCCAACCTTCCATCGGATGAATCGCCCAGCGATTGCCGATGCGCTTGCCGTTCACCAGCGGCCCGTCGACGGGCCGCGTCAGCGGCGACTCCGCCCCGGTCTGCAGCGTGTCGTCGCAGGGCAGGTCCAGCCCGAGCCCGGCGACGTGGGCACGGAAATCGGCGACGGTCTTGAGCGACGCGAGGCGGGTCAGCTTGAAGGGCGCGGCGGGAGCACTCATTGGGCAGGGCGGGGGGCGGGTCGTGTTACCGGCTGATGGACAGGAGGAAAGATCGGAAAATATATCCTATATTCTTGCCTGAAACGTCAAATGCTTTTGGCCTCGCGCCCGATGAGTGCCGGCCTGCCCTCGATCCCGGAGCGCCCGTTGACGAAGACGGAGCAGGTGCACGGTTGGCTGCGGGAGGCGATCTTGACCCACGCATTGCGGCCGGGCGAGGCGTTGAACCTCGACGAGTTGGCGCGCCGGCATGGGGTGAGTCCGATCCCGGTCCGGGAAGCGGTGGCGCGCCTGACCGCCGAACGGCTGCTGGTGATCCGCCCGCACCATGGCGCTCAGGTCACGGAACTGGATGAAAACTCCGTGCACGACATCTTTGCCCTGCTGGAGGGGCTGGAGTCGGCCTCGGCGGCGCGGGTGGCGGAAATGGCGGGCCCGGCGGACGTGGCGGCGCTGGAAGGGCTGCTCGGCGTGCTCGACGCCGCGGCGGCGGCCGGGGACTCAGACAGCTGGGGCCGGGCGAACGCAGCGTTTCACTTGCGGCTGGCAGGCGTGGCGCGGTTGCCGCGGGTGGAAGACCAGTTGCGGCTGGCGTTTGACCACTGGGACCGGGTGCGCCGGTACTTCTTCCGAGAAGTAAACGGGTTGCGCCTCGGCGAGGCCCAGCGGGAGCATCGTGAGATGGTGCAGGCGGTGGCGCGGGGGGCGGCCGGGGAGCTCGAGCACGGGCTCAGGGCGCACAACCGCACCGCCCGCGCCTTTTACCTGCACGCCCTGGCCGGCAAGTCCAGTTAAGGCCCCAGCAGCGAACAACGGCCTGACCCCTTTTCAGCGGCTCCCTTTTCAGCGGCGTAGCATAGCCGGCGACCACATCGGAGCCGCAGCCGGATCA
>JBMTAG010000115.1:0-11014 GCA_049428505.1 Opitutaceae bacterium | reverse complement strand
GCGGGTTGAGCGCCATGTAGGTGAGCTCGAAGCGGCACTGGTCGTTGCCCTTGCCGGTGGCGCCGTGCGCGACGGTGTCGGCCTTCTCGCGGCGGGCGATCTCCACTTGCGCCTTCGCGATCAGCGGACGGGCGATCGAGGTGCCGAGGTAGTACTGGCCCTCGTAAACCGCGTTGGCCCGGATCATCGGGAAGATGAAGTCGCGCGCGAACTCCTCGGTGAGGTCGAGGGTGTAGTGGCGGGCGGCGCCGGTGGCGCGGGCCTTGCGCGGCAGGCCCTTGAGCTCCTCCTCCTGCCCGATGTCCGCGGCAAAGGTGACGATCTCGGCGTCATAGGTTTCACGGAGCCACTTGACGATGACGGACGTGTCGAGTCCGCCCGAGTAGGCGAGGACGATTTTCATAGGGAGGAGAACGGGGGCTCAGCGGCGCCGGCCGGCGAGGTGCGTGAGGATCGCCTTCTGGATGTGGAGGCGGTTCTCGGCCTCGTCAAAGATCAGGGAGCGCGGGCTCGCGAGCACCTCGGGCGAGACCTCCTCGCCGGGATGCGCCGGCAGGCAGTGCAGGAAGAACGCGTCGGGGCGGGCGGCGGCGAAGAGTGCGGGCGTGACGGCGTAGGGCGCCATCTGCCGGCGGCGGGCGCGGGCCTCCTCCTCCTTGCCCATGCTCACCCACACGTCGGTGTAGACCACGTCGGCGTCGCGCACCGCCTCGTACGGGTCGGTGGTGAAGGTGTAGCCGCCGGTGAGCCCGGAGTCCCGGAGGAGGGCGTCGATCGCCGGGGTCGGCGCGAACGCCTTCGGCCCCGCGAGGGCGACCTGCATCCCGAAGAGGTTGCCGCCGAGGATCCACGAATTGGCCACGTTGCAGGCGGCGTCCCCGAGGAAGGCGAGCTTGCGCCCGCGGAGGGAACCGAACAGCGCCGCCCCGGAGGTGCCGCGCGTCCAGCGCTCCGCGAGGGTGAACGCGTCCGCGTAGATCTGACAGGGATGCAGCAGGTCGGTGAGCGCGTTGATCACCGGCACGGTGCCCGCGGTGGCGAGCCGCACGACGTCCTGGTGGTCGAAGGTGCGGACGATCAGCCCGTGGACGAAGCGGGAGAGGACGCGGGCGGTGTCCTCGATCGACTCGCCGCGGCCGAGCTGGATGTCATTGCGGTTGAGGAAGAGGGGGCGCGCGCCGAGCTCGTGGAGGCCGACCTCGAAGGAGACGCGGGTGCGGGTGGAGGACTTGGAGAAGATGAGGGCCCAGGTCTGTCCCTCCAGCGGGCGCGGGGCCTTCCGGCCGCGGCGGCGCTTCAGGTCCCGGGCCAGGGCGAACAGCCCGGGCAGCGCGGAGCGCGGGAGGTCGGTCTCGTGGAGGAAGTGCGGCATCGGAAAGGGGCGGACCCTAGGCGGCGGCGGCGCGGCGAACGAGGAAAAAACCGCCCCTCAGGCCGCGGCGCCGAGCCCCGCGCGGAGGATGGCCACGGACTCCGCCAGCTCGGCGGGGGTGACGTTCAGCGGGGGCAGCAGGCGGACGACGTTCCCCCCCGCCGCCGCGGCGAGCAGCCCGCGCTCCCGCAGGGCCGCCAGCACGGGCGCAGGATCCGCGCTGAACTGGAGCCCGACGAGGTAACCCTCGCCCCGCACCGCCAGCACCTTCGCCGGCTGCGCCGCCGCGAGGGCCCGCAGCTCGGCGAGCCACGGGGCGCTGCGTGCCCGGACGGTCGCGAGCAGGTCCTCGCGGTCCAGCACATCGAGCACGGCGAGCGCCGCGGCGCAGGCCAGCGGAGTGCCCCCGAAGGTCGTGCCGTGGTTGCCCGGCTGGAACAGGTCCGCGTGCGGCTCACTGATCCAGATCGCGCCGATCGGGAAGCCGCCGCCGAGGCCCTTCGCCATCCCGATCGCATCCGGCCGGACGCCCGCGTGCTCGAAGGCAAAGAAGCGGCCGGTCCGCCCGATGCCGCACTGGACCTCATCGAGCAGCAGCAGCAGGTTGCGCTCGGTGCACAGGCGGCGCAGGCCCAGCAGGAACTCCGGGCTGCAGGGCTGGATGCCGCCCTCGCCCTGGATCGTCTCCACGAAAACCGCGGCCGTCTCGTCGTCGACCAGCCGCGCGAAGCCCTCGAGGTCGTTGAGGTCCGCGAAGGCGAAGCCGGGCACGAGCGGGCGGAAGCCGCCCTGGATCTTCTCCTGCGGGGTCGCGCTCATTCCCCCGAACGTCCGGCCGTGGAAGGCGTTCCGCGCGCAGATCACCTTGTAACACTTGCCCTCGACGCCCCCGGCCTTCCGGCGCCCGTGCAGGCGCGCCAGTTTGAGCAGGCCCTCGTTCGCCTCGGCGCCGCTGTTGCAGAAGAACACCCGGCCCGGCCCGGCGTGGCCGACGAGCCGGCGGGCCAACTCGCCCTGCCCCGGATTGCGGAACAGGTTGCTCACGTGGACCAGCTCCGCGGCCTGCCGCTGCACCGCGGCGACCCAGTGCGGATGGCAGTGGCCGAGCGCCGACACCGCGATGCCCGAGGTGAAGTCCAGGTAGCCGCGGCCGGCGTCATCCCAAACCCGGGTGCCCGCGCCGCGCACCAGCGTCAGCGGGGCCCGCGCGTAGTTGCGCAGCACGTGCGCGTCATAGAGGTCGGCGGTGGAAGCGCGGACGACCGGAGAGGAATCCATGGGAAAAGAAGCAGGGCGGCGGGCCCGGGGGCGGCCGGCGCGGCGCTCAGCCCAACACGATCTCGGTGCCGATGCCCTTGTCGGTGAAGATCTCGAGCAGGAGGGAATGGGCGAGCCGGCCGTCGATGAAGTGCACCCGCTGCACGCCCTCCTGCAGCGCCCGCACCGCGCTCTGCACCTTGGGCCGCATCCCCTTGTCGATCACGCCCCGCCGCTTGAGCTCCTCCACCTGGCTGGTCTTGAGGGTGGAGATCAGCGAGCCCGGGTCCGCGGGATTGGAAAGGAGACCCGGGACGTCGCTCATGTACACCAGCCGGCGGGCGCGGAGGGCGCTGGCGACCCGGCCGGCGGCGAGGTCGGCGTTGATGTTGTAGGGCTTGCCGTCGTAGCCCTCGGCCACCGGAGAGATGATCGGGATGAAGCCCTCGCTGATCTCCTTCTTGATCAGCTTCACCTTCACCTCCGTCACGTCGCCCACGTAGCCCAGGTCCACCGGGTTGCCATTGTCATCCGTGGCCAGCTTCTGGCACACGAGCACGCTGTCGCCGGGCAGTCCCTTCGGGCGGGCCTTGGCGGAGGCGACCGCCTCGCACACGTCGCGATTGACGATCTCATCGAGCGTCTTCTTGACCACCGCGATGGTGGCGGCGTCGGTGACCCGCAGGCCGTTGACGAACGAGGCCTTGAGGCCGGAGTCCGCCATCGCCTTGGTGATGGCCTTCCCGCCGCCGTGCACCACGACGACGTTGATCCCGCAGGCCGCGAGGAAAGCGAGATCATGCGCGACCCGCGTGCGCCCCGCCGGGTCGGGGTCGTCCATGAAGCTGCCCCCGTACTTCACGACGAAGGTCGAGCCCCGGAAATCCTGGATGTAAGGCAGGGCCTCGAGCAGCACCTTGGCCTTGGCGGTCACTTCGGCGACGTTCATCGGGCGGTCAGGACGACCGGCCGGGGGCCGGGGCGGCGCGGCGGAAGGCGACCGGCCGCCCGGCCGGCGGCCGGGACGGAGCGGAGGAAGGCGGAGCGCGCGTTCACGGATTCAGGCAAAGAGGGGCGACTAAGGCACACCGGGCCGGCATTTCCACCAAAAACTTCGCGGGTTGCCCGCGCGCGCCCCGCGCCGGTTTTTGCCTTCACACCTCGCCGCGGGGCGCCCACTTGTCTCGCGTGCCCAGCACGCAACTCACCTTCGCCGACCGCGCCGCGCACCGTGCCTGGCTCGCGGCCCAAGCTTCCCTGCCCGCCGGATTCCGCGTCGGCCGCACCAGCTTCGACTTCACGCCGCGCGAGGCGCCGAAGCCCGCCCGGATGAACCTCACCGTGATCGCGCTGGACCAGCCGACCCCCGCGTTCGCCGCGCTCTTCACGCGCAACGCGTTTCCCGGCGCGCCGGTGATCATCGGCCGCGCCCGGCTCGCGGAGCCCACGCTGGGGGCCGTGGTGATCAACAACAAGATCTCCAACGTCTGCGCGCCCGACGGCGTCGCGACGGCCGAGCGCGTGTGCGCCGCCGCCGCGGCGCAACTCGGGCTCTCGCCGCGCCAGGTGCTCCCCTCCTCCACCGGCGTCATCGGCTGGTCCCTGCCGGAGGAGGCGATGATCGGCGCCCTGCCCGCCGCGGTGGCGGCCCTCGCTCCCGGCTCCGTGCTCCCGGCCGCCGAGGGCATCGTCACCACCGACCTCTACCCCAAGGTCCGCCGCGCGGACGTCGGCGGCGGCAGCATCGTGGGCATCGCCAAGGGCGCCGGGATGATCGAACCCAACCTCGCCACGATGCTGGTGTACCTGCTGACCGACATCGCCGTGCCGCGCGCGGAGCTCCGCCAGATGCTCGCGCGTGCCGCCGACGCCAGCTTCAACGCCATCAGCATCGACAGCGACACCAGCACCTCCGACACCGTCGTCGCGTTGTCGTCGGGCCGCGTGCCCTTTACGGACTGGGGCGCGTTCGAGCGCGCGCTCCACCAGGTGTGCCGGGACCTGGCGGAGGACGTGGTGCGCAACGGTGAGGGCGTGCGCCACGTGATCCGGGTGACGGTGAGGGACGCCGCGAGCCTCGGACTGGCCCGCGCCCTGGGCAAGGCGGTGGTCAACGGACCGCTCTTCAAGTGCGCCATCGCCGGCAACGATCCAAACGTGGGCCGCCTGATCCAGGCGATCGGCAAGCACGTGGGGGCGCACGCTCCGGGCACCGACCTCTCGGGCCTGCGGGCCACCCTCGGAGGAATCGAGATCTTCGCCGGCGGCGTGTTTCGCCTCAACCCGGAGAAGGAAGCCGCGCTGGTGGCCCACCTCCGCGGGGCGGAGCTTTACGCCAGCCGGCCGGGCGCCGACGGCGTCTTCACCGCGCCGATCGACTTTCCCCCGCACGAACGGGCGGTGGAACTGGAGATCGCCCTCGGCAACGGCGCGGCCTCCGCGACCATCCTCGGGGGCGACCTGACCCACGAGTACGTGAGCGAGAACGCGGACTACCGCTCCTGAACGGGGGTCCTCCTCAGGCGAGTCCCGCCGTCTCCGGGAAGCCGCACCAGAGGTTCATGATCTGAACCGCCTGGCCGCTGGCCCCCTTCATCAGGTTGTCCTCGGCCACCGTCAGCACGAAGTTCCCCGTGCGAGGATCGTGCGCCGCCGCCAAGTCGACGCGATTGGTACCAATGACGTGCGCGGTATCAGGCGTTTCCCCGGCCGCAAGCAACTGGACGAAGGGCCGCCCGGCGTAGGCGGCCTGCCAAGCCGCCTGCAGAGCGGGGAGGTCAGCACCCGGGGCCGCGGGCACCGTGATCGTGGTCGCGATGCCGCGGCGCATCGGTGCCAAGTGCGGGTTGAACTGGATCACGGTCGTCGCGCCGGTGTGCAGCGCGAGCTGCTCCTCGATCTCCGCCAGGTGCCGGTGCTTCACCAGCCCGTAGGCCTTGATGCTCTCGGCGCGCTCGGCGAACAGGTACATCTCCTCCGCCTTCCGGCCGGCGCCGCTCACCCCGCTGTAGGAATTCACGACGATGTGCTGCCGGGAGATGACCCCCGCCCGCAGCAGGGGCACCAGCGGAACGAGGATGCTCGTCGGGTAACACCCGGGCGCAGCCACCAATCGGGCCTCCGTGCGCCACGTGGGCGCGGTGAGCTCGGGGAGCACGAACCGGGCGGAGGGCAGGAGCTCCGGCGCGGGGTGCGGCCCATAGTAGCGCTCGTAGGTCGCCTGATCCGCGATCCGGAAGTCCGCACTCAGGTCGATGACCCGCTTGCCCGCGGCCACCAGGACCCGCGCATAGGCAGCAGCGGCCCCGTGGGGCAGGGCCAGGAACAGCAGGTCCAGATCGGAGGCGGCCAGCGCGGCCGCGTCGGAATCCGTGAACTGCAGGCCCCGGTCCACCCCGCGCAGGGCCGGGATCACCGCGGCCAGCCGCTTGCCCGCCTGACTGCGGGACGTGACCGCCGCCAACTGCACCTGCGGGTGCGCCAGGAGCAGTTTGACCAAGACTTCACCGGAGTAACCGGATGCACCGACAATGCCGACTTTCATAGAGGAGGGATCCCGGACGCTCGCCGGCCCGGCGACCCAAGGCCAGAGCGAAGTCGACCTGACCGGCCGCAAAAACGCGGCGCCCGGATTTCCGGGGCGCCGCTCGAATTCGGAGGCGGGAGATCAGAACGAGACCGAATACCCCACCGAGGCCACCCAGCGGCCCACGGCCAAGGTGTTCACGGACTTGGGCGTGCTGCCCTGCTTCGTGAACGCGTCCCGCCCCTCGGTGTACGCCACGCCCAGAATGACCTTCGACTCCTTGTTCACCTGCACCGGCAGGGAAGCGCCCACCAGCCAGTAATCACCCCAGGACTTGACCGCGGGCGAGCTGCCATTGGCGGCATCCTTCAGCAGGAAGGTGCCCAACTGGGCCGTGAGGGCGAGCTCGGTGCCCAGATCCTTCAGCGCCACCGCGTAGGCGGCCGTGACCTCGTAGGTCGCCCCGCGCAGCGTGACATCATAATACACCTTGGGCGTGAACTTGATCCCCTCGACCGTGTAGTTCAGGGCGATGTTCGGCTCGAAGGTGGACTTGTAGAAGCCCGCGCCCTTGTCCGCCTTGGGATAGGTGTAGAGCGTGAAGCCGGGGGCCAGCGAGAGGTCCTTGCCGAGACTGGAAGTGTAGGAGCCATAGAGGTCCAGCTCCGGGTCGGAGCTGCCGGGAACCTGGTCGTCGATGACGAAGTTCCCCCAGACGCCCGCGGTGAAGTCGCCCGCGGCGGCCTCGATGGTGGGCTGGAAGCCGCCGGCGTTCAGCCGCTGGCCGCGGAACATGTACTGCGTGACCAAGGTGCCGGTGGCGGTGATCGCCACCGCCGGGGCCGTCGCGGGGGCGGCCGGAGCTTGGCCAAACGAAGGCAAGGCAAAGGCGGAGCCGAGGAGAACAAGGGTTAACTTATGGTTCATGGTAGATTAGGGTGATAGAGAAACGATACCCCCCCATCTTAGCAAAGATCAGGCCAACTGATTGCGCCGCCCGGCATTTTTTAAAAAATTCCCCTTGAGGCCTCGCGTAAGCTCAGCGTCGGCCTGGCACGTCCGTCTTGTCGTCGCCGTCACCGCCCGCTTCGCTGCCCGGATGCAGCCAATTACGGGCCCTTTGGCCTCCTTCGACGCCGGTCGTCCCGTCGTGGCGGTGCCCCTCGCGCGGCGGGATCTGGGGACGGCAAACTGGCAGGCGGTCGCGACGGACGGACGGGCCTTTCGCTGCGCGGCCCCGGCGCCGCTGCGTGCGGGAGACACGATCTACGAGAGTGTCACCGCGCGTTACGTCCTGAGCCAACAGGAGGAGCCGGTGGTCGAAGTGCCGCTCGAACTTGCACCCTCCGCCGCCGCCGGAGTGGGTTGGGCGTTTGGCAACGAGCACCTCCCGCTGTGCGCCGAGCCAACGCGGCTGCTGGCGCCGGATGAGCCGGCGGTGCGTCAGCTGCTGGAACGGCTCCGCGTGCCTTACCGCGCGGGCGTCGCGGTCTTCCGCCCGGGACGGTTCAGCCGCGGGGGCATCCCGCCGGCCACCGCCGCTGCTCCGGCCAAATGAAAAAGCCCCGGTGCACGGACCGGGGCGAAGCAGGGCACTGACGGGGCCGTTTACTTCCGGACCGCCAGGCGGCTGGCGCGACGAGTGCGCAGGAAATTGACTCCGGCCCAGAGCGCGGCGCCCACCATCAGGGCGCAGGCCGCGGTGGCGAACGGGTGGGAGACGAGGTGGCTGAAATCCCACGTGAAATCGCCCCCTTCGTGCCCGTCGTGACCGGGGTGCGCCCGGGCGGCGGCGGCGGACAGAACAAAAACGAGCGCGGTAAAACGGGCGGAGGACAGCTTCATCTTGGGCGCGATAGAGGCCGAGCCCGTACCCTTCGCCAACAAAAAAGTGATCTCCGCGCACTGGGATCGCGCCGCAAAAAAAAACCGCCGTCCCGGAAGGGGACGGCGGTAAGAGTGGGAAAATCCCGGGGGGCGCTCAGCGCTTGGAGAACTGGAACCGCTTGCGGGCGCCCGGCTGACCGGCCTTCTTGCGCTCCTTCTCGCGCGGATCGCGCTTCAGGAAACCGTTCTTCTTGAGCTTCGGCCGATGCTCGGCATTCAACTTTTGCAGCGCCCGGGCGATGCCGTGGGCGACCGCGCCGGCCTGACCGGCGACGCCGCCGCCGGAAACATTCACGGAGACGTCAATCTTGTCCTTGAGCTCCACCGTGAGCAGCGGCGCATAGGCCTGCTTGGCGAAGTTCTCGTGCGAGAAGTAGTCGTCGAAGGTACGGCCGTTGACGGTCAGCTTGCCGGAACCTTCGGTGAGGCGCACGCGGGCGGTCGAGGTCTTGCGGCGGCCGGTGCCGAGGAAAACGGTGGCGGGGGAGGCAGCGCTCATGGCGGTCAGTGGGAGGGGTTCAGACGGTGATCTTCTGCGGCGCGTTGGCCTCGTGGGTGTGGGCGGAGCCGGCGAACACGCGCAGCTTGCGCAGCATCTTCGCGGCGATGCGGTTCTTCGGGAGCATCCCCTTGACCGCGTGCTCGATGATGAACTCCGGATGGCGCTCACGCATCAGGGAGACCTTCCGGTAGCTCTCACCGCCGACGAAGCCGGAGAAGAACATATACTCGTTCGCCTCCTCCTTGCGGCCGGTGAGAACGACCTGCTCGGCGTTGATGACCACCACGAAATCACCGGTGTCCACGCTCGGGGTGTAGCTCGGCTTGTGACGGCCGCGGATGATGTTGGCGGCCTTCACGGCGAGGCGTCCGAGCGGCACGCCCGCGGCATCGATGAGATACCATTTGGGCTGCACTGCCTCCTGCTTGGCGAGGAACGTTTTCATGCGAAAAGAGGTCAAGGGCTAAGGTCCGCCCCGTGGGTGTCAACCGAGTTTTGGGCCGAAATTCGCCCGCCCCCCGGCCGCGGGCCTCGTGCGGCCTTGTTTCCCGCCTCCCCCGAGCCCAACCTCCGCCGATGTCCTCCCCTTCCCTGCCCGCCCTCCGCGCGCTCGGCGCCGCCGGCCTGCTCGGCCTCACCGGCGTGGCCCTCGGCGCCCTCGGAGCGCACGCGCTCAAGGGCACGCTCGCAGCCCGGGGAATGGAGTCGGTCTGGACGACGGCCGCCCACTACCACCTGGGGCACGCCCTGGCCCTCGTGGCGCTCGCCGCCTGGCTGCGTGCCGACCCGGCACCCGCTCCGGCCCTGCGCTGGGTGACCCGCTGCTGGACGGGAGGCACGCTCCTGTTCTCCGGGTCACTCTACGTCCTTGCCCTCGGCGGCCCCCGCTGGCTCGGACCGGTCACCCCGCTGGGCGGAGTCGCGCTGCTGGCCGGTTGGCTGCTCCTCGCACTCGCCGCCTGGCGCGGCGGCCGGTCGGAATGAACGCGCCCCTGCCGCTGCCGCCGGACCTGCGGGCGATGCTCGAAGCGGTCCGCCGCGTTGGCCGGCCGCGCATCGTGGGCGGCGGCGTGCGCGACTGGCTGCTCGGCCTCGCGCCGAAGGACCTCGACGTCGAGGTGGGCGGCGTCGATTTCGAGACGCTGCACCGGGCGCTCGCGCCGTTCGGGTCCACGGACGTCGTGGGGCGGAGCTTCGGGGTGATCAAGGTGCGGAGCGCCGCCTCCGGCACGGAGTACGATTTCTCCCTGCCGCGCCGCGAGTCAAAGACCGGGGCGGGCCACCGAGGCTTCGCGGTGGCGCCGGAGCCCGGGCTCGGGGACGCGGAGGCGGCGGCGCGGCGGGACTTCACGCTGAACGCGATCGCCTACGATCCGTTCGCCGACGCGATCATCGATCCGCACGGGGGGCGCGCCGACCTCGCCCGCCGCGTCCTGCGCCACACCAGTCCGGCCTTCACCGAGGACCCGCTGCGCGTGTTGCGGGCGTTCCAGCTCGCGGCGCGGTTCGATCTGACCCTGGCGCCGGAAACCGCCGCCGTGTGCCGCGCCATCGCGCCAGCCTATGCCGAGTTGCCGGTCGAGCGGGTCTGGGGCGAATGGGAGAAGTGGGCCGCCAAGGCGCTGCGGCCCTCGCGCGGCCTCGCCGTGCTCGAGGCAACCGGCTGGCTCGCGCATTTCCCGGAAGTCGCCGCCCTCCGCGGGACCCCGCAGGATCCGGCGTGGCACCCGGAAGGAGACGTGTTCGTGCACACGGGGCATTGCCTCGACGCGCTGGTGCGACTGCCCGGTTGGCAGGGACGGGAGGCCGGGGACCGCGTGCTGCTCTCGCTGGCGGTCCTGGCGCACGATTTCGGCAAGCCGGCGACCACCGTGCGGGCGGAGCGGCCCGGCGGCGCACGCTGGACCAGTCCGGGGCACGAGGCCGCCGGAGGTCCGCCGACGGAAGCCTTCCTGGCGCGCCTGGGGGCGCCGACGCGCTACGCCGCCCCAGTCCGCGCGCTGGTGGTGAATCACCTCGCGCACCATCACGGGCAGGGCGTGTTCTCCGATTCCGCGGTGCGGCGGCTCGCCCGCCGGCTGGCGCCGGCCACGGTCGACGAGCTGGCGCTGGTGATGCGCGCGGACGCGGAGGGCCGGCCCCCGCTGCCGGCCACGGACGTGCAGGTGCGCATCGACGGCCTCGTCGAGCGGGCCCGGGCCCTCGCGCTCGAACAACTCGCGCCCCGGCCGATCCTGCTCGGGAGGCACCTCATCCGACTGGGACTCCGTCCCGGTCCGGACTTTAGTCCGCTGCTTGAGGCCGCATTTGAAGCCCAGCTCGACGGCGCCTTCAACGACGAGGCGAGCGCCCTGGCGTGGGCCGAGGCGCGTCTGGCCCGCCGCGACGCTGAACTCTAGTATCCCGCGGGCGAGGCCGCGGATGACGCGCCCGCTCCGCCGAGAACAACCCGGAAAAGAAACGGGGGGGG
>JBMTAG010000114.1:0-11093 GCA_049428505.1 Opitutaceae bacterium | reverse complement strand
GCGGACCGCAGGCGGGCCGGGAAATCCTCTTCCCCGCCGAGGTGGCGGCCGGCCGCACCCCCGCGCTGCGCGGAACCGTTCCGCCCCGCGTCTCCCTGGATCGGTTGCTCGCGGGCACCGGCCTGACCGCCGCCGAGGACGCCGGCAGCGGCGCCCTGATCGTGTACCGCGCGCCGCCCACGCCGCCACCTGATCCCCCACCCGCCGCCGCCCCGCCGCCCCCCCCTCTCCCTGCCATGAACCGCCGCTCCCCTCTGACCCTCCTCGGCACCCTCTTCGCCGCGGCCCTCGCACCCGCGCAGACCAGCCCCGCTGCCCCGCCCGGAGGCGACCAACCGCTCGTGCTCTCCGCGTTCCGCGTCGATACCAGCCGCGACCGCGGCTACGTCGCCACCAACTCGACCACCGGCACCCGCCTCAACCTCGAGATCAAGGCCATCCCCCTCCCCATCGAGGTCATCACCCGCGAGTTCATCGACGACATCGGGGCGGTCGACATCAAGGAGGCCCTCGAATACTCGGCCGGCATCGTCCAGGACCAGGTCGCCACCTCGAACAACTTCCTCTTCAGCCCCTCCGGCACCGGCGCCGCGGGCTCGATGTCGCGCGACACCACCACGGTCACCATCCGCGGCCTCAACACCCGCTCGTTCCTCCGCAACGGCTTCCGCCAGGACACCGTCACCGACGTCATCAACGTCGACCGCCTCGAAGTCGCCCGCGGCCCCCAGTCCCTCCTCTACGGCGTCGCCTCCCTCGGCGGCGTCGTGGCCCTCACGCCAAAATACCCGCGGGGCAACCGGCAGACCGACCTCCGGCTCGGCCTCGGCAGCAACGATTTCCGCCGCGCCGAGCTCTACCACACCGCCCCCGTCTGGAAGGGTGCCGGCGACGGCCGCTCGCTCCATTTCGGCGTCGGCGTCGTCGCCCAGGAACTCAGCAGCCGCTCTGATTTCGACGACCGCCGCCGCCTGCTCGTCACCCCCGCCGTGGAGTTCCGCCCCTTCCGCGACACCAGCATCTTCGTGGACGTCGAGTACGGCCGCTTCACGTCGACCGGAACCGGCTTCCAGGACCTCGCCGACAGCAACCCTGGCAATGTTCGGCAGCCTGGCACCGGCCTGCTCCTCGCGGGGAACCTCAACGAGTGGAACGAGACCCGCCTCGTCGCCCGCGACGTCTTCGGCCGCGACCGGCTCTACCGCTGGAGCGGACCCGACACCTACTCGCGGGATGACTACTTCAGCGGCACGGTGGAGGTCACCCAGCGCCTGCTGCCGGGACTCACGCTCGTGCTCGGGGCGAACTACTCCGACCGCCTCAACGAGCGCCGTGGCGTGAGCGGCAGCGTCCTCCGCACGACCACCGCCGCCGCGGCCGTGGCGCCCACGTCCCCCGGCCGCTGGACCAGCGTCGGCGCGGACCCCGTCAACCCGGCCCAGCACCAGTGGAAGACGATCGGGTACGGCTGGAGCCTCGCGGGCACCCACAAATACATCCGCCAGGCGCGCGCGGACCTCAGCTACGAGTTCACCCTCTGGGGCCAGCGGCAGGGCCTCCTGCTCGGACGCACCGACCAGACGGTGCGGCAGAGCGACCGGTCGAACACCCAGGTCACCAGCAACACCACCGGCAGCCCGACCCAGGGCTTCCTGCCCTTCGCCGCCCCGGAGTACCTCCGCTACGCGGGCGAGCAATTCCGGCCCTTCCGCGACTCCGTGTTCACCGAGTGGGACACCGGCCATTACGCGGTCTACCAGGGACGCTGGTGGAAGGACCGCATCACCACCATCGGCGGCTGGCGCAACGAGCGCTACCTCGTGCGCAGTTACTTCACTTCGTTCGTGAAGCAGGACCCGACCCAGCCCGACACCAACCTCGCCAACTGGAGCCTCCCCGGACGGCCCGACCCGGCGAGCCTCGTGAACGCCGCGGGCCAGGCGCGGATCGTGAACGGCTACCGCTTCGGCGCGGTGCCGCAGCGCGACGACACCTTCACCCTCGGCGTGAACATCGCCCTCCACCGCGACGTGAACCTCTACGCGGTCAGCGCGGGCGGCCTGTTCCCCAACACCGGCCAGCGCGACGGCGCCGCCAACCCCTTCAAGCCCGAGCGCACGCAGAGCCGCGAACTGGGCGCGAAGCTCGACCTCTGGCGGGACCGCGCCGGGCGCTCCCGCATCTCCGCCACCGTCGCCTACTTCGAAGTCGACCGACAGAACGCGATCTACAACTTCGCGTTCGCTCCGCAGCCCCGCTCCAACGACCAGGCCATCCTCCGCGCCGGCTTCACCGGCAACACCTCGGCCCGCGGCACTGGCCCCACCGCCTACGCGGTCCACAACTCCGGCTACACGAGCTTCCAGACCAGCCAGCCGGTCACCTACCTGCTGCCCGTGAGCTACGTCGCCGCGGCCGACCGCAGCCACCCGCGCGTCACCGGTGCCCCCCAGCAGGGCGGCTTCCTCCTGGTGGATTACGCCTCGCTCGGTTCCGCCGCCAACGACCCGCTGCGCCGCGCGCTCGAGGCCGCCGCCGCCGACCCCGCCACCAACACCGCGCTGCAGGGCTCGACCGTCGGCACCGGCGCCGGCGCGCTCAACGCGAACAACGCCTACGCCCTCAACCGCAACTCCGACGTCGCCTACGACGACCGCTCGAAGGGCGTCGACGCCCAGCTCTACCTGAACTTCACCGAGAACCTGAGCACGGTGATCACCTACACCCACCTCGTGCAGGCGGTCACCGGCGGCTTCGAGATCGTCGACCAGCCCGCCAGCACCGAGTACGATTCCTGGTGGCGCTACCTGCGCTACACCACGGAGGACGCCCGCGGCATCGCGCTCGACGAGTCGAAGGCCTCCGTCACGAAGGTCGGCGCCATCGGCCGCCGCACCAGCGACGTGCCCCGCAACGTCTGGGCGGTGTGGAACAACTACAAGTTCACCACCGGCTCCCTCCGCGGGTTTGAGACCAGCCTCGGCGTCACCTTCAACGGCCCGCGCCAGGGCGAGCAGGTGATCGACAACGGCCTGCGCGACCGCTCGAGCGACGAGAACCGCCGCTACCGCCCGCAGATCCCGCTCGAGTACAAGGTGAACGCCGCCCTCGCCTACCGCGGCGACCTCTTCGGCCGCCGCTGGAACGTCCGCCTCAACGTCACCAACCTCCTCGACGAGCAGAAGATGGTCAGCACCAACACGAGCACGCTCTTCCTCAACCCCGCCACGGGCGCGCTCGTCCCCTCGACGACGCCCGGCGCCCAGCGGGTCACGGTGCCGAACCGGGCCGTCCGTTACTTCGAGCCCCGTTCGTTCCGCCTCAGCCTGAGCACGCGCCTGTGACGGGATCCCCCCTCCGCCGGCGCGGCCGAGGGCGGGCCGGCGCGCTGCTCGCGCTCCTGATGCTCGCGCCGGCCGGCGGCGCCGAATCTGCGCCGGACCCGCGCACGCTCGCCCTGCCCGGCGGCGAATCCCTCGCGTTCCGCTGGGTTCCGCCGGGCTCGGGCTGGCGCGGCAGCGAGGCCGGCGAGGCCGGGCGCGACGGCGACGAGGGCCCGCGCCACCGCGTCACGCTGAGCCGCGGCTTCCACCTCGGGGTCCACGAGGTCACGCAGGCGCAGTGGACCGCCGTGATGGGCCGCAATCCCGCCGTGTTCCGGCACGGGCCGGAGGCGCCGCGCCGGCCGGTCGAGTCGGTCTCGTGGGAGGATTGCCAGGCGTTCATCGCCCGGCTCGCCGCGCTCGGCGTGGGCCGGTTTCGCCTGCCCACCGAGGCGGAGTGGGAACACGCCGCCCGCGCGGGGTCCGGCGCGCGCTTCCCCTGGGGCGACGACCCCGGCGGTACCACGACCCACCGCCACGCCTGGGCCAACAGCCGGTCGCTGGCGGTCACGCATCCGGTCGGCCTCAAGCCGCCCAATGCCTGGGGCTTCCACGACCTGCACGGCAACGTCTGGGAATGGTGCGCCGACTGGTACGGCCCCTACGCCGCGGAGGACCAGACGGATCCGACCGGGCCCGCGACCGGGCGGGAACGGGTTTTCCGGGGCGGCAGCTGGTTCGACTTCCCGCCGAGCCTGCGCTCCGCCAACCGGCACCGCCACCCGCCCGACGGACGCTACGCGGCAGTCGGCCTGAGGCTGGTCTGGGAACCGGAGGTACGGCCGTGAGCGGACCGCGCCTGCTGCTCCTCAGCGCGTGCCTCGCGGCCGCGGCCCCGGCGGCATCCCCCCGCGAGCGGCTGGTGACGCTGAGGGACGGCACCGCGTTCACGTTCGTCGAGGTGCCCGCGGGGCGGTTCACGCAGGGCAGCCCCGCGACGGAGGCGGGCCGCGCGGCCGACGAGGGCCCGCCGCGTGAGGTCACGCTGTCCCGGCCCTTCTGGCTCGGAAAGTTCGAGGTCACCCAGGCGCAGTGGGCGGCGGTGATGAAGGATAATCCCGCGATGTTCCGCGATTTCCCCGCGTCGGCCCGGCATCCCGTCGACGGCGTGTCGTGGCTCGACGCGCAGAGTTACCTGGAACGCCTCAACGGGCTGGGGCTGGGCCGCTTCCGGCTGCCGACCGAGGCCGAGTGGGAATACGCGGCCCGGGCCGGCTCGACCACCCGCTTCCCCTGGGGGGATGACCCGGCCTTCCGCGCGTTGCCGCGGCACGGCTGGTTTTACCCGCGGTCCGAGGGCCGCAGCCATCCGGTGGGCCTCAAGGAGCCGAACCCCTGGGGGCTGCACGATTTGTTCGGCGGGGTCTGGGAGTGGTGCGCCGACCGTTTCGGGCCGTACGGCGCCGGGCCCGCGGTGGATCCAACGGGGCCCGCGGAGGGCGCGGACCGCGTCATCCGGGGCGGGAGTTGGTTCAACGAGCCGGAGGCGTTGCGCAGCGCGAACCGCCACCGCCACCCGCCCGATTCGCGCCAGACGAACCTCGGCCTGCGGCTCGTCTGGGAGCCGGCCGCGGGGCCGTACGAGGCCGTGTTCCAGCGCCGGCC
Organism: Opitutaceae bacterium; assembly: GCA_049428505.1. Classification (GTDB taxonomy): domain Bacteria; phylum Verrucomicrobiota; class Verrucomicrobiia; order Opitutales; family Opitutaceae; genus ER46. The sequence continues at coordinate 6,105 of JBMTAG010000114.1, read as the reverse complement.
CAACGGCGCGTTGCCGGAAGGTTACCGCGCGCACCCGCCGGCGGGAGCCGGGCCGTGGTTCGTGACCGTGCCGGGGCACGTGCCGCCCGTCCCGGGCGAATCGCCGCGCCTGCTGTTTCGCCGGGCGGAGTTGCCCGCCCTCCGCGCGCGCGCGGCGACGCCCGAGGGCGCGGCCATCCTGCGGCGGCTGCGTTACCTGCTGGACGGCCGCGACGGCGAAGGTCCCCCGGCCGCCCTGCAGCCGGCCCGGCAGGCCTACCCGGGTGCGGCGGCGGTGGAGTTGCCGGTGGGCGCGCTCACGATCGGCCATGCGGCCGGCCACGGGCTCCTGTGGCAACTCACGGGCGACCCGCGCCACGCCGAGCGGGGACGGGAGTGCCTCGAGCATTTCCTCGCGGGCGTCCGCGACCGCGACCCGCGTTACGCCTTCCGACGGCCCGGAGGGGCCCTGCGGGCGGGTCCCACCCTCGGCTGGCTGGCGGTCGGCTACGACCTGTGCCGCGACGGCTGGGATGCCGCCACGCGGGAGCGCCTCGGCCGCGCGCTCTGGAACTACCGCGAGTTGCCGGACGGAGGGGAACATCAGGGGCCGGTAACCCTCGAGGCCCTCGCGCGGGGCACCATGCCGCCCCACAGCAATCATTTCGGGATGCAGGTCGGCGGGGCCGCGCTCGTGCTCCTGGCGCTCGAGGGGGAGCCGTGGGCGGATCCCGCCCGGCACGCGGAACTCCGCGCCCTCGCGGCCCACTCGCTGCAGCGCAACCTCGAGGAGGGCTTCGGCGACGGCGGCTATTTCCTCGAGGGTGACGGCACCGGCTCGATGGCCTCGCAGATCGTCTTCCTCCCGGCCCTGCAGGCGTGGCGGAACGCCGCCGGCGAGGATGCCTTCTCCGGTCCGCGGACCAACGCCCGCCTGCTCACGCTGAAATGGATTTACCAGACGATCTTCCGCGAGGGTCGCCCGGAGATCTGGCCGCTCCGGGGCGGTTACCCGCAGAATGCCTGGGCCCGCGCCGGGATGAGCGGCGCCGCCTACTTCGCCTTGGGCATGGGCAGCCTGCCGCCGCCCGAACGCGGCGCGCTCGCGTGGTGCTACGACCGGTTCCTCGCCGCCGCGGACGCCGCGGCCGGCACGCCCTGCGACACCGCCAGCCTGTACCCGCAGTACGCCGTCAGCGCGTTCGTCCATTGGCCCCTCGGCCCCGCGACCCACGATCCGAACGCCGTCCTGCCGCGGGCCTACCGCGATTCGCAGGCGGGCTTTTTCGGCTGGCGCGACCGCTGGCGCAACGCCGACGACACCGTGATCACCGTGCTCACGAATCCGGTGCGCGGGTACATGGGCGCGCCGGCGGACACCGCCCTGGCCGTGCATTCCCGCGGCCGCCGGCTCGCGTGGGGCCGGGTGACGGAGGGCCCGGTGCGGCACTGGTGGAGTTCACCCCGGGGCGAGGTGAGCACGTTGACCCTCGCGGATGGCACGGCCTTCGCGGTGGACTTCAGCGGTGCGAGCGGAGCGGACGTGATGCTCGTGACGAGCGGTCCCGCCGAGGGCCAGACGGTGGGGGTGCCGGGTGGGTCAATTACCTGCTGGTTGCCCACCGCGGACCGCCCGCCCGTGGTCCGGGCGGAGGGCGACGCCGCGGTGGTCGGAGGCCAAAGGATCCTCCTGCGGGACGGCAACCTGATCCTGGGGACGCCCTGACCCGGGCCCGCCTTCAATCCCAGAGCGTACGCAGGTGGGGTAGGCGCGAATCGACTCGTCGGCGCTGATCAGCGTCCAGCCGTGCAGGCGCGGGGTGGCGACGATCAGCCGGTCGGCCGGATCCGCGTGAAACGAACCGGACAGCTGGCAGCTTTCCACCGGCCGAAAGGGGTCAGGCCGTTGTTCGCTACCGCGGCGATCCTTCCCCGGCCCGACTCACTGAGCGGCAATACTCCGGCTCGGAACCCAAGGGGCCGGCCATCGGCAATTGCAGACGCGTGCCCGACCGGAGCAGCGAACAACGGCCTGACCCCCTTGGCCCCCCGCGTTTGGACTCCGTCCAGAAACGAGGTAACGGGAGCAACAATCCGGCGTAGCTCGTGATTCCCGATCCGCCCCCCCGGAGCGGAATAACGGGTTGCCACCTCGCGGGCCGGACGTTACCTCGGGCCCGACCGGCCTTCGCGGCGACCATCCTCGCTGACACCGGCCTTCCCGGCCGCCGCGAACGGCTCTCAACCTCCCTCCGCTCCCTTCGATGCCCGTCCGCCTCCTTTTGCGCCTCGGCCTCAGTCTCGGGCTCGCCGGCCTCGCCCTCGGCGGTGGACTGGCCTGGCTTCCGGGCATCCCTGGGGCGAACGCCGCCAATCCCCCGGTCCCCGTTGTCGCGCCGGCAAATCCGCTACCGACGCCCGGCGGCACCGAGCTGCCGGCCACGGCCGCGCCTGCGTCGGGCTGCCCGTTCGCCCGGCTCGGCCTCAGCGCGCCGGAGCTGAGCGGCGGGCGGGTCTCCGACGGCCTGGTGCGCCAGTGGTCCCGGTTCCAAGGCTGGCTGCTGCGCCACCCCGGCGCGTGGTCCGAGGCGCTCCTCTCGGGCTGCTACACGATCGACATGCTGCTGTACATGCGGAGCCCGAAGGACTTCCTCGGCCGCCGCCGCGCCGTGATGGGCCCCAATTTCGCCGCGCTGGGCCGTCTGATCGTCGGTGATTACCCCGAGGTGGCCCGGCTCATCGCCGAGCCGCAGCAGCGCTCCACCTTCCTCGGGCGGGGACGGGTGTTGGCCGAACGGTTCCCCGCCAACTTCCCCCTGTTCCTCTCCGACCGCGAGGCCGGCGGGGACGGCCGCCACGAGGTACTGCACGCGTGGCTCGGGCAACACGTGGCGCAACCCGCCGAGGTCCGGGCCGGCGCCGCCCGCCTCCAACCGCTGATCGCCGAGACCGTCGCCACCCTGCGCCAGACCCCACGCCCCTTCACCAAGGCAGCCACCGCGACCCCGGTCCGCCGGCTCGTCGTGCGGTTCATGGTGCCCGTCCTGTTCGAGCTCGAACCTTCCCCCGCCCAGGTCGACGCCCTGATCACGCTGTTCCACGGCGAAAGCCTCACGCGGAACTACATCGCCGCCGGCATGGAGCCTTTCGCCCTGCCTTCCGCCCTCCTCGGCGACCTGGACGCGGAGGCCGCGCGCGTGCGCGCCTGGCTCGGTACCTCCCCGCTGTTCGCCGCCGGCAGTCCCGCGATGGCCGCCGCCCCGGCACCGCGCGAGGAGATGATCGACCTGATGTTCTCCCTCCTCGGCGTGGCCGCGATGGGTGGTACCAGCAACCTCCTCACCAACCTGCTCACCCTCGTCCCCGAGGACCTCGCGGCGGACCTGCGGGATCCCGCGGTACGGCTCCGGGTCATCCTCGAGGCCGCCCGGCTGGACGCCCCGGTCAACAACGTGAACGTGATCCTCCCCGCCGCCCGGACCTTCCAGGTGGAAGGTCAGGCGCTCGAGTTTCCCGCCGGCACCGTCGTGGCCGCCAGCATCGGCAGCGCCAGCATGGACCACACGCGCTTCCCCGCTCCCCAGCAATTCGACCCCGCCCGGCCGGAGCTGGCCGCGACCTCGCTCGTCTTCAACTCGGTCGGCTTCCACCCCACGCCCAAACCGGAAGCCCGCCGCGTCTGCCCCGGCCGCATGGTGGCCCTGCGCCTCGCGGACGACTTCCTCCTCGCCTGGCGCCAGGTCCCCAGGCCCTGACCCCCGCCCCGGTTCCCGCCACATTTCTACCATGCCCCCTTCGACGACGGACCTCAGCCAACTGCCCCTCGCGCCGTATGTGGATGCTCCCCCGCTGATCGGGAGCCTCCTTGCCATCCGGGGTCGGCCCATGGACTTCCTGCTCGATGCCGGTGCCAAGTACGGCCCCGCATTCCGCGTGTGGGCTCCCGGCCTCGAGGTCACGGTGGTCCACGGCGAGGCTGGGCGGGAACTCGTCCGGCAATCCGAGGAACTCGGGTTGCATCGAGCCGGCCTGTTCGAAGCTTTCGCCAGCCAGATCGGCTTGAACATCTTCGGCGCCGGGGGTGCCGAACACAAGATGCTCCGCAGCCTGGTCCGGCTCGGCTACTCGCGCCACGTGGCCGCCGAGTTCGCCCCGAGGATGGCTCGCCTCGTCCGGGAACGCGCCCGGGCGTGGTCCGCCGGCGGGACCATCAAGCTCTACGACACCCTCGGCCGGATCGCGGTGGAGCAGATGGCCATCGCCGTCGGTGACACCGCGCTCGGCGGACTGGCCGACGACTTCATCCGCTTCGGCTCCGACGTGATGCGCGTCACCGGACGGCTCGCCCCCAAGGGGATTTTTCTCCTGCCCGGTTACGCCAACGCGCGGCGGCGGTGCCAAGCGGCCCTCGATGAGAGCATCGCCCGCCTCGCCACGCGGACCGAGGCGGCTCCCCCCACGATGATCGAGGCCTTCCTGCGCACCCGCGGTGAAGGCGGCATCCAAATGGATGCCTCCGCGGCCCGTGCCGCCTGCAACTACGGACTGGCGGGCGCCTTCGTCTACCACGGCCCGCTCATCACCTTCCTGATCTACGAGCTCCTCCGGAATCCCACCTTGGGACGGCTGGTGCAGGAGGAAGTCGACGCCCTGTACGCCTCCGGCGAGCTCGATCCGGCGCTGCTCCGCCGCTGCCGCCACCTCCGGGCCGCCTTCCACGAGACGCTGCGGATGTACATCCTCGTCCCCGGCCTGCCGTTCCGCGCGTCGCGCGACGTCGCCGTAGCCGGCTACCGGGTGCGCGCCGGGGAGGAGATCCTCGTCACCCCGGTGCCGCCCCATTTCGCGGACGAGGCCTTCCCCAATCCGACGGTGTTCGACGCCGAGCGCTGCGCGAGCCCCCGCTCCGAACACCTGAAGCAGCCTTCGTTCGCCCCCTACGGCGTCACCCCGCGCATCTGCGCGGCGCCTGGGATGGTCGAACTCCACGTTCTGACGGTCGTGAGCGCGGTGCTGCGGGAGGTCGGGCTGCGCCTCGAGCGGCCCAGTTACCGGCCGAAGTTCACGCTCAATCCGTTGCTGGCGCCCGCCGACGGCCTGCCGGTGGTGGTCGCCGCGCACCGCGGAGACCTGCGCGCCGCCTCCGTCGCAGTACTCCAGGACCGCGAGGCGGACCTCGGCGACCTGTGGACCCCGGACGCCCAAGCGCAGGCGGCGAACACCGGTTCCATCGAGTCGGCCGCCCCCGGCACGGTCATCCTCCGGCAAGGCGACGAGGCGAAGGATTATTACGTGATCCTCACGGGCCGCGTCGTGGTCACGCGTGACGATGCCCCTGGTCAGGTGGTGGCGACCCTCGCGGCGGGCAGCGGGTTCGGCGAACTCGGCCTACTTGGCCGGAAGCCGCGCAACGCCACCGTCACCGCGGCGGAGGCGTGCACCCTGCTCCGGATCGACGCGGACGCCTTCTTCCGGCTGGTGGCCAGTTCCGACCTCACCGGCGCCGAGCTGGCCCGGCTGATGCACGGGCGCTTCGTGCGGACGACGCTGCAGGCGGCGCTGCCGCGGCTCGAACCCGCGCGGCTCCAGCAGCTCGTCCCGGGCGCCGAGGTGCAGACCTGCTCCGCCGGTGAGGTCGTGATCCGCCAGGGGGATCCCGCGGAGCACCTTTACGTCGTGGCCTCCGGCCGCGCGGAGGTCATCCGGGTCGATGAGGCCGGCCGGGAACACGCCGTCGCCGGGCTGGGGCCGGGGGAAATCTTCGGCGAGATCGGCCTGCTGCAACGCAGCCGGCGTACCGCGACCGTGCGCGCCACCGAGCCGCTGGTGCTGCTCCGCGTCAGCGGCGCGGGCTTCGCGGCGCAACTCGAGCAGTCGACCGCGGCTCACGCCGAGGTGGCCGTCCAGCTGGGCCGGCGCCTGATGGAGCTGATCGCGCCCGGCCCGCCCCGCTGACCCGGCCCCGGCGCGGCGATCGAAAGGGGTCGGCGATCGAAAGGGGTCAGGCCGTTGTTCGCTGCCGCGGCTGTCCTTCACCGGCCCGACTCACTGAGCGGCAATACTCCGGCTCGGAACCCAAGGGGCCGGCCATCGGCAATTGCAGACGCGTGCCCGACCGGAGCAGCG
>JBMTAG010000113.1:0-11116 GCA_049428505.1 Opitutaceae bacterium | reverse complement strand
GGCTCCCCCGCCGCCGCCCGCGGGGACCCATCGAAATCCGCCCCCAGCGGCAGCACCTGCACCGGCGGCGGCCGCGCCACGCCCGCCCACCGCCAATACCCCACCAACTCGTCCCGGCTCGCGGCCGAGACCGCCCAGACCGCGTCCAGCTCCGCCAGGGCCCGCAGGTACGTCGGATGCCGCGCGACGCTCCGCGGCCACGTGACGTGCGGCAATCGCAGCGGGATCGCATCGTGAAAGATCGCCGCGCACCGGCACGGCCGCCGCGCCAGCCACGCCGCGAACCCCGGCCGCTCCTCGGGAGCGAATACCTCCGGGGTGAGCAACCAGTCACCCGCCCCCGGCTCCGCTCCCGCCGCGGTGCGGAACCGGCCCGTCCCCGCGTCCCAGCGGACCGGCGTCGCGGCCGGCCCGAGCGCGGCGAGCAGCTGCCGGCTCACGCGCTGCAGGCCCGACGCGTGCCGCCCTGCGGCCGCCTTGGTGACGTCGAAATGGATCATCGGTCCGGAGCCGCGGCGGGAGGGAGCGCGGCCTGGAAACGGCCCCAGAGCACCGCCGCGTTGCGGTGCGCGTCGAAGTGCTCCTGCACCCAGGCGCGCGCGGCCGTGCGCAGACGCTCGGCGAAGGCGTCGTCCCGGGACAGGCGGTCGAGCCAGCCGACCCAGTCCGCCGGGGCGGTCACCTCCGCGACGATCCCGGAGACGCCGTGGGTGACGGCCTCGGTGGTGGCGGCAGCGGGGGAGGTGAGGACCACGACGCCGGCGGCCATCGCCTCGGGGATCACGTTGGGCAGGCCGTCGCGGTCGCCGCTGGCCGCGATCACGCCCGTGTGGAGGAGCGCGTCGGCCCACGCCAGCTGGTTCCAGACCTCGTGCTGGGGCAGGTGGCCGGTGAACGTGACCTCGGCGGCGACCCCGAGTTGGCCCGCGAGCCGCTCGAGGTCCGCGCGCAGGGGCCCGTCACCGAGGATCCGGGCGGAGAACGGCACGCCGGCCGCCTTCAGGGCCGCGTAGATGCGGAGTTGATGGTCGAGGCCCTTCTTGTCCACCAGACGGGCAACGCAGACCAGGCGCAACGGGGTGCGCAGGGCGCGGAGGGCCTTGGGCGGGGGCAACTGGTCGAGGCCGCGGCGGATGCAGGCGATGCGGGCCGGGTCGAGGCCGCGGGCGATGAGCGCGCGGCGGCCCATCTCGGTCGAGGTGTGGACGAAGGCGGCCGGCTCGAGTTTTTCCCGGAGCCACCAGTCGCCGCCGTGTTCGTAGAGATCGTAGGCGTGGGCGGCGGCGCTGTAGCGGTGGCCGTCGATGCGCCAGAGGATCCAGGCGGCGGTGGCGGGGGCGCCGCCCCACGCGGCGTGGATCAGCGCGGGCGGGTCGCGGCGGAAGGCGCGGGCGAAGAGGCAGGCGAAGCCGGCGCCGAGCATGTTCTCCCAGAAGTTGAGCCAGGAGGGGGCGCGGCGGGAGGTGAGGCCGCGGAGCAGCTGGGCCAGCACCGCCGGCCGCCGCCACGCCTCGGACGGCAGCACCCACGGCAGCAGCAGCAGGCGCCACTTCGGAAACCGGTGCACCGGCAGGCCGCGGAACGTGCCGCCGCCGCCCCAGAGGGAATACAGCCGGAGCGGGACGCCGCGGCGGTGCAGCGCGATGATCTCGCGCTGGAGGAACGTCTCCGTGCCCAGCGGGAACGTCGTGAAGAGGTAGGCGATGAAGGGCGTCGGCGCGGGCAAGTTTCGGCGAGGTTAGAACGGCCCGCGGCGCGCGGCCAAGCGCATTGCGGTCGCGGGCTCAGGCCGGACCGGTCTCGGCGGGCGGGAACGGCTGGCGCCGCAGCTCCGCGCGCGCGACCTCATTGCCCAGCGCCACCAGCTCGTCGATCACCGTCGTCGGATCCTCCTCGTAGCGGAGGCGCAGGAAGTTCTTCCGGACTTCCGCGTAGCTCGCGGGTTCGTCCAGCCAGCGGCCCAGCACCCGGGCGAAGTCCCCCGCATCCTCGATCTTCTCGGAGGCCGCGCCGTTGCGGAAGAATTTCCAGGTCAGGCTCTCCTGCGGCATGATCCCGCCGAAGGCGTTGAACACGATCGGGCAGCGGAAATGGAGGGCCTTCGCGCAGGTGGTGGTGCCGCCGCGGGTCACGATGACGTCGCTCGCCTGCAGCAGCAGGTGGACGGCCTCCGAGTAACCCTCGAGGTGGCAGCGGAACTCCGGGTGCTCGGTGCGCCAGTGCAGGAGCTCGTGGTGCAGCTCGCGGTTGCGGCCGCAGATGAGGATGGCCTGGACGCGGTCCGCGTGGGCGAGGAGCACCGGCAGGATCGCGAGGTGGTTGCTGGCGCCGTTCGCGCCGGTGGCGAGGAAGACGGTGAACCGGTCCGGATCGAGGCCCAGGCGGCGGCGCAGCGCGGTGCGGCCGGCGGCGTCGAGCACCTCGAGGTACGCGCGCGGCCGCATCAGGGAGCCGCGGACCCGCGCCCGCGCCGGCGGGATGCCCTTCTTCACCGCATAGTCGCGGGCGGTCGGGGTGCGCGAGAGGTAGAGGTCCACGCTGGGCTCGATCCAGTTGCGCGAATAGCCCCAGCCGCCGGAAAACTCCCCGCAGTAGGTGGCGCACCGGACGGATTCCGCCCCGAGCACGCGGCGGGCGAGGGGGAAGTAGCCGCGGTTGAGGCAGTCGTGAACGCTGAGGACGAGGTGCGGCCGGTACTCCTCCAGCACCCGGCGGTAGTAGGCCGCGCCGAGGCTCACGGAGCGGCGGTTGAGCAGGCTGAGGAGCTCGACGGCCGCGTAAAACAGGGTGTGGACCCACGGCGCGGTACGCTGGATCGTGTTGTAGAACCAGACGCCCGAACGGTGGACCACCGAGGACCGCTCGAGCATGTGCTCGATGCGGACGTCGACGTCGTGCTGGTAGAGCTGGAAGCACCATTCCGCGAAGGCCTCGGCGCGGGCGTCGTGGCCGCCGCCGGTGCTGGAGGTGAGGACGAGGATCCGCAGGCGCGACATCGTCAGCGGAGGTCGAAGTAGGCGGCCTGCAGGCGGCGGCGGAGGGGCAGGGAGCCGAGGCGTGCGAGCAGGGGCCCGGCGACGGCCTGAAAGCAGCGGCCGGTGCGGAGGGTCCCGCTGCGGCCGCGGCGGAGGGCGCGGCGCAGGTCGGCGGCGGCGGCGGCCGGGACCGGGCCGGAGCGCATCATCGCGGCGAACGCCCGCCACACGCGGTCCAAGCGGGGCGTCTCGGACCCGGGCAGGCGACGGAGGGAGGTCTCGAAGTCGGTGCGGTAATCCCCCGGGCGCACATCGAGGACGATCACGCCGCTGCCCGTGGTCTCGAGCATCAGGCTTTCGCTGAGGGCGGTGAGCCCGGCCTTGGTCACGTTGTAAGTGGCCTGGAAGGGCAGGGGGAATTCGGCGGCGAGCGACGAGATGTTGACCACGGCGCCGCGGCCGCGGGCGCGCATCCCCGGGAGCGCGGCGTGGGCGAGGGCGGCGGGCAGCACCAGCATCACCTCGAGTTGTTCCCGCCAGACCGCGAAGTCGGCGGCCGTGAACTCGCCGAAGATCCCGAAGCCGGCGTTGTTGAGGAGCAGGTCGCACCCGCCGGCGGCGGCGTCCACGCGCCGGAACGTCGCGAGGGCCGCGTCCGCGTCCCGCAGGTCGAGCGCCACGGGGTGGAAGCGGTCCGGGAATTCGCGGGCGAGGTCGGCGAGGCGCGCGGGATCGCGGGAGGTGCCCCAGACGGTGACGCCCTCGGCGAGGAGCATCCGGGCGAACTCCCGGCCGAGGCCGGTGGAGGCCCCGGTGACGAAAGCCGTGCGGTAGAGGTCGGCGACGCGGCCCACGGGTCGGCTCAGGCGGCCCGCCGGAAGAGGACGGCGACGTTCGCGCCGCCGAACCCGCTGCTGTTCTTCAGCACCGTGCGCACCGCCCGCGCTTCCGTCTGCCGCGGCAGGTGCAGGCCGGCGCATTCCGGGTCGACCGTACCCAAGTGGGCGCAACCGGGGACGAAGCCATGGCGCAGGGCGAGGGCGCAGAACGCGCTCTCCATCACCCCGGCGAGGGAGAGTCCGTGGCCGGTGAGGGCCTTGGTGCTGCTGACGGCCACCTGGGGCAGGGCGGGGCCGAAGACCGCCCGCAGGGCCCGGGCCTCCGAGATGTCTCCGATCAGCGTCGAGGTGGCGTGGGCGTTCACGTACTCCACCTCGGCGGGTTCCACGCGGGAGGCCGTCAGGGCGAGACGCATCGCGGCCGCGGAGCCATGGCCCTCGGGGTGGGAGATGGCCACGTTGTGCCCGTCCGAAGCCTGGCCCCAACCGAGCACCTCGGCGTAGGGCGTGACCCCGCGGCGGGCCACCTCGTCCTCGGTCTCGAGGACCATCACGGTGGCCCCGCCGGTGCCGACGAAGCCGTCGCGTGCCGCGTCGAAGGGCCGCGAGGCCAGCGCGGGATCCGTTTGCAGCGAGAGCGTGCGCATTCCGGCGAAGGGGAGGATCGCGTCGCGGTTGCCGTCCTCCGCGCCCACAATGAACATCCGCTTCTGGCGGCCGAGCACCAGGTCATCAAAGGCGAAGCCGAGGGCGTGGGCCGAGGAGGCGCAGGCGGAGGAGAAGCCGCAGGACGCGCCCTGGATGCGGAAGGCGGCCACGAGGTTGAAGTTCAGCGTCCCGACGATCGAGGCGACGATCCCGAGGGGCGAGCAGCGCATCACACCAACCTTCTGCAGGCGCTCGTGGTGGTAATGGGTCAGGTACGGCGAACCGCCCGAGGCGGCGTAGAGGCCGGTGGCCGCATTTGAAATGTCCGGCGGCGTGAGGCGCGCGTCCGCGATCGCCTGCAGCAGGGCGCAGTGGGCGTAGAGCCCGTTCGGCGCCATCGAGCGCAGGAGTTCCCGCTTGATCGAGTAGGCCGCCGGGAACGTCCAGTCCTCGGGATCCGGCGAGTCCGTGGTGAATCCCTTGATCGTGCCGACGACCTTGCAGGGGATGTCCGGGGTCTGGAAGGGGGGGAAGAGCTCGAGTCCGTGGCGGAGGGAGCGCAGGTGGTCGACGACCGTGGCGGCGTCGTTCCCGATGCTGGTGACGAACCCGAGGCCGGTGATGAAGACTCTCGGCATGGGGCCTGGGCGGGTGCCGGCCGGAGGGCCCGGACTCAGGCGTTGACGGCCGCGCGCAGCGGGGCGGCGGCGGGGGCGGCTTCCGGGGTGGCCGCGGCCGGCGCCGCCGCGGCCGGCGCGGGGGCCTCGACGATGTCCACGAAGCCGAAGGTCAGGGTGACTTCCTCGGCGATGACCGCCTTGTCGGCGCCCACGCGAATGGCGCCCTCGAAGGTGGCGAGCGGCATCTTCATCCGTTTCGGCTTCACCGAGAGGGACAGGATGTCGCCCGGCTTGCAGATGCGGTGGGCGCGCACGCCCTCGCAACCAGTGAAGAAGATGGTCTGGGGGCTGACCCGTTTGCCGGGTTCAGTGAGGGCACCCTCGAGCAGGTAAAGCACCGCAAGTTGGCCGAGCGCCTCGAGCATGATCGAGGCGGGCATCACCGGGTTATCCTTGAAGTGGCCCTGGAGGAAGAATTCCTGACCGGTGATCTTGTACTTGCCGCTCGCGGAGGCGGAGCTGACCGAGGCCTCGTTGAGGAAGAGGAAGGGCGGCTGGATCGGCATCACCGAGCCGATGTGCTCGATGGGGAGGAACTTGGTCGGCTTCGGCAGCGGGAGCCCACGGACCTTGCAATCGATGAACGTCTTCACGTCCCCGACCGTCCGGAGATTCCGCAACTCCTCGTTGTTGATCGACATCTGGAGGACGTCCTCCACGAGGATCACGATCTCCATCATCGTCAGGGAATCGATCCCCAGATCCTCGATCAGCCGGAGGTCGTCATCCGCATCCTTCAGCTTGATCCTCAGATCCGGTTCGACGAAGCGTTCGATGACCCCGATGACCACCGCCGGAACGTGGTCCGGGTTGGCTGTCTTCCGGAACTGGATGGCCGCCTCGAAAGTGGAGGGGGAGCAACGCTTGAGCGACTCCCGGAGCGTCACTTCGTCCTCCGGCGCGAACGGCTTGGGCGCGAGGGCGACCGGCTTGTTCGGCGACGTTGTCGGGGCGGCGGCTTCTGACATCTTCGGGGGGTGTATGTCGCCGGGGACGCGAAAGTAAACCCCTTTATTCTCACGGATTCGTCACTTAAGGGGTCGGTGCGGAGGCCGCCGCATTCCGTCCGCGGCATGGCTGCGCTCCGCTCCTGGCGGAAGCACGCTTGCGCCGGGCGGGGGCGTCCCGTAGCCCTCCCGCCTGGGGTCGCCGCGCGGCTCCGTTTTTCCCTTCGCGCATGCGCGTCCCGACCAACGTCTCCCCGCCTGTTTGCCTGCTGACCCACGAATTCTTCCCGCAACGGGGGGGGATCGCGACGTTTGCCGAGGAAATTGCCCGGGCGGCTGCTCAGGCCGGCCATGCGGTCGAGGTCTGGGCCCCGCAGGCGGCGGCAACCAAACCGGATTGGCCCTTTCCGGTCCGGCGGCTGGCGGTGGCGGGTACTCACAACTGGGGGTGCCAGGTTCGCCTGGCCCGCGAACTCCTGCGGGAGCGCCGCCGGCTCCGGCAGTCGACGGTGTATCTGGCCGAGCCTGGACCGATGCTGGTCTGGATGTTGCTGCAATTCGCTGGCGCCCTGCGGCCGCGGCGGTTGGTGCTGACCCTGCACGGTTCGGAGGTGCTACGGTTCGCGCATCATCGGTGGCGGAAGGGATTCGCGGCGCGGTTATTCGCGCGGGCGGATCGCATCAGCACCCTGACGGCCTACACGGCTGACCTGGTGCGGCGGCATTTTCCGGCGGCGGCGGGCAAGCTGGTGCAAACTCCGGGGGCCCTGCGGGCGGATTTTGCGGCGGCGCCGCCGGCGGCGGCCCGGGCCGGGCGCGGGCGGGTGGTTCTGACGGTGGGGCGACTCCATCCCCGGAAGGGGCAATTGCTGACGCTGCAGGCCCTGCAGCGCCTGCCGGAGGGCCTCAAGGCGGGATTGGAGTACCGGTTGGTTGGCACGGAGTCGGACTCGGCCTACGCGCGGGTGCTGCGGGCGGAGGCGGCGCGGTCCGGGCTGCAAGTGACGTTTTTGGGCGATGTGCCGGATGCCGACCTCCCGGCCGTTTATGCGGGGGCGGATGTCTTCGCCCTGACCAGCGTCCAGCACCGGCACAGCGTCGAGGGCTTCGGGCTGGTGTATCTGGAGGCGTCGGCGCAGGGGTTGCCGGTCGTGGCGCACGCGGTGGGCGGGGTGTCCGAGGCGGTGGCGCAGGACCGGACCGGACTGCTCGTGCCGCCGGACCGCCCGGAGGAACTGACGGCCGCTTTTGCGCGGCTGTTGGCGGACGGGGCGTTGCGGCAACGTCTGGGCACCGAGGGCCGGCGGTGGGCGGGGCGGAGCACCTGGGCGGCCTCCGCGGCGGCCTTGTTCGGGCCGGGGGCGGGGCAGGCTTTATGATCACGTCGACCACGCAGCTGACCGTCCGTTATGCGGAGACGGACATGATGGGGGTGGTGTACCACGGCAGTTACATTCCGTGGCTGGAGGTGGGGCGGACGCAGCTCCTGAAGGAGCTGGGGTTGCCGTACCGGCAATTGGAGGAGTCGGGATTTCGGCTGCCGGTGCTGGAGGTGGCCCTGAAGTACGTGCGGCCGGCGCGGTACGATGACCTCGTTACCATCGTGACCCGCCTGAACGAGCGGCCGCTGCTGCGGATCCGCCTCGAATATGAGGTGCGGCGGGGGGAGGAGTTGCTGGCGACCGGGTATAGTGTGCACGCGTTCATCGACCTGCAGGGCCGGCCGGTGCGTCCGCCGGCGGCGGTCGTGGCGCTCTTCGCCGCGGCCTTTGCCTAGGGGCTGACGCTGTCGCGATGTGGCCGCGGGGCGTCCCGGCTAGCGGCACGCATGGGCGTCGGAGGTTCGCCACAAAAGGCACAAAGGGTTGCATCCGCGGTCGGGGCCGTGCGTGGCGTCGATAAACGCCGCGGGCACGGAGGGGCGGGAGCCGCCAAGGCTGGGCTTCGAGCCGAGGTGCGGCCGATCGCGTGACCGTAGGGGCACCGAGGCCTCATGGCCTTGTTTCGGAGCCATCCTCTCCGCGCGCTCGCCCTGAAGCCTCCGCGGCGTCTATGGACGCCTCCCACAACGTGGTCCGCGTCCAGAGGCCTTTTGCGCCTATTGTGGCCATCGTCCGGCCGGATCGGCTCGAACCGGGATGGCCGCAAAAGGCGCAAAGGGTTGCATCCGCGGTCCCTGCCCAACCAACCTCAATTCGCCGCGTACTCGGCCCGCACCTGCGGGTCCGTTTCCTCCGCCGGCGCGGCGGCGGGGAGAGCCGTGGCATCGAGCCGACGCGCGGCCCAGACGGCGTGGGCCCGCACCAAGGCCGACGGATGTTCCCGCGCCAGCCGCACGAGGCGCGGCACCAACGTTCGGTCCCCGGAATTCCCCGCGACCACGCACGCGTTGCGCAGCAGGCCCGTCAGCTTGAGGCGTTTGACGGCCGTTCGCCGGAAGACCGCCGCAAAGGTCTCCGGGGTCAGGTCGAGGAGCTGCGGCAGGGTCAGGCCGGCGAGGTCGTGCCGGGCCGCGAGCAGCACGGCGCGGCCCGCCTGAGCAAAGCGGTTCCATGGGCAGACTTCGAGGCAGGTATCGCAGCCGTAGACGCGGTCCCCGATGCCCGGACGCAGGTCGCGGGGGATCACACCCTTGTTTTCGATCGTCTGATACGAAACGCAGCGGCGGGCGTCGAGGACGCCGGGGGCGGTGAACGCGGCGGTGGGGCAGGCGTCGAGGCAGCGGGTGCACTTGCCGCACCAGGTCCCGATCGGCGGCTGGTCCCCGGTGGGCGCCGCGGGCGGATCGGCGGGCAAGGGCACGCGGGTGAGCAGGGCGGCGAGGAACAGCCAGTTGCCGTGGCGGCGCGAGATGAGCATCGCGTTCTTGCCGGTGAAACCCACGCCCGCCCGCACGGCCCAGCTCCGCTCCAGCACGGGTCCGGTGTCGACGTAATACCGGGTATCGCCGGGAGCGGCGCCGAACAGCTCCTCCAGCAGCTGGGCCGCGGCGGCGAGGGCCGGGCGGATCGTGTCGTGATAATCCTCGTGGAGCGCGTAGCGGGCCCAGCGGGGCGCGCCCGCGGGCGGGGAACGGAGGGCGTCCGTCCAATAGTTCACGCCGAGCATCACGACCGACCGGACGCCGGGCAGGACGAGCCCGGGATCGAGGCGCTTCGCGGCGGTGCGCTCCATCCAGTGCATCTCCGCGTGGTTCCCGGCGGCGAGCCAGGCGGGGAGGGGATCGGGGAGCGGTCCCGGGATGGTCGCGAAACGGGCCTCGTCGAAACCGAGGGCGAGGAGCCGGCGGCGCAGTTCCGCGG
Source organism: Opitutaceae bacterium (assembly GCA_049428505.1). Taxonomy (GTDB): domain Bacteria; phylum Verrucomicrobiota; class Verrucomicrobiia; order Opitutales; family Opitutaceae; genus ER46. The sequence continues at coordinate 1,725 of JBMTAG010000113.1, read as the reverse complement.
GGCGGGGGTCGGCGGGGCTCACGGCGCCCGCCGCGCGAAGTCCCGGGCGTCCCGCTGCCACACGCGCGCGACGTGGGCGGCGATGTCCGCGAGGGGGCGGCCATCCGTGAGGACCATCGTCCCCGCGGCGCGGTACACGGCCTCGCGGGCGGCGTAGAGGGTGCGGATCCGCTCCTCCGGGTTCTCGACCTCGAGGAGCGGGCGGTTGCGGGCGCGGGCGGTGCGCGCGAGGATCGTCTCGAGGGAGGCGTGCAGGCAGACCACGACGCCCCGGGCCTGCAGCAGGGGCAGCATCCCGGGCTGGACGACCAGGCCGCCTCCGCAGGCGATCACGGTGCGGGTGGCCGGGTGCCCCTGCTCAATGAAGGCGCGCTCCAAGGCCCGGAAGGCGGGTTCGCCGCGTTGGGCGAAGATTTCCGGGATGGTCAGCTTCTGCTCCCGCTCGATCTCGTGGTCGCTGTCGAGCACGGCGAAGCCCAACCGCTGGGCGACGGCGCGGCTGACGGTCGTCTTGCCGGTACCCATGAAGCCGACCAGGTAGAGGTTCACGTCCGCGGGTGACATCAGGCACTTGAGGAGAACGGGCGTCCGGCTAGTTTGCCAGCCGCGAAACGATGTCCTCCTCCCTCCCGGCCCCCGATTACTCCCTGGCCAGCGATAACACCGCGGGCGTCTGCCCGGAGGCCTGGGCCGCCCTGGCCGCGGCGAACGCGGGCTGCGTGGCCAGCTACGGCGATGATGCGGCGACGGCCGAGGCCCGGCGGTTGCTGGCGGAGACCTTCGAGCGCGAATGCGAGGTGTTCTTTGTGTTCAACGGCACCGCGGCCAATGCCCTCGTGCTGGGGGCGCTCTGCCAGCGGCACCACGCGGTCGCCTGCCACGCGCTGGCCCACATCGAGACCGATGAATGCGGAGCGCCCGAGTTTTTCACCGGCGGGGCGAAGCTCCTGACCGTTTCGGGCGACCACGCCAAGGTCACCCCCGCCGCGCTCGCGCCGCTGCCGGGCCGCGGCCACGGGATCCACTTTCCGAAGCTGCGGGCGCTCTCCCTCACTCAAACCACCGAGCTCGGCACGCTGTACACGCCTGCCGAGCTGGGGGCGCTGGGGGAGTTTGCGCGCGCCCACGGGCTCGCGGTCCACCTCGATGGCGCCCGCTTCGCCAATGCCGCCGCGACCGGCCGGGATCGGGGCTGGTCCCCCGCCGACCTCTCGTGGCGCGCCGGGGTGGACGTGCTCTGCTTCGGGGGGACCAAGAACGGCCTGCTCTCGACGGAGGCGGTGGTGTTCTTCAACCGGGACCTCGCCCGCGAATTCGCCTACCGGGTGAAGCAGTCGGGTCAGTTGGCGTCCAAGCAGCGGTTCGCCTCCGCGCAATGGGTGGCGGTGCTGCGGGACGGCGCCTGGCTCCGGCACGCGGCGCACGCCAACCGCCTCGCCCGTCGTCTCGCCGCGGGGCTGGAGGCCCTGGGCGCCCGCCTGATCGCCCCGGTCGAGGCCAACGGGGTCTTCGTCGAACTCAGCCCCGCCCTGGTCCAGGGCCTCGAGGCCCGCGGATGGCACTTCTACCGCTTCGTCGGGGAACACGGCTACCGCGTGATGTGCTCCTGGGCCACCCGGGAGGAAACGGTCGATGCCTTTCTCGCCGATGCCCGGGAGGTGGGTGTGGCCGCGGCAGTTGCCGCGGATTCCATTTCGCGGGCCTAACGTCCTTTCCCGATCCGTG
>JBMTAG010000112.1:0-11182 GCA_049428505.1 Opitutaceae bacterium | reverse complement strand
ACGCGCTGCTGACGGACGTGACGCGCCCCGAGCGCTACGACCGGGTGTCGGCCTTTGGCTACGCGCTGGGTTACATCGGCGGGGGGCTGCTGTTCGTCGGCTGTTCCGTGGTGGTGCAGGCGCCCGAGCGCTTTGGTTTCGCGGGCGCCGTACAGGCCGTGCAGGCGTGCTTCCTGGTGACCGCGGGCTGGTGGCTGCTGTTCACGATCCCGGCTCTGGTGTGGGTGCGGGAAACGCCGGCGGTCCCGGCGGCGGGGGGCGGGCCGCTGCTCACGCGCGGCTTCCGGCAGCTCGCGACGACCTTCGCGGAAGTGCGCCGGGACCGGCGGCTGCTCACCTTCCTGGGCGCCTACCTGCTCTATATCGATGGCGTGAACACGGTCATCAAGATGGCCGTGGCCTACGGCCGGGCGATCGGCCTTGATGCGGCGGGGATGCTGACCGCGCTGGTGATCACGCAATTCGTGTCCTTTCCCGCCGCGGTGGCCTTCGGGCGGCTGGGCGAGCGGATCGGGCCCAAGGCGGGCATCAGCCTCGGCGTGGGCGTCTACGCCGTGCTCTGCCTGTTCGCGGCGCGGATGGATTCGCCGCGGGAGTTCCTGATCCTCGCGGGTCTGGTCGGGCTGGTGCAGGGCGGCGTGCAGTCGCTCAGCCGCTCGTACTTCGCCCGGCTCATCCCGGCCGAACGCGCCGGCGAGTACTTCGGCTTCTACAACCTGCTGGGGAAGTTCGCGGCCGTCCTCGGGCCGACGCTGATGGCCGTGACCGCGCTCGCAACCGACAGCCGGGCCTCGATCCTCTCGCTGCTCCTGCTCTTCGGCGGCGGCCTCTGGCTGTTGCGCCGGGTGCCGCACATTCCTCCGCCGGCGGCCTGAGCCCCGCCGATCCGCCCGCGGCCGGGGCACGCGCGGGGACGGCGGCGGCCGCTCGCGCTGCTCCGCCCGCCACGCCGCCACCAGATCCGCGCGCGGCGGGAGCGTCGGACCCGTCCGCCGCGCCGCGGCGAAGGCGTCGTCGACCCCGTCCCGATCCGCGTCCTCGTACCAGGGATGGTCGTCGCTCTGCAGGACGATCTGGAGCCAAGCGCCTTCGTCCCCGGCCCGCACGCGGATCCGCGGGGGGGCGCGGGGGCGAGCGGGTAGGTCGGCGGCGAGCACGCGGGGGCCGGTAAGCAGGTCCCAGCGCCGGAGGGCGGGATCAAGCCGCACGGTGAGCGCCGGGGCAGCGGCGAGCTGGCGGCCCGCGTGGGGCAGCGCGGCCCAATGCGAGCCGAGGGGCCTCCACCCGGCGGCCGGGTCATCCCATAGCAACTGGACGGCGCCTTCGACCGGGCTGGGGATCAGACCCAGCCGCGCGCCTCCCACCTCGATCACGGTTCCCGCGGAGAGCTGCGCGAGGAGGACCACGTGCAACAAACGTCGCCCCTCGGCCCGCAACGGCCGAAGCCACTCGGCGCCCGCGGGCAAGTCGAGGTAAGCCACGCCGTCGCGCTGGCCGAGGACGGCCGGCGTGCCCCTGCCGACGGATGCCAGATCCTCCCGCTGCCAGCGGGAATCCGGCCCCTGGCCGAGGCGGGGGAACTCCCCGCCCGCGCCCGCAAGCGCGTGGACTCCCGCGCCGAGGGCCCAAAGGGCGGCGCGCACCCGGATGCATCGCTTCATGGCTGGCGGGTGGTTTCGTCCGGTACGCCCGGAGCCGCGAGGTTGCGGGCGGGATCGAACTCCAGGTTTCGATCGCCGGCAACCGGGTTGAAATGCACCGTCAGCCCCAGATCGCCCCGCGCGTCCAGCTGGAGGCCCGAACTGAGCTTGGCGTGGTGCCAGGCGACAACCGCCCCGGAAGCGTCGCGGACCGGACGCACCCGCAGGAAATAGCCCCGCGCCGGGTGCCGCAGGTCCTCCCCGCAGCGCTCGCCGGTCCGGCAGGTCCACGTCCAGACCGGCGCGTAGCCCTGCTCGGGAGCGCGGTGCGGCAGCGCGAGCGCACTGGAGGGCAGGTAGTCCCCGCTGACCTCGCTCCAACCGCCGCCGGGCTCGGGCACCGCGAGTTCGAAGCGGGACCGCCAACGGCCGTGCAGGAACCGTGCGTCGCCCTCCCCCAGCGCCACGCCCGCCTGCGGCGCCCGCAACTCGGCCATCACGGTGGCGGGAAATTTCCAGCCGAGGAACTCGCGCTCCACCCGGACGCGCACGTCCCCGCGTCGCCCGCGGCCGCGCGGTGGCAGGGGTTCGCCGAGCTCGAGATCCAGCTCGTACGTCTGCACCTCCACCGTTCCCGGCGGCGGCGGCGGCTCCATGGTGTCCCACGCCACGCGGAGGCGCCGGACGTGGAGCGCGACGGGGCGGCGCACGTCGCGGAGGGCGAGGCGAAGCTCGCGCGGCTCGTCCGCGGGCGGGAGTTCCAGTTGCACCGGATAAAATCCCGGCGCCTCCGCGCGGACCAACACCCGGCCGATCGCGGTGCCTTGGGCCACGAAGCGTCCGGCCGGATCGGTCGGCCCGGAGCGCACCTGTTCGCCGCCGTGCTCGGGCGTCGTGAAGACGACGGTCGCGCGGGCGCCGGCGAGCGGGGGGCCGGATTCGGCGACCAGCCGGAGCCGGATTTCGCCGGCGGGCACCACGACAGTGGCGCCCGCGAGCAGGAGCGGGAGACGAAGGATCATGGGAGGAGGCGGGCTTGCAGGAGGACCTGGCGGTACAGCGGTGCGACGTAGGGCAAGGCGACTGCGCGGAAGTCGCTGTGGAGCCAGCGGGTCCGGTTGCGAAGGTCCAGGCCCCGGGGCTCGTCGGGCCAGACTCCCGGCACCCGCCCGATCTGTTCGAGATCGAGGTTCCGGCCCGCCCCCAGGGGTTCGAGCGGTTGCAGGGCGGCGCCGAACGAAAGCGCGGGGATCCCCCGGGCAAGGACATCGTACTGCACCAGGCGGCGGCTGGCGGCGGCGGAGGCTCGCACCGGATCCCGGTGGTGGAGGTCAGCCTCGAGGAAGGGCGCGAAGTAGGGCTCCCACCGGAGGTCGGGCGAAGGTGTGAATCCCGGCCAGTAGTGGACGCTGGGACCCCACCCCGCCTGCAGGCGGCTGAACACCAGTGCCGAGAGCGAATCCCCCAGGCTGGCGCCCTTCGCAAATTCCTGCATCGCCCACGAACCCCGCGTGACGGCGAATCCCTGTCGGACAACGAGTGCCACCATCGAGGCGTTCCCGGCCTCCGGCGCGGCGAGGATCTCCTCCCCCGGGGAGTAAAAATGCACTGCGGCGGACAAGGCCCGCGCGAGGCGGCCCCGCCACGTCAGCGCTGCCCGGGCATCACCGGCCACGCCGGCGAAGAGCTCGTGCCACCGGGACGCGTACGTCGCCGGGGGCAGGGATCTCCACGTGTCGTGGGTCATCGGCGCAAACTGGCCCTTCAGCCCCCCTTCCGGATTGGCGTCGTAAGCCTCCGCGGGAACGGCCGCGTTCAGCATCAGGTAGCGGCTCACCGACAAGCCGCCCGCGGCGATGGCCTGGCTGGCCACCAGATTGCCCAGGCTGTGCGCCAGGATGGCGACGTCCCCGCCGATGCCGCCCGCCGCCAGGGCCGGCGCCAGCGCATCCCCGACCTGGAAGGCGTGAAAGACCGCTTGGTGGTAATCGAGTCCGGTGTCCCCGGGCCAGAGCACGGCCACGAAGCGGGCCCGGCTACCCAGGCGGTGGAGCCGCTTGAAGGTTTCGGAGGCCCAACCCCGCGCCTCCTCGCCATCGATCGAGAAGCCGTGGATCCAGAGCAGATGCCGCCCATGGGTCAGCGCGTCCGGCCATGGTTCCCCGGGGTCGGCCAGGTTCGTGCCCGGGCCGAGGAGCGAGGGCAGGTGGGGGCTCCCGTTGGCGTTGCGGGCCGTGCTCCGGAGGTTCAGGACCCGGTACATCCGCTCGACGGGCACAACGCGCACCGGGGCCTCAAGCGTCGCCACGACCTCGCCGGCGCGATCGCGGACGTGGAGCCGCAGTGGCGCGCGGGTTTCGCGGCGACCTTCGACCAGCAGGACCGCGCCGCCGGGCCGACCGGCCAATTCGACAAACGCCCGGCTGAGGGCGATCCCCTCGGCGGTCACCGCCCGCGTCGCGGCCTCACCCGGCGGCCGCGCGAAGTCATCGCCAAACCCGGTCGCGAGGATCCGTTCCAGGCAGAGCTCGGCCTGCGCCGTGGTGAGGTTCGTGTACGCGAAGTTCAGCGCCGCATCCGCCTGGCTCAGGCGGTAGGTGAACCCGGCGGCCGGCGGGTACGCGGCCACGTGTTCACGCAGCAGCAGGCTGACGGGGAAAAAGTCGACGAGGTCCCGGATGCCATCGACCCGCCCCGGGAAGGGGCCCGCGTCCGCATGATCGGGCGCGCCCTGGCCCGGAACATCCTTCCCGCCCGCCTCGCCGGAATCGTCGTCATCGTTGATCCAGATTCGCTCCGGGGTGAGCAAGCTGCCGGACGGCGCCGACGCCACCTCGAGGGTGCACCAGACGGTGGTCGCGTCATCGAGGCGAAGTCCGAGTTGGAAGCGGCCGGCCGAATCCAACCCGAGTTCCAAGGCTCCCCCGGCGCTGAGCCCACCGGCGATGCGGCGCACCCCGTCCCACACTTCCCACGCCACGCGCGGACCGAGTTGGAGCAGCCCGCCGACGGCATCCGCGAGGTCGATCCGCACCCCGCCGCCAGGGTTCAGGACGACGGGCAGCGCGCCGCCGCTTCCCCGGCTGGAGCCGAGGGTCGCCGTGAGGCCGCGCCACCCGGCCGTCGCGAGCGGACGTCCGAGGCGCACAAGGTGGGGGGGGAACGCGTGCAGGGCCGCGGCCGGGAAGAACTCCCCTGCCACCACCTCGGCGCTGACGGTCTCCGCCGCGGGTCCCGGCGCGGCGAACTCCGCGGCCGGGAAGAAGGCCAGCCGCCGCGGTGCCGCCCCGCCGGGCGGGGCGGCCACCTGCCAGCCCACGGTGTAATCGTACCCCGGCCGGGCGAGAAAATGGAATCCCGGCCGGATCAGCAGCACCTCATGGATCTGCTCATCGGGCACCAGCTGCCAGCTCCCGCCCACATAAAGGCTCCAGCCCTCCGTCCACGACAGCCCCAGTTCCGGCACGCGCGCCCACGTCCATTCGGTGTAGCGCACCCAGTCCTCGTGGGCCTCCGCGGCGAACCAGCCGAAGGCCGGACCCGGCGGGATCAGCTCGTCGCGGATCCCGTCGCCGTTCACGTCGAGCCAGACCGGGCCGGTGCCGGCATCGGGATCGACCGCGGGGAGCGCCACGCTGAACCCGCCCGCGAGCCAGCCGCTCACGTTCCCCGCGGCGTCCCGTGCCCGCACCCGCACGTGGTGCGTCGATCCGGGCGCCAGGCCGTTGAACGACACCGCGGGCACGGTGGTCGTGATGCGCCGGACCCCGAGATCCAGTTCCACCTCATAGGTGATGCCCTGCGCGGGGCGACCCCCGGCGGCCCCGGCGCCGTCGGCGAAGGCCGCCCAGGCGAGCGCGAAGCCCGTGCTACCGACGACCGTGGCCTGGAAGCCCGCGGCGACCGGCGGCTGCGGCGGGGTGCGGTCCGGGACGACGAACGACACCGTGCGCGCCGCCGGCTCGTAATCGGCATCGCCAGCGTACCGCGCGGTCACGCGGATCTCGCCCGTCAGGGCCGTCAGGGTCACCGGCAAGTCCGCCGGCACCGCGAGCGGGACGGCGTCGCCTCCGCCCGGCGGGATTCGTTCGGCGGTGTAGGTGAGGAGTCCGGTCGGCGGGGCAAGCCCGGCAGCCGGGGCCTCGAGCCGGGCCGCGAGGACCACGGGCCAATCGAGCCGCAGCGCACCGGATTCCGGCCCCTCGAGGCCCTGCCAGAGGATGACCGGCGGGTAGCGGGGGACAACGGTCACCGTGAGCCAGCGGCCGGCGGCGCCGGCGGCGTTACGGGCGGAGACCCAGACGCGGTACGTGCCGGGCGTGGTGGGCGTGCCGGAGAGTTCCCCGGTCCGGGCATCGAGGCGCAGTCCCGCCGGAAGGCCATTGGGTTCGCCCGCGGGAGCGGCGGAGAACTCGATGGGCGCGGCGCCCGCGGCCGACACGGCCGCCACGGCGAGCGGCACGTTGACCCGGGCGCTCACCGCCTCCGTGCCGGCGAGCCGCGGCGCGAGGGCGTAGGGGAAGAGCTCCGCGGCGGCCGCGAAGTCCGTCTCGTGATCCGCGGTGAGCGTGAGGGCGTAACTCCCCGGGGTGACCGGCAGCTCCAGGCCGCCGCTGCCGGAGCGCAGGGGCGTGCCCGCGCCGTCGTGCAGGTTGAGGAGCATCTCGCCGCCGGAGACCGCCGTCGCGCGCACCCGGAGGATCCCGGGCGCCGGAACGCTGAAGGCGTGCCGCACGACGGCGAGTTCCGCGGACCAGTCCCCGAGCGCATCGTCCCAGACCGGTTCCCCCGCGATCACCCCCGCCACCTCGAGGACAGGTTGCGGCCCGTCGGTGATGGTGACGGTGACCTCACGGACCGGGCCGGCGCTGGTCACGCGGAGGGCCCCATCATAACGCCGCCATTGGAGCGCGACCTGGTAGGTGCCGGGGGGCGGCAGGTTGGTGAGTGGTTGGCCGTGGTTATTGAACCCGGGCGAAGTTTCCCAGGTGAACCCCAGCTCGTCGCGGAAGGTGGCGAGGAGCCGGTACGGGGCGCCGGCGAAGTTCTCGGTGGAGGTGAGCCGCGGTGGCTGGCTGACGTGGAACCACTGGCTGGCGAGCGAGACCGCGCCCGCGACGGTGATCGCCGTGCGCCGTTCCGGTCCGACTTCGAGCACGGCGCCGGTGAGCCCGTGGTAGCGCACCCAATAGAGCACGCACTCGGGGTAGATGCCGGGCGGCGGCGGGTTATCCAGCGGTTCGCCGTTGCGGTTCCAGAGGTTGGCCGCGTGCCAGCCCCAGCGGGAACCGTCGATGACCTTGGCGCGGAGCCGGTAGGGCGCGGCGGCCGTGATGGCGTCGGTGGTGCTGAGGCGGGCCGGGGCCAGGGCATCGAACGTCGTCGTCGAGAGCTGCATGCCGGCGTACGGGGGCCGCGGCTGGACGGCGAAGGTGATCCGCCGTAGCTCCCCGAACCAAGCGACGTCCTGCTCCAGCGCCTGCACGAGGACCGTATGCGCCGGTCCGACGGGCGGAGCGGGAAAGCGGAGGGTGCGCCGGACCCGCTGCCCGGGTTCGATCCCCGCGAGGTCGGCCACGGCGAGCGTTTGCCCGGCGGCATCGCGGGCGATCAGGAAGTGCGCCTCGCCCCACGGCTCCGCGCCGGCATGGGCGACGTCGGCGACGACTTCGGCCACGCCGCCGGCGGTGACGCCGGCGGGCGGCACGAGCGCGTGCCACGTCAGTTCGTTGGCGGCGAGCGGACGGAGCAGGAGGCCGACGACGCCGAGCAGGCCCGGTCGCCGGCGAAAGGAAGCGGCGGCGGCGCACGGCAGGATGGGGCGACCGATGCCGGCGAGGAGCGCCGGGATTTCGCTGGGACGTCCGTAGCCGGAGACCCGCTGGCGCTCGTCGACGACGAAGGCGTACGGCAGCTGGTTGATCCGGAGGGAGTTGAGCACGGGGCTGCGCCAGCCGGCGGGTTCGAGGCAGAGGACCCCATCAGGTCGTGGTCGCGCCCGGGTTCCTTTCGGAACGGGGCCCAGCCGGCCCACCGCCACGTAGATCCAGCCCACGCGGGGCGGCGGGCGCTCCGCCAGCGCGTGCAGCCCGGGCGGACCCAGCGGCTGACGCTCCGCATCGAAGAAACAAATCACCGTGCGTCCGGGCGCGAGGCGCTCGAGCGCGGTCGGGCGCCCTCCGGCAGGCGTGAGCGTGAGCGCGAGCGGCTGGCGCACGAGCGCATGGCGTTCGAGCACCTGCCGCGCGGCCGCGCGCAGGGCCGGCGAGGCTCCCGGGGCCTGGTAGACCCGCTGGGCGGCCTCGCGGCCGGCGTCGCACGCCGCGCCCTCGGCCAGGGCGAGGCCGGCCTGCCAGAGCTCGGCCCGGTCTCCAAACTCGCCGCGCAGGCGGTCGAGCATCCCCTCGGCGAGGACCGGCTGGGCGTGCCAGGAGCGGCCGAGCGTGCGCCGCGTGATCTCCCGGCGTTCGAGCGCCAGCGCGACCTCGGCGCGGGCGGCAGCGGGATGGCGGGGGTTGCGGCGGAAGGAATCGGCGGCGGAGCGGGCATCGGCGGCGTGGCGGGCGTCCCGGGGCAAGATGCCCTCGAGATCGGCGAGGATCGCGACCTTGGCCGCCTCCGCGGCGCGCGGGTGGGCGCCGTGCCGGACCGCGAAGTCCCGGGCCGTGCGGGCGACCTCGCGGAAGCGGCGGGCACCCTCCTCCTGCTCGCGGCGGCGGCGCGCGGCCTCCGCGCGATCCGCGGGCACCGGGTCCGCGGGCCGGGGCCGGGCGGGACGCCCGGCCTCGCGACGGAGGCGGGCGACATCGTCCCAGTCGCGCTCCGCCTCATCCTTGGCGGCGACGGGCAGCGCCAGGAGCAGGCAGAGCAGCGCGCGGCAACCGGGGCGGAGGAAACGAATTACGAACGGGTGCGGAGACATGGGGTGGAGGAGCGCGAACCGGGGGCACCCACCCCGGCTTCGACGCCCGCACCCTCGCCCCGGCTCCGCCCGCGGCCAAGTGCGGCAAGGCCCGGAAATGCGGGTCAAGCCCGCGCGCGGCCCAGCCTCCGCGTCAACCCTTCGCCGCGCGCGGCTTGGCCGCCTTCGCCTTCGCCACGGCCTTGGCTGCCTTCGGGGCGGCCTTCTTCGCGGGAGTGGTCTTGGCGGCGGCGCGCTTCCCCGGGGACTTCGCCTTGGGCTTCGCGGCGCCCGCGGCCTTGGGCTTCCGCGCAGGTTTGGCCGGCGCGAGGCCCAGCAGCGGGGCGACCGGCACGTCGACGGCGTCGCGCCAGAGGCGCTCCAGCGCGTAGCGCTCGCGCACGGGCGCGAGGAACAGGTGGAACATCACGTCGAACGCGTCGATCACCAGCCAACCGCTGGCCTGCACGCGTTCGAAGCCCACGATGCGCACGCCGGCGGCGTCGAGGACCTTCTCGAGCTCGATGCCGAGCGCGCGCAGGTGCGGCTCGGACGTGGCGGAGGCGACCACGAGGTAATCGGTGATGGAGGACTGGCGCCCGACGTCGAGGACGGCGAGGTCGCCGGCCTTCTTGTCGTCCAGGGCGCGGCAGCACGCCTTCACCACCTCGAGGGTCGGAGATTGCTTCAGGGTCATGAGGAGGAGCGATAGAGGCCGTGTTGCTGGATGTACACAATCGCCTTGTGGGGCACGAAGTAATCCAGCGAGAGGCCGCGGCGGATGCGGTCGCGCAGCTCGGTGGAGCTGATGGCGAGCAGGTGACCGTCGCAGCGGTGGAGGCGGAGTCCGGGGATCTCCGGGGTGGCGCGGACCGGGTAACCGGGGCGCTCGAGGAAGATGAATTCCACGAGCTGCGCGAGCTGCTCGATGTCGCGCCAGAGGTGGAGGTTGGGCAACTGGTCGCCGCCGATGATCCAGAAGAGGCGGTCGTCCGGGTACAGCGCGCGGAAGTGCCGGGCGGAGTCGATGGTGTAGCTGACCCCGCCCCGCTGGAGCTCGTAGTCGGAGATCTCGAAGCGGCGGTCCCACTCGACCGCGGCCCGCAGCATCGCGAGGCGGTCGGCGGCGGTGGACTGGACGTCGTTCAGCTTGAGGGGGGCGCGGGCGGCGGGCACGAGAACGAGCCGGTCAAGCCCGTGCTGTTCGAACGCGTCCTGCGCGGCGAGCAGGTGGCCGAAATGGATCGGGTCGAAACTCCCCCCGAGGAAACCGATTTTCACCGCGCGGACCGTGGGCGGGGGGTCGGAACCCGGCAAGGCCCAATTACCCCGGCGGCGCCGCCCCGCGGGATAGGGCTGGCGCCGCCGCCGGCGCCCGGCTTGGCTCCACCCCGCGCCCGGGTGGTGGAATGGCAGACACTGGGGACTTAAAATCCCCTGACTGAAAAGTCGTGCGGGTTCGATCCCCGCCCCGGGCACCAGCCGTCTCCGCCGCGACGGCCGCCGTCGTTCAGCCACCCGCCCGCACCGGCCGCAGCGTCTTTCCCTCGTCCCACGCGCCACCCACGAGCTCGACCTTCGGCTGCTCCCCGGTGGTCAGATCGTGCAACCGCACTCTCCCCAGCCGGAGCTCCGCCGCCATCGCCCCGATCCGCACCGGATCCTCCCACCTCCCCGCGGGACGCGCCCGGTCCTCGATCTTGTCCAGCAGGGCCAGCCCGACATCGCGTGGCACCCGCAACTTCCGCCGCGCGAGGAAACGCTCCTCGGGATCGGGGCTGCCGAGGCAGAAGACGCCGCCGATGCCGCCGGCCGCGAGGATCTGCGCAAGGCGCGGCGGCGTCATCCCCGGCGACTGCACGGCCAACACCGACCGCCTCAACGAGGCGATCGCCGACGCGGAGCAGCTCTGCTTCGACAACCCGCACGTCTTCGAGGGCAAGCGGTTCGTCGGCGACCCGCTGCACAACCTCAACCTGCGCACGCGCTACGATTTCCGGCCGGGCCGGCTCAAGGGCCTCTCCGTCGGCGGTGGCACGCGCCTCCGCCTCGGCCGCGTCGCCGGCGCCCGCACCGATTACACGATCACGCCCGGCTCCGACTTCACCGACCAGTGGAACGGCCGCACGATCGACAAGGTCACGACCGTCGACGCGAAGGACCAGCACGTCTACGACCTGCAGGTGAGCTATAACGTGCCGCTCTCCGACCGCCGCTTCCGCTGGTCGGTGCAGCTGAACGTCAACAACCTCCTCGATCAGCGGGAGCTGATCGTGAACAACGTGCACCCGCGGACGCTCGCGCCGATCACCTACCGCTACCAGGACCCGCGCCAGTTCATCCTGACGAGCACGGTGTCGTTCTGAGCGGCCGGCGGGAGCGGCGAGGGACGTCGCGCACGGGCGCCGCGCCACCGAAGCCGGCTGGCGCACTTCGTACCCGCGCGGGAGCTCCCCGACCTTCACCCATGTTTCCGGTCCGACGGAACCTTGATCCCGCCCGCCCGTTCCTTACCTTTCGCTTATGGTAAGGACATTGATCACCAGCAAGGGGCAGACCACCGTGCCCATCGAGATCCGCCGCCAGTGGAAGGGCGCCGAGATCCTCTGGGAGGCCTGTCCCGACGGCACGGCCCGGGTCC
>JBMTAG010000111.1:0-11640 GCA_049428505.1 Opitutaceae bacterium | reverse complement strand
TCGAGGCACCCCGCGGGCGGGTGCGCGGGATCCCAGGAACTCGCCGTGACCCCCGAGACGGCCCGCAGCTGGTGCAGGTCAACCTGGTCTCCGGGCACCGCGCCGGCGGAAACGGCGAGGGCGGTCAGGCGGAACGTGCCCTTGAAGTCCTCCGCGGGAGCAGCCGCCTTGCCCTTCCCCTTCGTCTTGGCGGCGGCCGCGGCGCCCCGCATCACCGGCCCGCGCCCCCAGCCGCCGCCCGGCAGGCCGGGCGACGGCGGGATGACCACGCGCACGCCGGCCACGGGCCCGGGGACCCCGCTAAGGTCGACCGCGATGTCGATGGCGGCGAGATCCCCGGCCTGCCGGATCACGACCACCCGGCCGTCCTCGACGTCGAGGTCGGAGCGGTTGGGCGTGGAAGCCTGGCGGACCTTGACCGGATGGACGGCGAAACCCTCCCCGCGGCGGGCGAGGCGGGCGCGCTCCCGTTCCGCCCAGGCCCGCAACACGGCCGCGTCGGGGCGCGCGAGCGACTCCCGCAGGGAGGCGATGCGGGCGCGCAGGGAGGCCTCCTCGCCGGTGCGGAGGATGGTGCGCAGCGTGCGGGCGGGGCCGGCGTTGACCCCGGCGTTGCCGTCGAGGCCGCGGTCGCCGAGGCGGTTGTAATAGGCGAAGAGCCGGTAGTAATCGCGGGCCGAGACCGGGTCGTACTTGTGGTCGTGGCACTGGGCGCAGGCGAGCGTCAGCCCGAGCACCGCCTCGCCGAGGGTCTTCACCCGGTCGGCGTTGTAGTTGACGAGGTTCTCCTCGGGGATCGTCCCGCCCTCGTGGGTGGTCATGTTGTTCCGCTGGAAGCCCGAGGCGATGAGCTGGGCGTCGGTGGCCCCGGGCAGCTGGTCGCCGGCGAGCTGCTCGACGAGGAAGCGGTCGTACGGGAGGTTGTCGTTGAAGGCCTGGATGACCCAGTCGCGCCAGAGCCACTGGTGGCGGCCGCCGTCGATGGAGAAGCCGTTCGTGTCGGCGTAGCGGGCGGCGTCGAGCCAGTCGACCGCGAGGCGTTCGCCGAAATGCGGGCTGGCGAGGAGGCGGGCGACGAGGCGCGCGTAGGCGCGCGGGTCGCGGTCCGCGGCGAACGCCTCGACCTCGGCGGCGGAGGGGGGCAGGCCGGTGAGGTCGAGCGTGACGCGGCGGATCAGCGTGCGGGCGTCGGCGGCGGGCGCGGGGGCCAGCCCTTCCTGGCGGAGGCGGGCGCGGACGAAGGCGTCGACCGGGTGCGGGGCGCCGGCCGGCACGGAGGTGCTGCGCGGGGCGACGAAGGACCAGTGTTCGGCATAGGGGGCGCCGGCCTCGATCCACGCGCGGAGCGTCTCGCGCTGGGCGGGGGTGAGCGTCTTGTGGGCCTCGGGCGGCGGCATCACCTCGTCGGCGTGCGGGCTGATGAGGCGCTGCCAGACCTCGCTGCCGGCGGGATCGCCGGGCTTGATCGCGGGGCCGTTGGGGCGGGGCGCGAGGGCCTCGGCGGCGACGTCGAGGCGGAGCTTCGCCTTGCGGCCGGCCTCGTCAAAGCCGTGGCACGCGAAGCAGTTCTCGGCGAGGATCGGCTTCACGTCGCGGTTGTAGTCGGGCGGCGTGGCGGCAGCGCAGGGGAGCGCGACGGCGAGCGGCAGGGCCAGGAGCCGGCGGGACCAGCGGCGGGACGGGCGGGAGGGCACGGGGTACGGTTTCACCAGCGGAAGAAGCGGTAAGGATCGTCCCATTCCTCGGGGACGTCGAGGTAGAGCCCGCGCAGCCAGCGCTTGTCGGCGGCGGGGGACGCGACCGGGCGGGAGAGGTGCTCGAGGAGCGGCGTGCGGGCCTCCGCCCCGAGGTTGGCGAGCAGCCGGGACGTGGCGTAGGCGTGCCGTCGGAAGTTGGCCCGGAACTGCTGGAGGCGCCGCGGATCGCCCCACGGCACGAGTTGCAGCAGCGCGACCCGTTCGCTGGCGGCGGACGCGATCACGCCCCGCGCGAACGCCGCCCCGGAGGTCACCAGCGGCGCGGGCCGGGGATCGCGATCGTGCAGGTCCGCGGGACCGATCCCCGCGAAGGGGGAACCTGTGGGGAAAGGCGCGAGGGCCGGGGCCAGGAGTTCCCCGCTCTCCAGCCTGAGGCCGGGCACCGGCAGGACGAGCGCGTCAGCCGGACCGAGACCGAGGCCCGCGATGCGGCCGCCCGCCTGCAGGAACCGACCCAGCTCCGCCGCACGACCCCGCAGGGAGGCTCCCGCGCCCGGACCCAGCACGAGCAACCGGTCGCCGGCGAGCGACCCACCGCGGTAGGAGGACACCGAGAAGCCCGCGGCCTCCAGGTGCCGCCGGCCCTCGTCGGCGCCCGCGTAGGCGATCGCCCGGCGCGAGGACGGCCGCCAAGCCGCGACATGAGCCAGCAGTTGAGCGGCGATCCGGTCCGCCGCGGGCTCCGCCTCCGTGCGGCCGGAGACGTCGAGTTGGCAGAAGACCACGAGCCCGCTGCCCTCGCGGTACTCGAGCACCGCGGCGTACTGGAGGCCGAAGCCCCCCTCGACGACCGGGAGGAAATCGCCCCGCGCCGGCTTCTCGATCACCACCGAGGCGACGTTGCCGCGGTTGCCCGCGCGCCAGAGGCGGGTCGTGGTCAGGCCGGCCCACGTCACCGTCGGGCCGAGGCCGGGCTTGATCACCGGCTGGAGCCGCGGCGGAAGGAGCGTCGCCTCGCCGCGCCACGAGGCGAGGTGCTCGGGGGCGAGGCCGGCCAGGGCCGGGTGTCCCGCGACGCGCGGAAAGACCTGGCGCAGGCCGGGCACCGCCACGCGGAAACCGAAGCGGCCCTCCAACACCTCCGCGCTTTGCTCAAAGAAAAGCACCTTCAGACCGCGGCGGACCCGCGTGAAATCCGGCGTCTCGCCCACCAGCCCGATCGCCTCCCGTCCGATCACCAGCACGTCGATCTCCTCGAGCGAGGCGCGCGGCGTCAGCGTCCGGAACGGCACGCCCAGCCGGCGCAGGAGCGCCGCCGTGTGGCCCTTCGGGTCCAGCAGGCCGATGCGCGGCGCGGGCGTGGCGGCCGGCGGCGTGGCGGCCGCGGGGGCCGCGGCGATGACATCAAGCGTCAGCGCGTCTTCCTGCAGCTCCCCGCCGGGCAGGCGCGCGCGCAGCGTCAGGGTGCGCCGGCCGGGCGGCAGGTCGGCCGGCAGCGCCAGCCGCACCGGGACCCGGACCTGACCTCCAGGCGGAACCTCGACCGTGCTCGCGCCCGCCACGGTCGCGGGAAGCTCGGCGGACCACGCGAGCTCCACGCGCACCGGCGTGCGGCCGTTGTTGAACACCACCGCCTGTTTCTCGACCGCCTCGCCGGCCGTGAAGACATGGTCGCGGCTGGTGGGTGCCCCGGGTTTGCCCGCGAGGACCGCGAGCACGGGGCGCAGTCCCCGCAGGAACGCCTGCCCGGCCTCGCTCGGCTCCCAGTCCTCCCACGCGTAGGCGACGTCGGGGCGCTCGAAGCGGCCGCCGAGGTAGTCCGGGCTGTACCCCGGCCGCTGCAGGCGGTCCCAGGCGACCGGGAGGCCGCGGTGCTGGCGGTCGGCCTGCGGGCGGATCCGCCAGTAGAGCCCCCATTCCCACGGGGTGACCGCGGAGACGCCGTGCAGGCGGAACGCGGGCCAGTTCTCGCGGTGGTACGCCGCCAGCACCGGATCGCGCTCGCGGAGCTCGCGGGCGTTGACCGGTGTCGGGTAGTCCCAGCGGTGCCAGACCTGGCCGGCCTTGAGGCGCGCGGCCTCCCAGCGGAGGTTGTCGCGTTCGCGGCCCGAGATGGGAAACGCGGCGTCGCCGAGGAACTGCGCGTTCCACTCGGCGAGGGCGAAGTGCCACGGCACGCGGGCGGAGCCGAAGTCGCGCCGGCCCTGGTACCAGCCGCGGTAGAGGGTCCAGTCCCAGGAGAACGGCGCCGCGTACTCGCAGAGGAACAGGGGCTTCACGCCGCGCGCGGCCCAGCCCGCGAACCAGTCCGAGAGCTCCTGCGGCGGCGCGAAGTTGGCGTAGAAGTTGACCGTGTGCAGGGCGCCGAGGTTGCCCGCCGCGTGGTGATAGGTGACGCGCGACTCGTCGAACTGGCGGACCACCGCCTCCGCCCGCAGCGCGAGGGAGGCGTTGTGCCGGGCCCACGGCTCGCGGAGGTCGCCCTGGCCGAGCACGCGGTCGGGATCCATGTCGCCGGCGTAACCCGCGGCGTTGTGGCTGAGCGCGTAGGCGACCACGGAGGGGTGGTTCTGCACGCGGCGCACGTAGCGCTCGGCGTGTTCGGCATAGCCCGCCGGAACGCCCGAACCGCCCCACTCGTAATGCGAAAAGTGCGGCTGGGTGAAGGCGACCAGCATCCCCTCCTCATCGGCCGCGCGGAGGATCTCGGCGAAGCTGAGGTGGGCCCCCGGCTCGCAGCCGTAATTGTGGGTGTAGACGAAGTTGAACCCGATGCGGCGGAGGCGGCGGAACGTCTCGCGGGCGCCCTCATAGGAGGCCGTGATGGTGCTGACCTGCGCGTTGTCCAGCGTGGTGGCGAAGAGCTGGAGCCGCGTGCCGTTGAGCACGAAATCGCGGCCTTCGGTCCAGAACTCCCGGAAGCCGAACCGCACCGGCAACGCCTCGTCCAGCGCCGTGCCGTCCTCCGCGACCAGGGTCGCGACCAGATCGTGGAGGTGGTCCGGCGTGTGCAGGTCCCACGCGTGCTCGGGGCGCCAGCGCTCGACGAACGCGAAGCGGCCCCGGCGCGCCTCGCGCCCGACGAAGGCCGGGCTGCGCCAGCGGTGCACCGCGGTGCCCCCGCGCGCCACCCGCACCTCGACGCGGTAGCGCCGCGCCGGGTCGAGGCCCTCCAGGCCGACCTCGACGCGCGTCTCGCCGCGCCGCCACGACGGGTCCACCTTCACGTCCGCGAGCCGGGCGCCCGCGGGCTGGCCGACCAGGTACACGTCGCCGCAGAGCCCGCGGCGCTCGACCCGGCCCTTGATCGTGCGCGCCTGGTTGCTGTCCGAGTACGAGACCAGGACCGCGCGCAGCGGCATCGCCGCAACCTGGAGGCTGAGGCGGTGGGTGTCGCCGGGGCGGCAGTGCGCGCCGACGTCGAGCTCGCCCCCGGGATAACGGAGCTCGCCCACCCGCCGGCCGTCGATCCACACGACCGCGTGCGAGTTCACGTAGTCCGCGCTGAGGCGGATCCCGCGGCCGTCCCAGCCGGCGGGCACGGCGAACTCGCGCTCGTACCAGGCGACCTCGAGGGCCGGCAGCGACCGGTTCGCCCACGCCGCATGGGCGTGGACCACCTGCGAATCCTTCTGCGGGTAATCGCCGATCCCGGGCCAGCTGCCGGGAACCTTGAAGAAGCCCCACTGCCCCGCCGGCGGCGGCCGCTCGCCCGGGTCCGCGGGCTGCCAGCGCCAGAGCCCGTTCAGGCAGACGCGCTCCCGCGTGGACGAAGCCTCACGGTGGGCGCCGGCGGGATCCCAGATCGCGGTGACCCCGGCCGGCAAGGGCGCGGCGAAGGAGGAATCCGGCGCCGCCGCACCCGCCGGCGGCGCAAGGAGGCCCGCGAGCGCGAGCACGGCGCCCCGGCAGGTCAGACGATGAACGCGCGGGAGCCTCATGGCTGCTTGCGCTTGCCCTGCTTCGCCCCCGGCGCGGCCGCCGGCGGCGGATCGGTGCGGGCGAGGCGGCCGTTCTCCTCCGCCTGCCGCTCCCAGAGGGCCGCCAGCGCCTGGACGCGTCCCGGTTCGGCCGCGGCAAGGTCGCGCTGCTCCCCGCGGTCGCGCGCCAGATCGTAGAGCTCCCACGGGCCGCCCTTGAGCGCGACGAGCTTCCAGTCGCCCGCGCGCAGGGCCCGGTTCCCCTCGTGTTCCCACCAAAGGAATTCCCGGTCGAGCGGCGCGTCGGCGGCGAAGGCCGGGACGAGGCTGCGGCCCGGCCACGCGGGCACCGGATGCCCGCGGACCGCGGCGGGACGGGCCGCACCCGCGAGCTCGAGGAGCGTCGGGGCCACGTCGATCAGGTGGACCGGCGTGTGGCGGAGCTCGCCCCGGGCGCGGAGGCCGGCAGGCCAGTGCGCGATCAGCGGCGTGGCGATGCCGCCCTCGTGCACCCAGGTCTTGTGGCGGCGGAACGGCGTATTCGCGGCGCTCGACCAGCCCGGGCCCAAGCTCAGGTAAGTCGCGGCCGAGCCCGGTGCCGCCCGCGGATCGTGCCCGCCCCCGCGGACCATGATCTCCGCGCTGGCGCCGTTGTCCGAAGCGAAGAGGATCAGCGTATTGTCGAACGCGCCCATCGCGCGCAGCTGCGCCAGCACGCGGCCGACCTCGCGGTCCATCTGGTCCACCATCGCCGCGTGCACCGCCATCTTCGCCGCCTGGAAGGCGCGCTGCTCCGGCGTGAGTTCGGTCCACGGGAGCGGGCGGTTGACCTCGCCGGGCCCGAGCGCGCGGATCGCGTCCGGAAAGGCGTAGGGCGGGCCCACGTCGCGCTCCATCGGAGGCAGGTCGTGCCGGACAAGCCCGAGGCGGCGCTGGCGGGCGTGGCGCGCGGCGGCGATCTCGTTCCAACCACCGTGGTATGCATCCCGGTGTCGGGCGATGTCCGCCGCCGGGGCGTGCAGCGGGAAATGCGGGGCGGTGAACGCCAGGTAGAGGAAGAAGGGTCGACCGGGGAAGCGCGCGGCGTGGTCGCGCAGGTACTTCACCGCGTGCTCCGCGGTGGCGGCGGTGACATGGTAGTCGGGGGTCTGGACGTCGGGCACGCCGTCGTCGGTGTTGCCCGGGGCGAGGAAGAAATTGTTCTGCCCCTGCCCGATCTCGAAGCTGTGCGCGAAGCCGTGCGCGCGTGGGGTCCCGTCGACGTGCCACTTGCCCGCGTGCAGGCTCCGGTACCCGGCGGGCGCGAGCAACTCGCTCGCCAGCGGCGCCCACGCGGGGCGCAGGCCGCGGGCCCCGCTCGGCACCCCCGGCACGACGTCGCGCCGCACCTGCTGCGCGTAGAAGCCGGTCAGGACCGCCGCCCGCGAGGGCCAGCAGCGCGCGGTGCTGTAGGCCTGGGTGAAGCGCAACCCGCCCGCGGCGAGGGCGTCGAGATTCGGCGTCGGGATCTCGCCGCCGTAACAACCGAGGTCGGAATAGCCAAGGTCGTCGGCCAAAATGACCAGGAAGCTCGGCGGCGCGGCGGGCGCGGGCGCGGCGGCGCAGTCAAAGGAGGCGAGGGCGAGGCCGGCAAGGAGCGAAAGGAGGGGACGCATCGGCGGGGCACACCGAGGCAAGCGCCCCACGGCGCCTCCCGCAAGCCGTCCCGGTCAGCGCGCCGGGTGGGGCACGCCGAAGTGGGCGAGCACGTTGCGGAGCAGCCCCGCCATCCGCGGGTCATCCGCGAGGACCCAGCCGGAGCCGATCGCGCCCGCATTGAAGACCCGCCCGCCACCCGGGCGCTCCCAGTAGATGAGGTCTGCGCCCGTGTCCTCCGCGGGCTGGACGCGGCGCGAGAAGTAATCGAAGGCGCTGCCGCCCTTGCGCCAGTGGACCCGCCCCCGCGCCAGCACGGCGATCCCCGCCGGGTCCGCCGGCACGCTGCCGCCCGGCGGCGAGGGCTCCTGCTGCAGGCGGGCGAAGGTCGAGGGCAGGACGTCGAACTCGTGCGCGTTCGCCCGGCGCACCCCGTCGCCCGCGTCCCCGAACGTGTCCCCGCGGCGCAGCCCGAGGTCCTCGGGTTGGCGGAACAGGAAGTGGCCAGGCTCCTCGACCACGTAGGGCCCGAACTGCTCCGGGGCGGCGGGCGCGTTGAAGCCAAGCAGGTCGAGGGCGATCAGGTTCACCCCGGGATGCCCGCACTCGCGCAGCAGCCCACCGCGCCGGCCGTCGTGGCTGTGCCAGGCCTCGCCGCGGCGGGCGGCGGGCACCCGCGCCCCGGGACCGTCGGCCTTGCGGCATTCCATCACGGTGCCGGTGGCATCGAAGGACACCCGCCAGTACATGGAGTTGCCGCTGAGCACGACGAGGTTGCCGCCGCCCCGCAGGTATGCGTCCGCCCCGGCGTACATCGGGAGGGACCAGTACTCGCTGTGGCCGACGATCAGCACCGCCGCGTAACCGCGGAGCAACTCCGGATCGCGGTGGAGATCCAGGTCGCTGGCGGTGTCGCAGGCGTAGCCCTGCTCCTCGAGCCAGACGTGCGTGAACCGGTCGGCGCGGGCGAGGTGGCTGTAGCGCGTGGGACCGCCGTAGAGGACGTGCGGGCCGGCGACGGGCCATGGCATCCGCAGGCCCATCTGGTAGGTGCCCTGGCCGCGGGCGTGATCGCGGTAGAGGTTGAAGGCGGGGAGGCCGCGGGTGTCCCGCTCGACGCCGCCCGTGCCCCAGACCTGGTGCAGGCCGGCGCGCGGCAGGGCGAACGGGGTGGCGTTGTAAGCGCGCCACGTGTTGGTCGCGAAGAGCAGCAGCAGCGGCGCCCGTGCCCGCACCGGATTCCGCCGGACCACGAAGGTGCAGTCATACCCGCGCGGACCGCCGTCGTGGGTGAAGCTGAAACGGGCGACGTACAGTCCCGGCCGGGCATCCGCGGGCACCTCCCAGCGGTGCGTGACTTCCCAGCGGCAATCGTAGAGGTCGTCGGCGGCGAGCCGCAGGCCGTGCCCCCGGCGGGGGTCCGCGGCCGGTTCGGGCGCGCCGAAGCGGGGGACGTCCGCCGCGAACGACGGCCCGCCGATCATCCAGGTGCCGAGGTTGACGATCCGCCCCCCGCGTCCCCCGCCGGACGCATCCGCAACGCGCTCTCCCCGCTCCTCGTCCAAGGGCCACCACGCGAGCGCTCCCGGCGCGGGCGGCCCGAGGCCCCGCGCGGCGAAACGCGCTCCGACCTCCTCCGCGGTCAGGGCCCGCCCATAGACCGCGGGCGCCGCCAGGTCCCCGTCGAGGAAACGTTGCGCGATGCCCCCCTCCCCCATCGCC
Source organism: Opitutaceae bacterium (assembly GCA_049428505.1). GTDB lineage: Bacteria > Verrucomicrobiota > Verrucomicrobiia > Opitutales > Opitutaceae > ER46. Next base: position 2,666 of record JBMTAG010000111.1, on the reverse strand, counting down.
CCGAGCCGCAGTGGGTGCGCGCCCGGCCGGAGCGGACCGGCGAAGGGCCAGGCGCCCGCCTCCACCCCATCGACGAAGATCCGCTTGATCGATCCGTCCCACGTGGCCGCGAGGTGGTGCCACTGGTCGCGCCGGATCCGGCCGGGGGCGGTGCGGTGCACGACCTGCGGATCGGGCGAGACGCCGTCCCCAAGGAAGAAGCCGACGTAGCCCCCTTCCCCGAGGCCGAGCGCGAAGCCGTCGTCCGCAGTCTTGTCCTCCTGCGTGATCAGGCCCTGGAGACGCCCGAGGTCCCAGGGGCGGAGCCAGCACTCGAGGGTGAGGGCGCGGAGTTCCGGGCCGAAGCCGCGGGCGCAGGCGACGTAGGAGCCCGGGTGGATCGGCTGGGGTCGCGCCGGCGCGGGCGCAAAACGGTGCAGCACCTCATCCCCCGCGGGGTCATCGATCCGGCGCCCGAGGCGGCAGAGCGTCAACGCGTAGGGCACGCTGGCGCTCACGCACAGCTCGAGCTGACCGCCGGCGGGCACCGAATGTTCGAGCGGGTAGGCATGCACCCCGGGCACGGCGAGCGGCAGGTGGGGCGGGAGCGGACCCGCGGGGTCCGGGGCAAACGGGGCGGGCCGCGTGGCGCAACCAGGCTGGGGCAGCGCGCCGGCGGCCGCGGCGGCGGCGGCCAGTCCGGAGCGGCGGAGGAAGGCGCGGCGGCCGGGCAAGGGGTTCATCGGCGGCGGAGCGCGCAACGGGCCGGGGACGACGGCGGGCGGGGCATGCCCCACCCCACCCCGGCCGGGGGCCGGAGGCAAGCGTGCCGCCGGCCGCCGCGGGTGGACGCAAAAAAGGGCGCCCGCGGGCGCCCCGGAAAGGTTCAGCCTGAAGGCGGAATCAGCTCTTCACCTCGGCCACCTTGGAGGCCGTGATGACCTTCTTGCCGTCCTTCTCGCTGACGGTGCCGGTCACGGTGACCTGCTTCACGCCCTTGCACACGCTGCCGTGGAACTTCTGGGCGACGTCGTTCTTCGCCATCAGGTAAGTGGTGTCCTTGCCAGCCTCCTTCACCACGACGGCGTTCTGGCAGGAATCGGTCTGCTTGAGCGAGCACTTGGCGCACTGGCCGGCACCGGTGAGGGTGACTTCCTTGGCGGAGGCAAAGGCGGTAGCGGCGAGGAAGGCCGCGGCGAAGGGGACGAGGTGCAACATTTTCATGGGATGGATTTCCGGACAGCCAATACGCTCGCGCCCAATTGGCAAGGCGGAAGCCCCCCTCGAGTCAGGCGCCCTTCACCTTGGCGAACGTGTCGTTGAGCGCCTTGGCGGAGGCCTGCAGGGCCTGCAGTTCCTTGGGCCAGAGTTCGACCTCGACGTGAGCCAGCGCGCCCGCCCGGCCGACGACGGTGGGGACGCTGATCGCGGTGCCGCGGAGGCCGTACGCCCCCTGTTGGACCGTGGCGACGGGCAGCACCTGACGGCGGTCGAGGGCGATCGCGTGGATCACCTCGGCGATGGTCGCGCCGACCGCCCAGCCCGCCCCGCCCTTGCGGCGGATCACCTCGGCGCCGCTGCCCTTCGTGCGCTCAAACACCTGGGACTGGAACGCGGGCGTGCACCCGGCGACCTTGACCAGCGGCAGGCCGGCGTACGTCGCGGAGGACCAGACGGGGAACATCGAGTCGCCGTGCTCGCCGAGGATCAGCGCCTTGACCTGCATCGGCGCGAGCTTCAGCTCCTGCGCGATCAGCGAGCGGAAACGGGCGGTGTCGAGCATCGTGCCGAGGCCGAGCACCTGCGACCACGGCAGGCCGAGGCGGGACGCGGCGAGCTGCGTGAGGATGTCGACCGGATTGGAGACCACGAACACGAGCGCGTCCCGGCGCATCCCGGCGGCCTTGAGGCGGTCGAGGATGCCGTTGAACAGGGCGACGTTGCGGTTGATGAGGTCGAGGCGGGATTCGTCGGGCTTGCGGCGGAGGCCGGCGGTGATGACGAAGACATCGCTGTCCTTCGCGCGGGCGTAGTCGCCGGCGTAGATGCGCTGGTCGGCGAGGGAGGAGGCGCCGTGGAGGAGGTCGAGCGCCTCGCCCTCGGCCAGGTCGGCGTTGGCGTCGAGGATCTGGATCTCGGAGACGATGCCGGCGCACTGGAGGGCGAAGGCGGCGTTGGAGCCGACGCGGCCGCCGCCGCCGATGATGGAGACTTTCATGGGGACGCGGGGAGGGTCATTTGCCGCCGAGCTGGCGGAGGATCTGGGCGGTGACCGCCTGGACGACGGCCTCGATCTGGGGGTCGGGGGCGGCGTTCTCCGCGGGCGCGGCCGGCGCGGCGCAGACGGTGGCCGGGCGGAAATCCGCGCTGTCGCAGAGCTCGCACTCCTTGAGGCCGGCGCGGGGATCAGGCATCCCGAGCTTCTGGCGGAGGTCGATCAGCTCGCGGGCGTGGCGGCCGGAGAAGCGGTGCAGGCCACCACCGAGGCCGGCGGCGATCCAGACCGTGCGGCAGTAGGAGTCGATGTTCTCCATCTTCCAGTAGGCGTCCTCGACGTCCTTGCCCCAGCAGATCACGCCGTGGTTCTCCATCAGCACCGCCTGGTGGTCCTTGCCGACCTCGCCCACCTCGTCGGCGTTGGCGGGCGTGCCGGGCGTCTGGTACTTGGCGACGCCGATCTTGCCGAG
>JBMTAG010000110.1:0-11685 GCA_049428505.1 Opitutaceae bacterium | reverse complement strand
ACACTGCGTACCAGATTACGTACAAAATAAGCCGCCAGAACCCCCTTAAAACCAATGAGTTGAGTTTTTCATTCAGCGTCACTGGAGGCTCACTTACTGCTCAAACCCCATATACTATGACATCGACGGTGAGCACTCCGCCGACAAGCCTGATAAACTCGGACCCATACCAATTCAACGCATTTGCTATTTACTCCCTGACCGGAACCAACGACTTCACTCTCGACGATATTTCTATCACCCACACCGCCGTCCCCGAGCCCTCCACCTACGCGGCCTGCGCGGGGGCGGCGGTCCTCGGGCTCGCCTTCTGGCGCCGGCGGCGCGCCGCGGCCAGGGCCTTGGCGGCCTGACTCGGGCGGCCTCCGCCACGCCGCCGGGTTGCCGCCTGCTCACGCGGGCAAAGCGTCCCCCGCGATAACCAAACAGGGCGTGGCCTGCCGCCGCCCGCCGCGGAACGTAGCCGCAGGCGGAGTCGGATTTCCAGCGGGGTCCGCGGGGACTTTCCCCTTGCGCCAGCGAGGCGGAATGCGTTCGAAAAAATCCATGACGCGCTTCCTCCCCGGGCTCGTTTGGCTCTGTCTGGGTACGGCGGCGGCCCTGGCCGCCCTGCCTCCGATCACTCCAGCGCACGCTGGCGTGGAACCCCTCTCCCTCCCCCTGCGGCTCTCGATGACTGCCAGCGAGGTCATCGCGGCCCTGGGCCCTCCGCGGTCCGACTATCGCGCCTTCGGCGGGGGCCTCGTCTACCCCGGGCTGCGGGTGATGTTCGACGCCTCCGGCCGGGAAATCGGCAATCTGACCATCGAGGGCGATGCCCACCTCGCCTCCGGGATCGCCGTCGGCACCGCCTTGACCCAGGTCCAGGCGGAGTTCCCCGGCGGCAAAATGGTCTACGATAGCTACGAGGTCACCGCGGGACCGTACGCGCTGTCCTTCCGCGCCCCCACAGGCACGGTGAATCGCATCGTGATCCGGCCTTCGGGGCGCCGGTTCAACGCCGTCACGCCCGCCGCGTCTCCGCCCCCCGCCGTCCCCCCCCCCCCCCCCCCCCAGCGCGCTGGCCGGCCGCTGGGTCGACCCGCGCAACGCCCAATCCATTGAGATCTTCGCGGACGGACGCTACCGCACGGGAGTGGGGGGCGAGGGCCGCGTGATCGCCTCCGCCGAGGGCCTCGTTTTTTCCGGCGTCCTGTCCGCCTGGGACCGGGGACGGGCAACGGTATCCCCCGATCAGAAGCTGCTCGAGTTCCAATGGCGCAACGCCGATGGCGCGCGGAACTACTTCGCCTTCCAGCGCGCCGGAGCGGCCGCAGTGGAATCCACTCCGCGGGAGTCGCGCGCCCCCGGGGAACTGCGCGCGCTCGCCGGCCGCTGGATTCACCAGAGCATCCGCAATGACTACGACAACGGCGCCTTTGACCGCGGAGCGGGCGAGGACCACACGCCGCTGTTCCTCCTCGAAAACGGCACGTGGCGCTACGGCCACCAGACGGGCAAGGTGACGATCAGCGACGCCTCACCGGCTGATCTGGCGTTCATGGACTTCAAGCCGACCGCCAAACCGGAGAACCTGCCGCGGCGAAAGTTCGAACTGCACGGTTGGGGCGGGGAGCGGGCGATGGGCTTCTGGCGCATCGATCCGGCGGACGGCAATCCCTACCGCGTGGTCCTCCACTTCCGCATCCGCGAGCCCCGGCCCGGCCTCGCGACGTGGATTCGCTCGCGGGCACCCCAATAAGTCGGGCGCGTCACCCCGGCGGCGGAGCCATGCCCGGCCATTGACCCCCGTTCGCCGACGAGGATCTTTCGCTTATCCTTCGGTTACCGTTCGGTCATCCTTCGGTTGAATCAATTAGTTACGTCGTTTTTCACTCTGAAAGACCGAGCAGTTACCGAAGGATAACCGAAGGATTTAAACGGGAGGAACGTAGGGAAAGGAACCCCTTCCACCGGCTGGAGCGCGTCGGCCTCGGCGGAGCCGGACCACGTCCGCCGCCGGCTCTGGTCCCCGGCTCAGTTCTGCTCGATTCGGTCGTCCGGCAGCTCGCCCTGCAGCTTCCGCCGCAGCCGCAACGCCTCAATTTCCCGGCGGAAGACGCCGCCCAGGAGGGCTAGGCGCCGATGCACATCGAGCGTCTCCAATAACCGCTGCCGCAAGTCCGCATCGTCGCAGAGGCTCGCCGCCGCGATATCCACAAAGGCCTCCGGGTCGTCGACCGTCTTGAGGAAGGCCGCCATCTCCCCCTCGCCCTTGCCGGCCAAGCGCAATTTGACGGCGATCAGCCGGGACAGTTCCTTGCGTAGGGCTTCGTTGGCCTCCGCGCTCGCCCCCGCCTCGCTGGCCAAGGCGCGGATCTGGATCCGGCGGTAGGGTTCGTCCTGGGCGATCGCCACCACTTCGGCGCGGCACAGGCCTTGGAGGAGCAGATTCGAGGTGCCATCCGCGTTGCGCTGGCAGGCGCGCACGATCCCCACCGCCGCCACCCGGTGCGGGGGCTCGAAGTCACCCGCTTCGGCCCGGCGCTCATCCAGCCCCACCACGGCAAACAGGCGATCTCCGGCCAGCACGTCGCGCAGCATCGTGCGGTAGCGGGGTTCAAAGATATGGAGCGGCATCAGGGCCTGCGGAAACAACGTCGCCTGCGGCAAAGTCATCACCGGCACTTCGTCCGGCAGCGTGATCTCCATCTCCATAAACCCGACCGTAGCGGGAGTCGGGCGAGATTCAACTGGGACAGCACGCCCACCCCGCGCCCAGTGAGACAGCCCAATTGGGCCAAAGTGTCCCCCAAGGCGCCTCCCCCTGCGGATCCACAGGTCCCCCGATATTTTTTAACCCATTATCTTAAATAAGTTTGGGAAATCCTTGCACCTGCCGGCATATGGATTGCTGATGAGGGCGCATGAGCCGAATTCTTGGCATTGATCTGGGCACCACCAATTCCTGCATGGCGGTGATGGAGGGCGGCGAGCCCGTCGTCATCCCGAATGCGGAGGGCGCCCGCACGACCCCGTCGGTGGTGGCCTTCACCAAGAGCGGCGAGCGGCTCGTTGGTCAGGCGGCCAAGCGGCAGGCGATCACCAATCCGCGCAACACGGTCTTTTCGGCCAAGCGCTTCATCGGGCGCAAGTTCACCGAGGTCCGCGAGGAGGCCAAGAACATGCCCTTCAAGGTCGCGGAGGGGAAGAACGGCGACGCCTACATCGAGGTCCAGGTGGGCGACAAGACCGAGCAGTACGCGCCGCAGCAGATCGCGGCCTTCGTGCTCGGGAAGCTGAAGGCCGACGCCGAGGCGTACCTCGGGGACAAGATCACGCAGGCCGTGATCACGGTGCCCGCCTACTTCAACGATTCCCAGCGCCAGGCGACCAAGGACGCCGGCAAGATCGCCGGCCTCGAGGTGCTCCGCATCATCAACGAGCCCACCGCCGCCTCGCTCGCCTACGGGCTCGACAAGAAGAAGGATGAGAAGATCGCGGTGTTCGACCTCGGCGGCGGCACGTTCGACGTCTCCGTGCTGGAGATCGGCGACGGCGTCTTCGAGGTGAAGGCCACCAACGGCGACACCCACCTGGGGGGCGACAATTGGGACGAGGCGCTCATCGGCTGGCTGGTGGACACCTTCCGCAAGGAGAACGGGATCGACCTCCGCAAGGATCCGATGGCCCTCCAGCGCCTGAAGGAGGAGGCCGAGAAGGCCAAGATCGCCCTGTCCTCCGCCCAGTCGGTCGACATCAATCTGCCCTTCATCACGGCGGACGCCTCCGGGCCGAAGCACCTCAACTTGCAGCTCACGCGCGCCCGGATGGAGCAGATCTGCGACCCCCTCTTCGAGCGCTGCGTCCAGCCCTTCAGGAACTGCCTGAAGGATGCGGAGCTGAGCTCCTCCCAGATCGATGAGCTGGTGCTCGTCGGCGGGATGACGCGGATGCCCAAGGTCGTCGAGATCGCCCACAAGCTCGGGGGCAAGCCACCGCATCAGGGCGTCAATCCCGACGAAGTGGTCGCGGTCGGCGCGGCCGTGCAGGGCGGCGTGCTCAAGGGCGAGGTGCGCGACGTGCTGCTGCTGGACGTCACCCCGCTGACGCTCGGCATCGAGACGGCGGGCCAGGTCGCCACGCCGATGATTCCGCGCAACACCACCATCCCGGCGAAGAAGACCCAGACGTTCTCCACCTACAGCGACAGCCAGCCGTCCGTGGAAATTGTGGTCCTGCAGGGTGAGCGCCCGATGTCCCGGGACAACAAGGTGCTGGGGACGTTCCGGCTCGACGGCATTCCGCCGGCGCCGCGCGGCACCCCGCAGATCGAGGTGACGTTCGACATCGATGCGAACGGCATCCTGCACGTCTCCGCGAAGGACCTGGGCACCGGCAAGGACCAGAAGATCACCATCCAGGGCTCATCCGGCCTCTCCAAGGAGGAGGTCGAGAAGATGACCAAGGATGCCGAGCTGCACGCCGCCGAGGACCGCAAGCGCAAGGAGGCGGTCGAGGCCCGCAACCAGCTGGATTCGTCGATTTACCAGCTCGAGAAGACCCTGAAGGAAGCCGGGGACAAGGTCTCGGCGGAGCTGAAGGGCAAGGCCGACGCGGCCCTGACCGAGGCGAAGAAGGACCTGGAGAGCAATGATCCCGAGCGGATGAAGGCCGCCCTCGAGAAGCTGGCCGCCGTCGGTGGCGAGCTCTATGCGACCGCCCAAGCGGCCGCCGGGGCCGCCGGAGCGCCGCCCCCGGGCGGTGACGCCACCGAGGCCCCCAAGGGCCCCGCGGCCAAGAAGCCCGAGAAGAAGGCCGACGTCGTCGATGCCGACTTCGAGGTGGTCGACGAGGACAACAAGAAGAAGTAAGCCCTCCCCCCCTTTTGGCCCACCGACGTCGCTTCCGCGCCGCCGGCGGGCCATTTTCCAACCCACTGAACCCTTCCGTTCAAACCCAACCAAAACCACATATGGCTAAAGTCACCATCAAGCCCATCGGCGATCGTGTTCTCGTGGAACACATCGAGGAAAAAGAGCAGGTCCGCGGCGGGATCATCATCCCGGACAGCGCCAAGGAAAAGCCCCAGGAGGCCAAGGTCATCGCCCTCGGCACCGGCAAGAAGGGCGAGGACGGCAAGGTCGTGGCCTTCGAAGTGAAGGTCGGCGACCGCGTCCTCATCAGCAAGTACGGCGGCACCGAGGTGAAGCTCGAGGACAAGAAGTACACCCTCGTCCGCGAGGATGACATCCTCGGCGTCATCGCCTGAGCCCCCACCCCTCACTCACCAACTAAAACCCAATCCAAGTCACAATGGCTGCTAAGCAACTCCTCTTCGACGAGAGCGCTCGTCACAAGGTCCTCCGGGGCGTCGAGCTCCTCTCCAAGGCCGTCAAGGTCACCCTCGGGCCCAAGGGCCGCAATGTGGTGATCGACAAGAAGTTCGGCTCCCCGACGGTCACCAAGGACGGTGTCACCGTCGCCAAGGAGGTCGAGCTGCCCGATCCCTACGAGAACATGGGCGCCCAGATGGTCAAGGAGGTCGCCTCCAAGACCAGCGACGCCGCGGGTGACGGCACCACCACCGCCACCGTGCTCGCCGAGGCCATCTACAAGGAAGGCCTGAAGAACGTCACCGCCGGCTCGAACCCGATCTTCCTCAAGCGCGGCATCGACAAGGCCGTGGAGGCCGCGATCACCGAGCTCGGCAAGATCTCGAAGCGCGTCTCCGACCGCGAGGAGATCCGCCAGGTCGCCACCGTCTCGGCCAACTGGGACGACAAGATCGGCAACATCATCGCCGACGCGATGGACAAGGTCGGCAAGGACGGCACCATCACCGTCGAGGAGGCCAAGTCGATCGAGACCACCCTCGATGTCGTCGAGGGCATGCAGTTCGACAAGGGCTACCTGTCGCCCTACTTCGCCACCAACATGGAGGCCCAGGAGGCCGTTCTCGAGGACTGCTACGTCCTGATCCACGAGAAGAAGATCGCCAACCTCCAGGAGTTCCTGCCCCTGCTGCAGCTGGTCGCCAAGAGCGGCAAGCAGCTCCTCGTCATCGCCGAGGAAGTCGAGGGCGAGGCCCTGGCCGCGCTGGTCGTCAACAAGATCCGTGGCACGATCAACGTGTGCGCGGTCAAGGCGCCTGGCTTCGGTGATCGCCGCAAGGCGATGCTCGAGGACATCGCGATCCTCACCGGCGGCAAGTGCATCACCGAGGACCTCGGCATCAAGCTCGAGAGCCTCCAGATCAGCGACCTCGGCCGCGCCAAGCGCATCGTGGTCGACAAGGAGAACACCACCATCGTCGAGGGTTCGGGCAAGTCCTCCGAGATCCAGGCCCGCGTGAAGCAGATCCGCCGCCAGATCGAGGAGACCACCTCGGACTACGACCGCGAGAAGCTCCAGGAGCGCCTGGCGAAGCTCGCCGGCGGCGTGGCCGTCATCAACGTCGGTGCCTCCACCGAGGTCGAGATGAAGGAGAAGAAGGCCCGCGTCGAGGACGCCCTCCACGCCACCCGTGCGGCGGTTGAGGAAGGCATCGTCCCCGGCGGCGGCGTCGCCCTGCTCCGCACCGCCAAGGCCATCGACAACCTCAAGCTCGAGGGTGACGAGGCCATCGGCGCCCAGATCGTCCGCCGGGCGATCGAGTCCCCCATCCGGATGCTCTGCGCCAACGCCGGCGTCGAGGGTGCGGTCGTGGTGGGCCAGATCGCCTCCAACAAGGGCAACTACGGCTACAACGTGGCCACGGGCGAGTACGAGGACCTGGTGAAGGCCGGCGTCGTCGACCCGACCAAGGTCACCCGCACCGCCCTCCAGAACGCCGCCTCCGTCGCCGGGCTCCTGCTCACGACCGAGTGCATGATCACCGAGATCCCGGAGAAGAAGGAAGCTCCGGCGGCCGGTGGCCACGGCCACGGTCCGGGCGGCATGGACTACTAAGTCCACTCAGCCCCGCCTGATACCCACGGGGGGGGGCCCCCCCCTTCTTTTTGCCGCTCGGCGAGCGCAGCGTTGTCAGCGGCCCGGGACCGTCCATCGTCGCCCGATGCGCCCGCTCTTCTGCCTCCTCCTGCTCGCGCTCGGCCGGTTGAGCGCCGCCGAGACCAGCCTGCCGGAAGCCCCGGCCAACCCGCCCGACCTGTTCGCGGCGCCCGCCCCGACCCGTCCGCTGCGCATTGCAATCTATCAGGGCCCGGGCGCCGGCGACTCGGGCGTGACCACCGTCACGCGCCGCGCCCAGCAGTTGCCGGGGGCCACCGTGACGGCGCTGACCCCGGCGGAGATCGGCACGCGGGACCTCTCGGGCTTCGATCTGATCGTGTTTTCCGGCGGCAGCGGCAGCGCGCAGGCCAAGGCCATCGGCGAGGCCGGGCGGCGGCAGGTGCGGGCCTTTGTGGAGAACGGGGGCGGCTACCTCGGCATCTGCGCCGGCGCGTATCTGGCCTGCGCCGGGTTCGATTGGGGCCTGGGCCTCCTCAATGCCAAGACCGTCTCGAACAAATGGCAGCGGGGCCGGGGGATGATGCGGATCCAATTGTCGCCGGCGGGCCAGCACCTGTTCGGCCCGGTGGCCGATCCCTTCACCATCCGCTACGCCAACGGTCCCATCATCAAACCCCTGGGGCGGCCGGATCTGCCCCCCTACGAGGTGGCGGCGTGGTTCCGGACGGAGATCGCCCGCAACGGAACCCCGGAGGGCGTGATGATCCACTCGCCGGCCGCGGTCCACGCGCCCTTCGGCCGCGGCCGGGTGCTGACGATTTCCCCGCACGCCGAGGACACTCCGGGACTGGAGCATTTCATCCCGCGGGCCCTCGCCTGGCTGGCCGCCCCCCGTTGAGGTCCCGCGGATGGAACTGATCTTCCTCGGCACGGGCACCTCGCAAGGGGTGCCGATGATCGCCTGCGACTGCGCCGTCTGCCGTTCGCCGGATCCGCGGAACCGGCGCTCCCGGGCTTCCGTCCACGTCGCGATGGACGGCCTGCACGTGCAGGTCGACGCCGCCCCTGAATTCCGGCTCCAGTGCCTGCGGGAGGATATCCGCCAGCTTGACCTGTTCATTCTCACCCACGGCCATGCGGACCATGTGGTGGGGATGGACGACCTGCGGCGCTTCTGCGACCTGCGGGACGGCGCCGCCCTGACGGTCTACGGGACGGAAGAGGGCCTGGGACGGGTGGCGGCGATCTACCCCTATGCGCTGGGGGAGCGCCCACGGGCCCGGGGGTACGCGGCCTTTCGCCTGACCGCGATGCCGGCGCGACTGGAGCTGCCCCAGGGCACCATTGAGGCGACCCTTTTGCCGCACGGCGGCATCCACACCCTGGGCCTGGTCTTCACGGAACGCAGCTCCGGCCGGCGCCTGGCCTACTATACCGACTGCAAGACGGTGCCCGCGGAGGCGGTGGCGCTCGCCCGCGGGGCGGAGGTGTTGGTGCTCGATGGCCTGCGCCCGTTGCCGCATCCGTCGCATCTCTCCCTGGACGAGGCGGTGGCGGTGGCCCGGGAGATCGGGGCCCGGCGGACGCTGCTGACGCACCTGACCCACCTGAGCGATCACGCGACGCTGGCGGCCACTTTGCCCCCGGGCGTCGCACCGGCCCACGACGGCCTGCGGATCACCGTGTGAGCGCCCGCGGAACCGGGCTCAGGGTGCCTGCAGCGGCCAGACCCGGGGGATGACCACGAGGGCCACGGTCAGGCAGAGCAGGTTGAGCGGCACGCCAATGCGGACGAAATCCCGGAAGCGATAGCCACCGATGCCGTAGATGTAGGTGTTCGTCTGGTAGCCGATGGGAGTGGCAAAGGCGGCGCTGGCGGCGATCGTGACCCCGATGATGAAGGGCCGGCTGTCGAGGCCCGCCTCGCCCGCCACCCCGATCGCAATGGGCACCATCAGGGCGGCGACGGCGTTATTGGACAGCACTTCCGTCAGCAGTAGCGTCAGGACGTAAAGGGTGGCCAGCATCACCATCGGTTTGTTCGGACCGGAGACCACGTGACCGACCCCGGAGACGACATTGCGGGCCAGCCAATCGGCGGCTCCGGACTGTTGCATCGCCACGCCCAGAGCGAGCATCCCGAAGATCATCATCAGCAGGGGCCATTCGACCGCCTCGTAGGCTTCCTTCGGCTTGATGCAGCCGGTAAGGCACATCACCAGCGCGCCGGCGAGCGCCCCGAGGTAGATGGGCACGAGACCCAGCGTCTCCAGCGCGATGACACCGGCGATGGTCGCCAGCACCAGCGGAATCCGGCCGTGGCGGGAGACGGACGGCAGGGGTGGGCGGTCAAATAGGATGATGTCATCGCCGCGCCGAAGTGAGTTCACCGCCTGCTCGGTGCCCATCATCAGCAGGATGTCCCCCATCTGCAGGGGCAGCGTCTCCAGCTTGTCGCGGACGTTCTCCCCGCCCCGATGGATGGCGAGGACGATGACGCGGAAGCGCTGGCGGAAGTTCAGTTCGCTGATGCTCTGCCCGATGATCTCGGAGTTGGGGGCGACCGCGCCTTCGAACACGACGCCTTCGTGGGAGGCGATCTGCTCCAGTCCCGCCTCGGCGGTGAAGTCGAAGCCGGGCATCGAGCGCACTTGGGCGATGCCCGAAGGGAGGCAGGCCAGCACCATCCGGTCGCCCTCCTCCAACGGCGTGTGATCCGGATCGATATCGATGGCCACCCCGTCGCGCACCACCTCGATCACGCGGAAGCCCCGGGCGCGGGTCAGTCCGGCGGCGCGCAGGCTCTTGCCGTTCAGGGGCGAGCCCGGTGGCACGTAGGCCTCGGCAAAGTACTCGCGGCGCTCGTCCTCGCTCAGCGTGGCGGTCAGGGGCTCGCGGTGCGGCAGCAGGCGCCGCCCGGCCAGCGAGAGGTAGAGGGCCCCGAGAAGCGTCGCCGGCAAACCCACCGCGGCCAGTTCGAACATCCCGATCCCGGGCAGGTCGCGTTCCACCAGAATGCCGTTCGCCACCAGGTTGGTGCTGGTGCCAATCAGGGTGCAGGTCCCGCCCAACACGGACGCGAACGACACCGGGATGAGGAACTTGGACACCGGGAGTCCCATCCGGCGCGCGAGACTGATGGCCACGGGCACAAAGACGACCACCACCGGCGTATTGTTGATCCAGGCGGAGACGAAGGCCACCAGCAGCACCAGCAGGAAGATCACCAGCGGATAGGGCAACCCCTGCACCCGTTCCAGACTACCCGAGAGGTAATCCAGCGCCCCGCAGCGCAGGAGCGCGGCGCAGAGGACGAAGAGGGACGCGACCGTCAGCGGGGCGGGATTGGCGAAGACCGCGAACACGTCCGCCACCGGAACCAACCCCGAGACCGCAATCACCACGAGCACGCCGAGCGCCACGACGTCGGGCGGGAACTTTTCCCACACGAAGCCGGCCATGGCGATCACGACAAGCGCCAGGACGAGGGCGATTTCCAGCGTCATACGCGCGCACGCTGGCAGCGGCTTCGCCGGGGGCCGAGTCGAAAACCCGGGGGGGACGGGATATTCCGCCGGACGGTCCAAACCTACAAGCTTTGACACCGCGGCGGGGGCGGTGGTGTGCTTCGCCCGCTCCCGTCCCCTTATGGCTAAAATCTACTCCGATATCACCGCCACGATTGGCAACACCCCGCTCGTCCGCCTGAACCGCACCGCGGCCGCGCATCAGGCCGGCGCCGAGGTGCTGCTCAAGCTCGAGTTCTTCAATCCCCTATCCAGCGTGAAGGACCGCATCGGGGTCTCGATGATCGAGGACGCGCTCCAGAGCGGGAAGATCAACGCCCAGACCGTCCTGATCGAACCGACTTCGGGCAACACGGGCATCGCCCTGGCGTTCGTGGCCGCCGCCAAGGGACTGAAGCTCATCCTGACGATGCCGGAGACGATGAGCCTGGAACGCCGCAAGCTGCTCAAGATCCTGGGCGCGCGGTTGGTGCTTACCGAAGGGCCGAAGGGCATGAAGGGAGCCATCGCGAAGGCGGAGGAGCTTGCCGCCCGCATCCCGAATTCCGTCATCCTGCAGCAGTTCAACAATCCGGCCAACCCGGCCGTGCACCGCCGCACCACCGCCGAGGAAATCTGGCGCGACACCGACGGCAAGGTGGACATCGTGGTGGCGGGCGTCGGCACCGGCGGCACCATCACGGGCATCGGCGAGGTCCTCAAGGCCCGGAAGCCCTCGGTGAAGGTCGTTGCCGTGGAGCCGGATGCCTCCCCGGTGCTTTCCGGAGGCGCTCCCGGACCCCATAAGCTTCAGGGTATCGGCGCGGGCTTCGTCCCCGGGGTGCTCAACGCCAAGATCTACGATGAGATCATCCGGGTGAAGGAGGCCGACTCCGGCCCCGTTTCGAAGCAGATCAATCAGCTCGACGGCATCCCGGTGGGCATCTCCTCCGGGGCGATCGCGTGGGCCGCCCTGCAGCTCGCCCGCCGGCCGGAAAATCAGGGCAAGCAGATCGTGGCCATCATCCCCTCAAGCAGCGAGCGCTACCTGTCGTCCTGGCTGTTCGCGGACATCAACACCGAGAGCGACACGCTCGACGACCTGCTGCCGCCGGCCTGAGCGGGAGCCTCATTTTGGTTCATCGGGCGGTCAACCAGAGCCGCCCCGTCTCGCGGCGCCGATGGGGTGGGTTCCTCGTCGGCCGATCGCTCCGGAGGATGGCCACAAGAGGCTCAAAGGACGCCA
>JBMTAG010000109.1:0-11691 GCA_049428505.1 Opitutaceae bacterium | reverse complement strand
TGCTGCTCGGCGCTCCCGTCCTTGCGGTCGACAGCGGTGCCCTCCTCGATGCCCTCATCCGCAAGGGGATCCTCACCAACCAGGAGGCGGAGGACATCCGCGCGGACCTGGTGCGGGACAGCAACACGGTGCCCTCCCAGGCAATGGCCGGGGGCAGGTCGACCAATCGCCTCTCCGTCGGGATGCGGATGCAACTCCAGTACGCCCACATTGACACCGAGGTCAGCGGCGCCGCGGTGAAGCCGGTTTACACCGACCAGGCCTTCACCCGCCGCATCTACCTCACGCTCAAGGCCGGGGTCGGGGGCGATTGGGGCGCGCAGTTCACCTGGGACTTCGCGTCCAGCTACTACGATGACGCGTTCATCAGCTGGTCGCCGACGCCCGATCTCCAGTTCAACTTCGGCCTCCGCAAGGTGGCCGTCGGCTACGAGGAGCGTTTCTCCAGCGGCAACCTGAAGGGGCTGGAGCGTTCCGGGGCGACGCGTTACTTTGTTGAGGGCAACAATGGCCGCCGCCTCGGCGCCGCGAGTTACCGCATCGGCGTCTTCCTGGACGGCAAACGTGAGCTCTCCCCGGCCACCAGCCTCGTGTATTCGGCCGCGGTCACGGATCCGGAGCGGGGCGAGACCGCGGCGGATGCGGCCTCGGCGGGCGACGCGGCCACGAACCGGGTGGCGCTTTGGGGTACGGTTGGCCTCCTCGGGAAACTCGAGGAGAACGGCTACTGGACCACGGGTTTCGGCGTCGGCTTCCAGCCCGACCGGGGCGGCTGGGGCACCACGAACTTCGGCCGCGGCCACGACCTCACCCTTTACTCTGCCTTCGTCGACCTGCAGGCCGGACGCTTCGGCCTGATGGGCGAGTACCTGACCGCGGACGTCGAACGCGGGGTGTCCGCCACCCGCGACGCCCGCCCGCGCGGCTTCTTCGTGATGCCGTCTTGGTACCTCACGGAAACCGTCGAGGCGGTGGTGCGCTACACCGCCGTTGATTCCGATGGCCGCGGCCTGCAGCTGGGCGACGTGATGCGCTCGGCTCCCTCCGGCGGGACGATGAACACCTTTGAGGAGTGGTATGCCGGTGCGAATTGGTACCTGCGCGGCATCGACCTGCGGTTGCAGCTGGGGGCAATGACGGGCCGCACCAAGAAAACGGTCACGGGTGCGCCGGCCGAAGCCAAGGCGGTCGGGGCGCGCTCCCAGCTCCAAGTGCAGTTCTGATTCCCACCGACCTCAATTCCTCCCTCCACGTATGAAACTCGCCCGCCTGCTCCTCGTGGCCCTCTGTGCCGCCGCCACCGCTTCCGCCCAGAAGCTCGTCATCAAAGGCTCCGATACGCTGGGGGCCAAGCTGGTCCCGACGTTGGCCGAGGAGTACAAGGCGCGCCATCCAGGCATCTCCTTCGAGATCGCCGCCGAGGGGTCCACCACCGGGCTCTCGGCCATCATCGACGGCACGGCGCAGATCGGGATGAGTTCCCGCCGCGCCCGGCCCACCGAGGTCTCCGCCGCCACCGCGAAGGGCGTCTCGCTCAAGCCGCTCATTGTCGCGTACGACGGGATGGCGGTCATCGTGAACGCACGTAGTCCCATCGCGAACCTTACGCTCCGCCAGGTGGAGCAGATCTTCACCGGCGACGTCACCGACTGGTCCGCCGTCGGGGGCCGTCCGGGCAAGATCTCCGTCTACACGCGCAACACGTCTTCGGGCACTTACTCCGACTGGAAGGATCTCGCGATGAAGAAGCGAGACTACGCCCGGTCTTCCCAGAAGATGGCGGGCAACGAGCAGATCGCGGCCGAGGTGGCCAAGAACCCCAATGGAATCGGCTACGTCGGACTGGCTTACCTGAAGGCGGCGGGCATCAAGGTGGTGTCGATCGACGGCGTGCAGCCCTCGAAGGACACCGTGCTCGCCAAGAAATATGCGTACGCCCGCCCGACCTTCTTTTACACGAATGGCGATGCGGCCGGCGAGGCGGCGCGCTTCATCGCCTTCACCCTGAGCGGCGACGGCCAGCGGATCGCCGAGAAGATCGGCTTCGTGCCCGTCCGCTAGCCGGCGTCACCGGATTGTAACCGAGCGCCCCTTGACCCGCGCGCGCCCTCCCGGCGTCCTCGCCCCGTCGTGACCGAGCCTTCGCCCAACGTGCCTCCCGCCGCGCCTGCGGCGTTCCCCGTGCACAAGCGGCGCCTGCGGTTTCTCGGCCTGACCGTGGAGGACTGCATCCGCGCGTTCTTCGGCGGGAACGCGCTCATCTCGGTGGTCGTGCTGGGCCTGATCACGTTCTTTCTGGTCCGCGAGGGCGCGGGCTTCCTCGGGCAGAACCGGGGCAACCTGGCCATCTACCGCCTGGCTGGGCTGGAATACGTCGACCACCTGCGCCGACAGGCCGAGGACCACACGGCGCTGACGCGCTACCTGTCGGATCTGCGGCTGCGGGCGCTGACCGCGTTGACCGGCCCTGGTGGCCTCGAGCTGGAGGCCGCGAACGCCCGCCTGGCCGCGTTCGACGCCTTTGCTGCCGGCTTCGGCGACGCGGCGGATCCGTTGCGGGGCCTCGTCTCCGAGCTCTCCGAGGTGGCCTCCGCGATCAAGACGCGCCACCTGGTCAACGAGGACAAGAAGGAGGAGCGGCGGCAGTTGCTGGCGGAGCGGAAGCCGGCAGAGGCGGCCGCGGTGGTCATCACCGAGATGGATTTCACCGCCGAGCTGCGGCCCTTGCGGGACAGCCTGCCGGCCTATCGCGGGGTGAACCGCGAGCTCGCCGCCAAGCTGGGGGCCCTGCTGGCCGACCTGCCGCGGTTGCCGGCCCCGGAATTGGAGCCGCGGGTGGACCGCTTCGCCGCCCTGGCCCGGGAGTTCCTGACCCGCTTCCCGGCAATCGAGCGGGACCTCGAGGCGTGGGATCATACCCGGCCGGTCTCCGGCGGGGAGGCGTTCTCCGCGTTCGTCTTTGGACGGGAGTGGCTGACCGCCAGCTTCTGGCAGGACTGGTACGGGATCGTCCCGCTGCTGACGGGGTCCTTCCTGGTGGCGCTCGTCGCCCTGTCCCTCGCCGTGCCGCTCGGCGTCGGCGCGGCCGTGTACGTGAACCAGATCGCCTCCGTCCGGGAGCAGCGTCTGATCAAGCCGGGTATCGAGTTCATTTCGGCGTTCCCTTCGGTGGTGCTCGGCTTCTTCGGGATCGCAGTCCTCGGGCAGGCGTTGCGCACCCTCTCCCAGCAGCCGTGGCTGGCGTGGATGCCGGGTTTTCCTTACAGCGAACGCCTGAACATCCTCACCGCGGGATGCCTGCTCGCCCTGATCGCCGTGCCGACGATCTTCACCCTCGCGGAGGACGCGCTCAACAACGTGCCGCGCGCGCTCAAGGAGGCCTCGCTGGCGCTTGG
The DNA here is from genome assembly GCA_049428505.1 of Opitutaceae bacterium. GTDB lineage: Bacteria > Verrucomicrobiota > Verrucomicrobiia > Opitutales > Opitutaceae > ER46. The sequence continues at coordinate 8,296 of JBMTAG010000109.1, read as the reverse complement.
GGCCTCGCGCCTGCAGACCACCGTCCGCATCATCGTCCCCGCCTCGCTCTCGGGCATCATTTCCGCGGTCCTGCTCGGGCTGGGCCGGGTGATCGGCGAGACGATGGTCGTGCTGCTCTGCGCGGGGAACCGCATCGCCATCCCTGATTTCACGCAGGGCCTCGGGTTCATCGTCGAGCCGGTCCACACGATGACGGGCATCATCGCGCAGGAGATGGGCGAGGTGGTGCGCGGGAGCATCCATTACCGGGCGCTGTTCATGGTCGGTTTGGTCCTGTTCGTCCTTTCGCTCGCCATCAACTATGCCGCGCAGCACATCGTGCGGCGCTACCGGCTGCCTTCCTCCTGATCCATGCCCGCGCCCGCCCATCCCTTCGTCCGCCGATCCGACGGGGCTCGCCGCCTCGAGTCCGCGGTCTTCTGGATCTTCCGGGCTGCGGCGTACCTCATCCTCCTCTGCGGGGCAGCCGTCTTCCTGGACATCGTGGTGAAGGGGGGGGCGACCGTCTTTCAGGCCCGCGCGCCGTTCGTCAACGTGGCCTTTCTGACCGAGGCCCCGGAATCACTTTATGTGTTCGAGTGGGAGGGGCGGCAGTTGCGGCTGGGTGACCGGGAGTACCGCGCCTTCAAGGAGGCGCATCCGGCGGCGGCGGCCGTGCCGGCCGAGAGCTACGTGTACTCCTCGGGGGGGATCTTCCCGTGCATCGTGGGGACGCTGCTGCTGGTGGTCGGCTCGATGTCCATCGCGCTTTTCCTCGGGGTCTGCGCCGCGATCTACCTCAACGAGTATGCGCGCGACGGGCGCTTCATCCGGTTCGTCCGGCTCGCCATCCTGAACCTCGCGGGCGTGCCCTCGATCGTGTTCGGCCTGTTCGGCTTCGGGATGTTCGTCATCTTCTTCGGCTGGAACGTTTCGCTGCTGGCGGGCTGGTTCACCCTCGCGTTCATGGTGCTCCCGGTCGTCATCACCGCGAGCGAGGAGGCGCTGAAGGCCGTTCCGATCGGATTCCGGGCCGGTTCCCTCGCGCTGGGCGCGACGAAGTGGCAGACGATCTGGCGCAATGTCCTGCCCTACGCGCTGCCGGGCATCCTGACGTCGTCCATCCTCGGCATCGCCCGCGTCGCGGGTGAGACCGCGCCGATCATGTTCACGGCCGCCTACGTGGTCCGGGATCAGCTGCCCTGGCAGGTGGAGCGGGCGATCGACGTGCTGTTTCAGGGCGTGATGGCCTTGCCTTACCACATCTACGTCGTGAGCTCCAAGATCCCGCAGAACGAGTTCACGGAGCGCGTCCAGTACGGCACCGCCTTCGTGTTCCTCGCGCTCGTCGCCCTCATCGCCACCACCTCCATCGTCCTCCGCAACCGGCTCCGCGCCCGCTACAAATGGTGAGTCTGCCCGTCCGCGTCGTTCCGCCCGCCGTCGTCGCCGCCCCGGCGGCCGCCCCGGCGCTCGTCCCCGGTAGTCCGCTGGTCGAGATTGACCATCTCGATTTCAGCTACGGCGCGACCCCCGCGCTCCGGGGCATCACGATGGGGATCCAGCGCCGCAAGGTGACCGCCCTCATCGGGCCCTCCGGCTGCGGCAAGTCGACCCTCCTGCGCTGCCTGAACCGGATGAACGACCTGATCGAGGGCGCGCGCATCACCGCGGGTTCGATCCGGATCCACGGGGTCGACATCAACCAGCACGACGTCGACGTGATCGAGCTCCGCAAGCGGGTGGGAATGGTGTTCCAGAAGTCGAACCCGTTCCCGAAGTCCATCCACGAGAACATCGCCTACGGCCTGCGCCTGCAGGGGCTGCGTGACCGCGCGCGGCTCGACGAGATTGTGGAGCGGTCCCTGCGCGGCGCCGCGCTGTGGGACGAGGTCAAGGACCGCCTCGGGGAGAGCGCACTCGGCCTTTCCGGTGGACAGCAGCAGCGCCTCTGCATCGCGCGGGCCATCGCCGTCGAGCCGGAGATCATCCTGATGGATGAGCCGTGCTCCGCTCTCGATCCGGTTGCCACGGCCAAGGTGGAGGAGCTGATCCAGGAACTGCGCGCCCGCTTCACCATCGTGATTGTCACCCATAACATGCAGCAGGCCGCGCGCTGCTCGGATCGCACCGCGTTCTTTTACCTCGGCGGGCTGATCGAGTACGGTGAGACCCGCGACCTGTTCACCAATCCAGCCAACCCGCAGACCGAGGCCTACGTGTCCGGTCGCTTCGGCTGAGCCCGCGCCTCACCCATGACCCACTACGCCGAGGAACTCGCCAAGCTGAAGGACAGCCTGCTCGCGATGGCGAGCCACGCCGAGACGGCCGTATCCCGCGCGATGCGCGCCCTGGTTGAGCGGGACGACGCCCTCGCGCAGGCCGTGATCGACGACGACAACATTCTCGACCAGTTCGAGATCGAGATCGACGACACCGCCATCCATCTGCTGGCGAAGGCGCCGCTCGCCACCGAGCTCCGCCTGATCACCGAGGGCATGAAGATCTCCCAGAACCTCGAGCGCGTGGGCGACGAGGCCGTGACCATCGCGCGCCGGGCGAAGGAGCTGAACAGTGAGCCCCAGCTCAAGCCCTACGTCGACCTGCCGCGGATGGCCGCGATGTCACTGGAGATGCTCCGCGGCGCGATCAGCGCCTTCGTGCAGCGCGACGCGGCCGGGGCGCGGCAGGTCATCCCCCGCGACCAGGACGTCGATGAGCTTAATCGCCAGCTGCATCGCGAGCTTTCCAGCTTCATGGTCGAGCGTCCCCAGACCATCACGCGCTGCCTGAAGCTGATGGTCATCTCCAAGGCGATCGAACGCATCGCGGATCACGCCACCAACATCGCCGAGGAGGTCGTCTACCTCTACGAGGCCAAGGACATCCGCCATGCCGACCGCCAGCGCGACTAGGCCGAAGGTGCTCGTCGTCGACGACGAGCCGGACGCCCTGGAGGTCCTCGCCTTCAAGCTGAAGGAGGCCGGCTACCTGCCGCTGCTGGCCCGGGATGGGGCCCGCGCGATCGCCCTCGCGCGCGAGGAGCTGCCCGCGGTCATCCTCCTCGACCTGATGCTGCCCGAGGTCGATGGCCTGGAAGTCTGCAAGCTCCTGCGCCGCGATCCCCGTACCGCCGCCATCCCCGTGATCATGCTCACGGCGCGCGCCGCCGAGATGGATCGCGTCATCGGCCTCGAGCTCGGGGCGGACGACTACGTCACCAAGCCCTTCAGCCCGCGCGAGCTGATGCTGCGCATTCGCCGGCTGCTCGAACGTTCCCGCGCCGGGGCGGCGGAGACGGAGCGCATGCGGTTCGGCCGGCTGGAGATCGACGTGCCCCGCCACGAGGTGCGCCTGTCGGGCCGGCTCGTCGAGTTGACGGCCACGGAGTTCCGGCTCCTCGAGGTGCTGGCCCAGCGGCGCGGGCGCGTGCAGACCCGCGAGCGCCTGCTGCAGGACGTCTGGGGCTACGAGAACCCGATCGACAGCCGCACGGTCGACACCCACATGCGGCGGCTGCGCGAGAAGCTGGGCGCCGAAGCCGAACTGCTGGAGACCATCCGCGGGGTCGGTTACCGGTTCCGCGGTTCAGAATGAGCGTGGTCGCGGTCCTGCTTGCCCTCGGCTGGCTCGCGACCGCCGCGGTCGCCTGGCATCTCCGGACCCGCGCGGTCCGCGCGGCGGAAGCCCACGCGCGGCAGTTGGAGGAACAGCGCCTGCAGCGCGAGGCCGGTTTTCGCGCCCAGGCGGTCCGCACGGAGGCCCTCTTTGACCGGATGGTGGAGGGAATCCTCGTGGTCGGCCAGGATGGCCGGCTCCGCCTGGCGAACCGCGCGGCGGCCGCGATGTTCCAATTCGAGGCCGGCGCCGCCGGCCGCACCGTGCTCGAGGCCACCCGGCACCACGAGGTCGCCGCCATCGTCGCGCGGCTGACGGTCGAGCCGGAGGTCCTTAATCACGAGCTCCGCATCGACGGGGTGACCGAGACCCGCTGGCTGCAGGTCAACGCGCTCGCGCTGCGCACGCCGGAAGGGGAGGGGGAGGGGGCGATCCTGGTGTTCCACGACCTGACCCGGCTACGCCGGCTGGAGGGGGTGCGGCAGGAGTTCGTGGCCAATGTCAGTCACGAGTTGCGCACCCCCCTTTCGCTGATCAAGAGCGCCACGGAGACGCTCATCGACGGCGGCCGCCAGGATCCCCAGATTGCCGCGCGCTTCCTGGAGATCATCGAGAAACACGCCAATCGCCTGACGCTGCTCCTCGACGACCTGCTGTTGCTGGCCCGCCTGGATTCCGGCCGCATCGACCTCGACCTGCGCACCGTTCCGCTGGCCGCGGCGGCGCAGGATGCGATTGATGATGCTTGGATTTTGGCCCGCGGCCGTGGGGTTACGCTGGTTCAGTCGGTGCCCGCCGAGCTCGCGGCCCATGCGGACGCCCACCGCTTGGGCCAGGCCCTCGCCAATCTTGTGGACAACGCGATCAAGTACGGCCGAGAGGGAGGGATCGTCGAGGTCCGCGGCCGCGAGCTCAGCCTGGGGCAAGTCGAGATCTCCGTGCGCGACGACGGCCCGGGCATCGCCGGCGAGGCGCTGGAGCGGGTCTTCGAGCGCTTCTACCGTGCCGACAAGGCCCGCGCCCGCGAGCAGGGTGGCACCGGCCTCGGGCTGGCCATCGTCAAGAACGTCGTGCAGGCCCATGGGGGAGATGTCCGCGTGGAGAGCACCCCCGGGCGTGGCACCGAATTCTTCATCCGGCTGCCGGCGGCGCGGGCGTAACGCCGGCTTTCGGCGGCGTTGCACTGGTCCGGGGGAGGCGCCAAGGTGTCCCGCAATGAGCCGCCTGTTTTCCCGGGGCCTGGTCTGCCTCCTCATTCTGCTCGGCGCGGGAGCGGCGGGGGCCCCTTCTCCCGCGTCGTCCGGCGCCCGGCCCAACCTTCTCGTTTTCATCTCGGACGACGAGAGCTGGCTTGAGCGTGGCATCTATGGCTGGAACCGGGTGCCGACCCCGCATTTTGACCGCGTGGCCCGGGCCGGCGCCCTCTTCAATCGGGGCTACGCCTCCGCGCCCTCGTGCGCCCCGGCACGTGCGGCGCTACTCACGGGCCGCAACTTCTGGGAACTGGAACAGGGGGCCTTCATCCAAGCGTGGGTGCCGGCCAAGTTCCGCTGCCTCCCGGACCTGCTCGCGGCGGCCGGGTACCACACGGGCTTCACCGGGAAGGGCTGGGGCCCCGGTCTCCTCGGCGCGCCCTCCGACCGAAAGGGTAATCCCGCGGGAAAGGCCTACTCTGCCCGCCGGCGCGCCGCTCCCGGACCGGGCATCAGCATCACGGACTATGCCGGCAACCTCGAGGCGTTCCTTGACGCCCGTCCGGCGGGCCAACCGTTCTGGTTCTGGGTCGGGGTGACCGAACCCCACTCCCCGTGGGCCGAGGACAATCACCGCCGGCTGGCCGCCGAGACGGGGCTCACGCCGGAACAGTTGCCCGTGCCCGGGTTCCTGCCCGACACGCCGGGGCTGCGTCGCGCCCGGGCCAACATGATGCAGGAGCTCCGGCAGGCGGACGAGGATCTCGGGCGGGTCCTGGCGGTGCTGGAGCGGCGCGACGAGCTCGAGAACACCCTGATCATCGTCACGGCCGACAACGGCACGGGGATGGCGCGGGCCAAGACGAACGTGCACGACTGGGGGATCCACGTGCCCCTCGCGATCGCCTGGCCACGGGGGATGGCGGGCGACCGGGTGATCGAGGACTTCGCCAATTTCATCGACCTCGCTCCGACGATGCTCGAGGCGGCCGGGGTGCCGGTGCCAGCGGAGATGACCGGCCGCTCGCTGCTGCCCGTGTTGCGCTCCGGTCGATCCGGGTGGGTGGATGCCGCGCGCACTTGGACGGCGGCCGGCTTGGAATGGCACGGGGAGGAGTCGGAACTGAGCCTCGCCGCCCGGACGATCCGCGACGAGCGGTACCAGTACATCGTGAATTACTCGGCCACTCCCCGGCTGCGGTTGGATCCGCGGGAGCGACGTCCGGACGCCGAGTATGAGGCTTCGGCGGCGGCGGTCGATGAGCTCGGGCTGATCGCGCGGCATCCCGAGCATCCGGCGGTCCGGGCCTTCACGGAACTTTATCGGGCGCCGCGGCCCCGGGAGGAACTCTATGATTCGCAGGAGGATCCGTGGCAATTGCGCAACCTTGCCGCGGACCCCGCGCTCGCGGCGGTCAAGGCCCGTCTGCGCGGCCGGTTGGAGGATTACCAGCGTCGGACCGGGGATCCGCGCATCACCGGCGAGCTCCGCATCTTTGATGCGACCCGTGCCTTCGTGCTGGAGCGCAAGTTCGGGGCGGAAGGCTACGAACAGCGCAAGGGCGGGAAAAAGTAGGCGCGCGGCGGCGGGGCGGGGAGGGACGGAATTGCGCTTGCCCCGGCCGCGGGCGCGCGCGAGCCTGCTCGTTCGCGGCAGTCAGTCGGTCGGGTTGGCGTCACGCCGCGAGCTCCCGCCAGCCCCCACTGTCAGTGCAACCTTCAACCCATCCGGGCCCGCCTTGCGGCGGGTCCGAACCCGTCGGAAGACCGCTCGTGGAGCAGGCGGCCGGCCGGCGTCATTGCCTATGAGTTCCGTAATGCAAGAACTGCTCGCCCAGTCGTCGTTCGACAAGCTGCGGGAGGGCGGGATCGTCCCGGGTGTCATCACCGAGATCCGGCAGAATGAGGTGGTCGTCGACATCGGCGGCAAATCCGAGGGCGTCATCTCCGCCAACGAGTTCATCGACATCGGTGAGCTCCAGATCGGCGCCACCATCGAGGTGATGGTCGAAAAGCTCGAGGACAAGTCCGGCGCGCCCGTGCTGTCCTACGACAAGGCCGAGCAGAAGAAGAACTGGGACAACATCCTCACCAAGTTCCCGGAGGGCTCCGTCGCCGTCGGCCGCGTCAAGGCCAAGGTCAAGGGCGGCCTGATCATCTCCATCGGCGTCGACGCCTTCATGCCGGCGTCGCACATCGACATCCAGCCCCCCAAGAACCTGGATCAGTACGTCGGCCAGACCTACGATTTCAAGGTCCTCAAGATCAACCTGGAGCGGAAGAACATCGTCCTGTCGCGCCGCGAGCTCATCGAGCAGCAGCGCGCGGAGAAGCGCCGCAACCTGCTCGAAAGCATCCAGCCCGGCCAGATCCGGAAGGGCGTGGTCAAGAACATCACGGACTTCGGCGCCTTCATCGACCTCGACGGGATGGACGGCCTGCTGCACATCACCGACATGTCGTGGGGCCGCATCTCCCACCCGAGCGAGATGCTCAAGCAGGGCGAGGAGGTCCAGGTGATGATCATCGAGGTCAACCGCGAGAAGGAGCGCGTCTCCCTCGGCCTCAAGCAGACCACCAAGAACCCGTGGGACGAGATCGACCGGAAGTTCCCCGTCGGCGCGAAGGTCCACGGCAAGGTGGTCAACCTGGTGCCCTACGGCGCCTTCATCGAGATCGAACCCGGCGTCGAAGGCCTCGTGCACATCACCGAGATGTCCTGGACCAAGCGCATCACCAAGCCCTCCGAGCTGCTCAAGGTCGGCCAGGAGCTCGATGCGGTGGTCCTCGGCATCCAGAAGGAGGAGCAGAAGATCTCCCTCGGCCTCCGCCAGCTGGAGCCCAACCCGTGGGACATGGTCCGCCACAACTACCCGATCGGCGCCCGCGTCCGCGGCAAGGTGCGCAACATGACCACCTACGGCGCCTTCATCGAGCTCGAGGAGGGGATCGACGGCATGGTCCACGTCTCCGACATGAGCTGGACCCGCAAGGTCAACCACCCGTCCGAGGTCCTGAAGAAGGGCGACGAGGTCGACGCCATCGTGCTCGACGTCGACGCGCAGCAGCAGCGCATCAGCCTCGGGATGAAGCAGCTCGGCAACGATCCGTGGAGCGACATCGACTCGTTCTTCAAGATCGGCGACGTCGTCAAGGGGACCGTGACCAAGATCACCTCCTTTGGCGCCTTCGTGGAGCTGAAGGACGGCATCGACGGCCTCGTGCACATCTCGCAGATCAGCGAGGAGCGCATCGACAAGGTGAAGGACGTCCTCAAGCCCGGCCAGGAGGTCACCGCCCGCGTGGTCAAGATCGACCGCGAGGAGCGTCGCCTCGGCCTCTCCATCAAGGCGGCCAACTACTCGGACGCGGAGCTCGCGGCGGAGACCTCGGCTTACGAGGCCCTCAACCGCAGCGCCTCCAACGACATGATGAACCTCGGCGACATCCTCGACGAGGCCCGCAAGAAGGAGTAACGGCCCCCCGTCTCGCTTCCCGGGGGGGG
>JBMTAG010000108.1:0-11710 GCA_049428505.1 Opitutaceae bacterium | reverse complement strand
ACCAGCAGGTGCTGGCGGGGCAGCACGCCGAGGTTCTCGACGAACTCCAGCGGGTGCACGGCCATTTCCCGCCGCACCTGGGCGACGGTCATCTTGTGCAGGGGCTTGATCGGCACCTCCGGATCCTCCCCGCGGTACTCGACCAGCACCAGCCGGCCGCCCGGCTTGAGCGCCCGCGCCAGCGCCGCCGTGACCTCGAACGGGAATTCCAGCTCGTGATAGACGTCCACCAGCAGAATCAGGTCGAGCGCGCCCTCCGGCAGCCCCGGATCGCGCTCGGTCCCGAGCACGGGCAGCACGCGCTCGGCGACCCCGCGCCGCGCGACGTTGGCCCGGAGCAATTCCAACATCAGCGGCTGGACCTCGACCGCGTGGACGCGCCCGCCGGGCCCGACGCGTTGCGCCATCCGCCACGTGAAGTACCCGCTGCCCGCCCCGAAGTCCGCGACCACGTCGCCCGGCCGCAGGCGCAGCGCCTCGAGCAGGAGGTCCGTGCGCTCCTCCTCCTCGCGCTCGGACCGCTCGAGCCAGCCGGCGCCGAGGTGGCCCATCACCTGGGAGATCTCGCGGCCGAAGTAATACTTGCCGATGCCGTCGCGGGTGCGGGGGCCCGCCTCGTAACGCGCGGCGGGCGGCGCCGCGGGGACGGGAGCGGCCGGCGGGGTGGCGGCCGGCAGCGCGGCCGCGAGGGCGAGCAGGGCGGGGAGGATCCGGACGGGGCGCATCGGGGAAAGGCGGTTCAAATGTCGATCACGCGCGGGTCGGCGCCGGCGCGGGGCTTCAGTCCCCAGGCGGAGGCCGGATGATCGCTGCCGCAGTGCGGGCAGGGGATGACGTTGCGGGGCGTCCGGCAATGCGGGCAGATGCCGCCGGTGGAAAACGGGTCGAAGCCCTGGCGACAGCCGGGGCAACGCCACAGGGGCCCGCCCGGCGGGGAGGTCCGGCAGTCGGGGCAGGAGAAGCCCGGGTGCCGCGGCAAGCGCTCGAGGGCCTGCAATTGCCGGGCGTGGCGGAAGCCGCTGAGGCAATGCGAGCCGAGGAAGCCGGTGATGAGCAGCGTGAAAAGCCAGCGCTGGGGCTGCAGCAAGAGCAGGGTGACGGCGAGCGCGACCACGCCGACGGCACCGGAGATCGCGGCGAACCGGAGGCTGCGGGCCCGGCCCAGGAAGAACCAGAGGATCGACCGCAGGATCTGCCCGCCGTCGAGCGGGTAAACCGGGACCAGGTTGAACGCGAGCAGGCCCGAGTTGATCCAGAACAAGGCGCTGAGGAAGCGGCGGTAGTCCGGGCTGTCCAGCCCCCAGCCGAACTGGGAACGCGCCCACGAGAATCCGAGGATCACCGGGACGAGCAGCACGTTGACCAGCGGGCCGGCCGCGATGCTCCACAGCTCGGCGGCCGGGCGCGGCGGGGGTTGCACGAACGCCACCCCGCCCAGCGGCCAGAGGATGATCTCGTCCGCCTTGCCCCCGGTCTGCCGGCACGCGAGCGCGTGGCCGAACTCGTGCAGCAGCACGATGCCGAAGAGCGCCAGGTATTCGGCGACGTTCCACGCGAACGACGTGTACGCGCGGGTCCGCACGCTCAGGTCGATCGCGGCGAACAGGAACCACCACCAGTGGAGGTAGACGCGGACGCCCGCGAACCGGAAGAGCGGGAACGAACCCGAGCGCGAGGGGAGCATCAGTCGGTGCAGGGGGCCCGCCCGGCCACGCCGGGAGCCGCGGGAAGGAGGCGGGCAGGTCTCACTTGCCCTTCAGGATCGTGAAGTGGTCGAGCCGCTCGCCCTTTTCCGTCAGGAAGGCCGCGTCCAGCCGGTTGCCGTCGACGTCGAGCACCAGCGAGCCGAGCCGGTAGAGGGAGAGGAACATCGCCGGGTGGTCGAGGAAGCCGCGCGCCGCGGTCTTCTCGGACTTGCCCGTGATCTTCCCGGAACTGCCCGCCACGATGTAAACCGCCCCCTCGTGCACGCCCTTCCCGAACGTCGCCTTGCGGTAGGGTCCGGTCCCGTCCGGCCGGCCGTCGCCGCCGTCGACCTTCATCTTCGCCTGGAAGGAGTCCTGCTTGCCGTAGTGCCGGTCGATCAGGAACGAACGCTCGTAGGAATGGCTGTGGCCCGTGAGGCACAGGTCGACGCCGCCCGCCTCCAGGATCGGCAGCGCGTTCTCCCGCATCTCCACCAATTGCCGCTCCACGTTCGAGTCGTGCGAGCCCTTGGTGTACGGCGGATGGTGGAAGTAGGCGATGATCCAGTCCTGCTTCGTCGCCGCCAGGTCATGCCGTAGCCAGGTCAGCATCGCCCCGTCCGGCGAGCGGTCGGATTCGTGCGAGTCGAGGCAGACGAAGTGGATGTTGCCGTAGTCGAAGGAATAATACGCCTCGGTGCCCGACATCAGCCCGCCCGCCTGCGCGCGGGTCGGCAGGGTGAAGATATCGAAGTAGACGCCGGACTGGGTGATCGAGCTGGCGGAGCCCGCGTCGTGGTTGCCCAGGGTCGGCCAGGTCACGGTCCGGCGGAGGATCTCGCGGTAGACGTCGAAGACCGCGACCTGATGCTCGGCGTCCGTGCCGGTGTTGTAGGCGTTGTCCCCCAGCTGGAGGAAGACGTCCGTATGGCGCTCGCCGGTGAACTTCAGGTAGGCGTCACGCACGGCGGCCTGCTGACCCTCGTAACCCTTGGTACCCGCGGTGCCGGCATCGCCGACGACCCACGTGCGAATCGGCCGGCGGGCGCCGGCCGGCGGCGAAGTCACCACGGTCCCGGCGCCCTCGGGCAGGACGCCCGCTGGGTGTCCGACGGCGTAGTGATACCGCGTGGCCGGCTGGAGGCCGCCGACGTGGACGATGTGCTCGGTGGTCTTGCCCTTGGGCTGGACGGTGCGGTCGAGGCGCGCCGGATCGGCGCCCAGGCGGACCACGCTCTCGGTGGGGACGTCGGTGCGCCAGCGGACGACGACGCTGTCCGGGGTGCCCAGCTGGAGGTAGGGGCCGCGGATAATGCGCTGCGCAGGCAGGACGGTCGTCAGCGCGAGGAACGCGAGGGCGAGCGGGAGGGAGGCGGTTTTCATCGGGGAGAGGCTTCAGCCGAGCAAATCGCGGGCCTGGTGCGCCAGCGGAGAACGGGCCACCGGGGCGAGCGGGGCGTCGGCCAGGCCCAGTTGCCGTGCGCGGGCGCGGAGGGTGAGGTAGGCCAGCGAGGCACCCTCGCTGGCCGGGGCGCGCGCGGCGGCGGCGGCGACGTCGGCGGCGGCGGGCGCGAGGCACGTCGGCGGCAACACGGCCTTTTCGGCCAGAAACAGCCCGAGCGAGGCGCCCAGCGTGTCGAGCCACGCGCGGGGCTGCGCCGGAACGACGTAAGCGTAAGCCGCGCTCGCCGGCGACCATTCCAGGTAGGCCCGGAGGTCGGCGTGCAGGCGCGAGAGGACCGCATCCGCGGTGGCGGGGGTCCAGCGCGCCGGGAACACCTTGCGCTCCCGCAGGCCCTTCACCTCCCAGACGCGCAGCACGACCTCGTGGTCGCCCGCGCTGACCCGCAGCGAGCCGGTGACGATGTAATCGATTCCCTCGCCGTGGGTCTCGACCAGCTGGCGCAGGTTCTCGGGCGTCCACTCGGTGGAGAACACCACGGGATGGTTGCCCGCCGGCCCCTCCGCTCCGGCTTGGAAAGCCACGGCCGCCACCGCCTCGTAGAGGGCGGCGAAGGAGAACGTCTCCGCGAACCAGAGCGGGAGGGCGCGGCTGAGCCGGGCCACCTCGTCCTCCGGGCCACGCAAGGCCTCGGCGGAAGGCGTGACGCCGGGTTGCGCCAGCTGGGTGAAGGCGATGCGGCGGAGGCGGCCCCCCTTGGGCGGGAGCAACTGGGCGGCCATGGGTTCGAGCCCGTAGAACCACACCGGCTTGCTCACGGTGATCAGTCCGATCCTCGGCGCTCCCTCGGCCCCGGCGGGCCCGGCGGCCGCCGCCCCATCGGGGGCGGCCAGCAGTTCCGCGATGGCGTTGGAGAAGCCGTGGAGCCGGTCCTCCAGCTCCGGCCGGTTGAGGGCGAACAGGATGTCCAACACGTGCTGGGCGGCGTCCGCGTTGCCGAGGGCAAGATAAGCCTGAATCAGGTTGAGGCCCGTGGCCGGCCCGTGCCGGTCGGCGTCATACCGTGGGGCGATCAACTCGACGATCGGCGCCAGGTGGCCGGACGCACCGAGATCACCGGAGATGGTGACGAGCACGTCGGCGCGGTCCCCCGCCGGGCCCGCCAGGACGTCCTCGTAGACGGCGAGGGCACCGGGCAAGTCGCGCGCCTCGAGACGTTCCCGGGCGGCGACCAGCCGCGCCTGGACGTTGCCGGCGGGCGCGACCGGGGCAGGCACCGGTTGCCCGGCGGCCGGCGACGCGGGACCGGGCACCGGCTTCCGGGCGGCGAAGCGGTCGAAGAAACCCATCCCGCGAGCAAAAGGGCCGGCCGCCCGCGCTGGCGAACACAAACGCCGGCGGGTCCGGCTCCCTTCGATAAACTAGGGTTGCAGGGCGGCGCGGGCGGCGGCCTTGAGGGTCACGCCCGGGACTTCCGCGAAGGCCGGCGCATCGGGGCCGAAATAGCGGGGCGCCTGCCGGGCCGACCAATCGCTGGTCACGAGCCGGTAGCGGCGCCCGGCCTCGATCGGACCAGCGACGGCAAACACCAGGTTCTCCCCCGCGCGTTCCGCGAAGGGCGTGTCCGGCCCCTGGTTGCAGCGCGCCTGCAGCCGGAGCAGCCAGGCCCCGTCGACCTCGGCGGCAAAGAGGGGTCCGTCGAACCGGACGCAGGCGTCGAAGGCGTGCCGCGGGACGTCGCCCGCGGGCAGACCGGCGCCGAAGGTTGTCGCCCCGACCATCGCCGCATCCGCCCCGGCGGCCCGCCGCGCGGCCTCCACCACGAACCGCGCCGCCGCCGCGGGGGCCAGGTCCCGCGGGGCCCGGCCGACGACGGCGGCGTCCTCCGGCGTGAGGTGGCGCGCGCGGACGGACCCGATCCGACGCGCGAGCTCGGGATCGGCGGGCGCGGCGGGGACTTCCTCCAGCGCGACGCGCCACCGCAGGCCCGCCGCGTCGCGCTCCAGGCGGGCGACCGCCGCAGCCTCGAGCCAGCTGCCGGCGTGGAAGTAGGCGGTGCGACCGGTCTCGTGCGTGAACCGCAGGTGATCGTGGGCGCCGGCCACGAGCGTGCCGTCCGGCACGAGCGCCAGCAGCTGGCGATCGGCCGCGAGGCCGGCGTGGCTGAGGAGCACGAGCGGTTCGCCCGCGGGCAGCAGGCCGGGCAGCGCGGCGCGGGCCCAGGCCACGGGATCGGCCAGGTCGAGCTGGGGCCGGACCGCCGCCCGGAACGTCGCCAGCCGGTCGGTCGTGACCCCGATGAACCGCACGCGGTGCGGGCCCAGGGGGACGTCCACGCTCGCCGCGACTTCCGGGGCACCGGCGGCGGGATCGCGGAAGTTGCCCGCGACGAGCTGCGCCCCGGTCGCGCGGAGCCGGCGGATGGTCTCGGGGACGTCGTGGAAGTCGGGCTCGTGGTTGCCGAGGTTGACGATGAGCGGCCCGCGGCGGGCCAGCGCGGCGAGGAAGGCGTAATCCACCTCGCCCTCGCTGCGGCGCGCGACCGCGTTGCCGAGCTCGAACGTGTCGCCGTTGATCGCCACCGCGAGCGGCGTCCCGGGATGCCGGGCGCGCACGGCGTCGACCAGCGCGACGAACTGCGCGGAGCGCTCGTAGGCGGAGTGCAGGTCGGCCGCGACGACCACCACGGCCTCGGGGGCGGGGGCGGCGGCGGCGAGGGGAACCTGGAGCGCGAGGAGCAAGGGCAGGGCCGGTTTAGGGAACCTCATAAACCTCGACCAGGGCCACGCCGGTGGTGCCCCCCACGCCGCTGACCTGCGCGGTGTAGGCCCCGGGCGGCAGGGTGGCGAGCAGGGCGGCGTCCCGCGAACCCACCGGCAGGGCGAAGGCGCCGACGCGCGCGAACGCCGCGGCCAGCGCGGCCCCGCCACCCCAGTTGTCATTGGCCTCGATCCGCCGCTCCCCGGCGAAGAGCCGCAACTCGGGATCCGCCACCACCCCGGGCACCCCGAACGGTGCCTCCCCCAGCGTCGGGCCCACCGCGCGGACCAGCACGGTGCGCGGCGCGGACCCGCCCACGACGAAGCCCGCGACCAACCCGGGGCCGAGGTGCTTGAGCACGGAGACGTTCACCAGCCGCGGCGTCGTCGCGCTGAACTGGCCGTTGGGCGTCGCGTCGTAGAGCTCCGCGATCACGGTACCCGGGCCGGTCCCCGCGATGCGCGCGGAGTGGGCCCCCGGCGCCAGGGCCGGGAGGAAGAGCGCCGCGTCGCGGGAGCCCGGGGACGCATAGGCGAAGGCACCGACCTGCGCGAAGGCCGCGGACAACGTCGCGCCGCCACCCCAGTTGTCGTTGCCACCCACCGCCGTCTGGCCGGTGAAGAGCTCAAGCCTCGGGTCCTGCAGGATGGACGCCGGGTCGAGGCCCAGCGGGATCAGCGAGGGGCCCGCCGCCCGCAGCAGCAGCGGCTTCGCGCCGGAGGTCCCCCCGCCGCCGACCACCACGCCGAAGGTGAACGCGTCGTCCGCGCCCGCCAGGGCGGTGAGGATGGAGAGGTTCACCAACCGGCCCGGATCCGTCGCCGCCGCCACGGAGAGCACCGCCGGAGTGCTGCCCGTGGTGCCACTCCGCGAGGTGATCGCCACGACATAGCTGCCGGCATCCGCCGCTTGGAACGCCGCCAGCTCGAGGACCGGGGTGTTCGCTCCCGCCAGCGCCACGCCCTCCCGGTACCACTGGTAGACCGCACCCTCCGCATGGCGCGCCGCGACCGTCAGGCGCACCGGCGCCCCCGGGACCACGGCCTGCGCCACCGGGGGCGTGCGGATCTCCGGCGCCGGCCGCGAGTCGCGCGCCTCGTAGGTCAACGACACCCCCTGGTCACCGACGGCGACGATCGCCCCCGCGCCCGCGGCCACGCCCCGGATGATCCGGTTGACCGGCAGGGCGCTCACCGACCAGTCGGTCGCGTCGGGGGAAACCAGCAGCGCACCGTTGCTGCCGGCCGAGGCCACGTACCCGAGGGGCGTGCGGGCCACCGCGTAGATCGCATCCGCCACCCCGGTCTCGACCGGCGACCACTCCACGCCGTCGCGCGAGGCGAGCATCGTGCCGCCGTCGCCCACCGCAAGGAACCCGGGGCCGTCGAAATAACCCACCTGATGGAGGACCCCGGTGACGCCGCTGGTCGCGGCGGTCCACGCCGCCCCATCGGTCGAATACAAGATGCGGCCGCCGGCGCCGACGAGCACGAAGCGGCCCGCGCCGAAGGCGGCCGCGTTGAGGGCGGTCGTCACCCCGGAGGTGCCGGCGGCCCAGGCGACGCCGTCCGCCGAGGTGAGCACGGTGCCGCCGCCGCCCGCGGCGACGAACCGCTCCGGCCCGGCGGCGATCGCCAGCAGCGGCGCGGTCGCGCCCGAGGTACGGGCGGTCCACGCCGCGGCGTCCGGCGAGGTGAGGATCCGGCCCCCATCGCCGACGGCCACGTACTGGCCCTGGCCAAAGGCGACCTCGTTGAGATTGCCGAAGGCCGCGTTGGGCGCGGCCCGGGTCCAGCTGACGCCGTCCGTCGAGAACTGGATCGGCACCAGGGGAGCGCGGGTAACGGGATCGGTGCCCTGCCCGACGGCGACGAAGCGGCCGCCGGCGTGGAGGACGCCGAGGAGGGAGGCCGCCTCGCCGCGGCCGAGGCGTCGCCACTGCGCGGGGGAGGCGTCGGCGGCAAAGGCCTCCCCGGCGCGACCGAGCAGCAGGCCTCCCTCGCCGCCGGCCGCGACCGCGAGGCCGTTCAGCGCCAGTCCACCGGTGGAGGCCGGATCCCAGTTCACGCCATCCGCCGAAACCAACGGTCCGCCGGTCTCGGCGGCGGCGACCCAGGCCCCGAGCACGCGCGCGATCCCGTTGAGGTTGGCGGTCGTGCCGGAAGTGCGGCGCGTCCACTCCCGGCCGTCGGGTGAAGTCAGGATCACCCCGCCGGCGCCGACCGCGACGAAGAGGTCCCCGGCGTAGGCCAGTCCGAGGAGATTGCCCGTGACGCCGCTCGGGCGCGTGGTCCACGTCGCCCCGTCGGGCGAAGTGACGATGCGGCCATTGTTGCCCACCACGACCCACGTGTCGGCCCCCCGGGCCGCGGCGCGGAGGGAGACGGAGACGCCCGAGTTGCGGCGGGTCCAGTTCAGCGCGTCGGCCGACGTGAGGAGGAGGCCGCCGGAACTGCCGACGAGCCAGGTGCCGGCGGCGTGCGCGGCGAAGTTGAGGCTGAAGTTGTCGAGCGGGCCCGAGAACTGGACGGCCCAGCGGTAGCCGTCGGTCGAGGTCCAGAGGGAGCCGATCTCCTCGCGGGAAGCGGCGTCGACGTAGGGGCCGGTGACGACCCAGCGGCCGTTGGCGTGGGCGATGCCGCTGAGGTGCTGCGTGGTGGGGAAGTCGACCGGCGTGAACTCGCCCTGGTCGTCGAGGGTGAGCACCGTGCCGGAGGCGCCCACGATCCACCAGCGGTCGCCGATGCGGGTGGCGGCGTTGAGGTCGGCGCCGGTGGGCGAGCGGCCGTTCCAGCGCCAGCCGGTCAGGCCGGCGATCGCGGGCACCGCGGCGGAGACCGCGCCCGCGCCGGCCGCGTCGACGCCGCGCACCTGCAACGAGTACGTGCCGAGGGCCGCGGGGGTCCAGGACAACGCGCCGCCAGGGCCGATGACCTCACTGACCTTGACGCCGTTGGCATAGAGCTCGAGGCGGGCATAGCCGGCCCCGGCGGCGGCGAGCGGGTTGGGTTTGCCGACCGCCACCTTCAACGCGTCGGCCTCGAGGCGGAGCGTGGGCACGGGCAGCGCGGGTTCACCGGCCGCGGGCAAGCCGGTGGAGAACAGCAGGCCATCGCTGCCGACCGCGACCACCCGGCCCCCACCGGCGGCGAAGGCGCGGATGGAGCGGGTGGAGCTTTCCGGCACGATGCCCTCCCATACCGCGGGGTCCTCCGCCAGCTGCAGGCGCCCACCGGCGAGGCCCGCGAGCAACACGCCGTTCACCGACAGCATCCGGTAGGTGGCCGCATTGGTCGCCGAGGGCGCGGTCACGCGCGTCCACGCCGCGCCATCCGCCGAGGCGAAGACGATGTTGAACGAGCGGACCACCCAGCGCCCCGCGTGGCGCGCGACGCCGGTGAAGGAGTTCGTCACCGGCAGCGAGCGGTTGGTCCACGTCAGGCCGTCGGGCGAGGTGAGCACGCGCCCCCCTTCGCCGGTGGCGACGAACAGCCCGTCGGCGTAGGCCACGGAGCGGAGGACGTTGGTGATGCCGGAGGCCGCGGCCGCCCAGTTCGTGCCGTCCGTCGACGTGTAGATGGCGCCGGCGTCCCCCACCATCACGAGGCGGCCCGCGCCGTGGGCGATGCCCCAGAACTGCACGGTGCCGGCATCGACGTTCGCCGTGGTCCAGCGGACGCCGTCCTCGGAAAGGCCGACGAGGCCCTTCTGGGTGGCGTTGTTGAACCGGTAGCCCGAGGCGACGAAGCGGGTGCCGTCGTGCACGACGCCGGTGAGGCTGTTGCCGCCCGGGAACGTGCGCCGGGTCCACGTCTCCCCGTCGGGCGAGGTGAGCACGGTCTGGTTGATGCCCACGGCGACGAACTGGCCGCGCGCGTGGGTGACGTCGTAGAGGAGCTGCGCGGCGGTGGGCGGGTTGGCCTCGGCGCGGCGCGTCCAGGTGTCGAGGGTATCCTCAACGTTGACCTCGAAAGTGCGGCGCGCGACACCCCCGCGGCCGTCGTGGGCGGAGACGCGGAGGGTGTAGACGCCGCCGGTGAGGAAGCGGCGGGTGAGGCTGTCGAGGGTGGGTTGGAGCGTGCCGTCGCCGAAGTCCCAGCGGAAGTAGAGCGGGTCGCGGTCCGGGTCGCTCGCGGTGGCGCGGAAGGTGAGGTTGGTGCGGGCGAGCAGCCGGCCGGCGGGCAGGGCGACCTCGAGCGTGGGCTCGGCGTTGCCCTCGAAGGCGCCAAAGGCGACCTGGACGTCGAGGTACTCCGCGGGCGCCTCGCCGCCGACGGCGAGGGGGCGCACCGTGATGCCGGCGTCGGGATCGACGAAGGTCTCGCCCAAGCGCAACGGCGCGTCGTCGGCGCCGCCGGCCGAGCCAGGCGTGGCATCGAGGAGGTAGCTGCCGGAGCCGGAGGTGAAGCGGGGGGCGCGACCCGGACCCCAGTGGAACTGGAGTCCTTGGCGGACGCGATCCGCCAGGGCGGGGCCGAACGAGGTGGGCGCGAAGCGGCGGTGCTCGACCCAGAGGTCATAACCGAGGCCGGCGGGCGAGAAGCGCAGGGCCCGCAGGCCGGAGGCGTCGGCGTGGTCGTGCCGGTGGAGCCGGTAGGTGCCGGAGGTGGTGACGGACGCGATCGCCTCGGGCGGCAGGTAGCCGAGCCGGTCCTTCTGGCTGACGTTGAAGTGGTTATGGGGGCTGCTGCCGGAACGGCCCATCGCGTCGAACGGATCGCCGTACTCGAGGTGCGTGCCCGGGCCGGTCGCGACGGGACCGGCGGGGATCCAAGTGTGGGCGTGACGCAGGCCCTGCGTGTGGCCGAGTTCGTGGTACGTGGTCCCGGGCGAAATGGTGCCGTTCATCCGCACCTGGGGACCCGTCAGCTGGGCCTGCCCCCCGAAGGAATAGGCGGGCATCCGCTTGAAGAGCACGATCCAGCGGTCGTAGGTGGCCGGGTCGAAGGCGCCGGTGCCGCCGTTGGCCGCGTCGTAGGCCTTGGCCAGCACGGCGGCGTCCGCCTGCAGCTGGCCGGACGAGGTGGCGGAGGCGTTGTAGAAGGCCTTGTCGCGCGTCATCCGCAGCACGCCCGGCAGGATGGAGAAGGAAAAGGTCGTGCGACCGTGCGAGGTGGCGGCGAAGAACGCGGCCACCTGGGCGTTGGTCGCCTCGATCTCCGCGGCGGAGGCGACCGCGCCCGGGTCATCCGCGAAATCCACCTGCACCCAGAGCACGCGCTTGGGGCCCAGGATCCAAGGCGTGTTGGCGGCGGCCGGCGGCGTCACGGAACCGGGCAGGTACGGTCCCTCCCCGGCCTCCGCGGCGAGCAGCGCCTCCTGCCGGGCCGCGAAGGCGGCAGGCGCCGCGAAGACCTCCACCTCGCCACCCACGCTCACCGCCAGCGCGTCCGCCGCGAGCCCGCGGGCGGCCTTCTCGTCGTCGTCGAGCGCGCGCCACGGCTCCGGCGCGAAGGCGGCAAGCTCGTCCACGGCGATGCCGTGCAGCGGGAGCCCGAATTTGGTGGCCAGGGCGAGTCGGCGCCCGTGCGTATGCGCGACCAACCGGCGGCCCGGGAGGATCGCCGTGCGCTGCAGGCCGTCGGCCGGGGCCGGGCAGGAGACGGTCACCTCCCAATCGCCGCGGGCGTCGAGCAATTCCTCCAGCTCCGCGGCGACGGCGGGCGGCAGGCCCCCGCGCAGGCCGGCGGGGATGGCGGCGGCGAGGGCCGCGGCGGGGTCGCGCGCGATGAGGTCCCGCAACTCACCCCGGCGCGCCCGCGCGAGGGCGACCCCCGGCCCGGCCAAGGCCGCCTGCCCGTCGAGGTCGGCCCGGCGCCAGTCGGTGAGCCACTCCGTGAACCCCGCCACCGCGGGGGCCGAC
>JBMTAG010000107.1:0-11899 GCA_049428505.1 Opitutaceae bacterium | reverse complement strand
GCCGCCGCGGTGATCCACCGCCGCCGGCAGCGCGCGAAGGCCGCTCAGGCCTGATCGCCCTTCCACCTTCCCTCTCTCCCACGAGGCGCACCCGCGCCTCGTTTTTTTTGCCCCTTCCCCGGCATCTGTCATCGCTCGCGATCCGCCACCCGACTCACGCAGACTCCCGGCCGCGCGGCCCGCTTCGCCCGCGACGGGCTTGCCCGTTACCCCATCCGCTCCCCATCGTCTTGCCGATCGCGGTTTCCGGCCTCTGCCGGCCGCCTTCCCTACCCTTCCCCATGTCCTCCCTGCCCCGCCGTGAATTCCTCCGCCGCAGCGCCAGCGCCGCCGCGGCCTTCACCATTCTGCCCGCCGCCGCCCGCGGGGCCAACAGCCGCATCCAGGTCGCCTGCATCGGCGTCACCGGCAAGGGCCACACCGACACGCTCGCCACCGCCGCCGCCGGCGGGGAGATCGTCGCCCTCTGCGACGTGGTGAACCCGCGGCGGCCCGAGCTGACGCGCCGGAAGAAGGCCAAGGCCGGCGCCGCCGGCGACACGATCCTCGACCGCTTTCCCGCCGCCAAGTTCTTCACCGATTACCGGGAAATGCTCGCGACGCACCCCGGGATCGACGCGGTAGTCGTCTCGACCCCCGACCATCACCACTTCCACGCCTCGCTGCTGGCGATGCGCGGCGGCAAGCACGTGTACTGCCAGAAGCCGATCGCCCACTCGGTCTGGGAAGCGCGGCGGCTCGCCGAGGCGGCCGCGCAGACGCGCGTGCAGACGCAGATGGGCAACCAGGCCCACGCCGGCGAACCGATCCGGCGCGCGGTGGAACTGCTGCAGGCCGGCGTGCTCGGGCGGGTCACGGAGGTCCACGCCTGGACCAACCGCCCGATCTGGCCGCAGGGCATGAAGGCCTGGCCCACGCCGGAGCCGGTGCCGGCGGGCCTCAATTGGGACCAATGGATCGGCCCCGCGCCCTTCCGCGAGTACAGCAGCGCCCTCGCGCCCTTCAATTGGCGCGGTTATTGGGATTTCGGCGCGGGCGCGCTCGGCGACATGGGCTGCCACATCCTCGACATGCCGTACTGGGCGCTCGGGCTCGGCGCACCGACCAGCGTCGAGGCGGAGGCCGAGGGCACCACGGAGATCGCGGCGCCGAATTCGTCGCGGGTGACGTACCAATTCCCGACGAGTCACTTCGGCGGGCCGGTGACGGTCGTCTGGTATGACGGGGTCTCGCCCAAGGAGGGGGTTTACCGGAACCCACCGCCGGAGCGGCTGTGGAAGGCGGATTTCCCGACGGCGGACCACGTGTTCCGGCGCTTCGATCTGCTGGTGGTGGGCGAGAAGGGCCGGATGTTCTTCGGCCGCTCCCGGCAGGATTGGGTGTTCAAGCCGGAGGGCCTGATCAAGGGTTTCACGCTGCCGCCGAAGACCCTGCCGCGGGTGGCGGGGAGCGGGGAATCGGCGGAGGGCGCAATGGATCAGGGGGGCGGCCCGTACCGGGAGTGGATCGATGCGATCCGCGGGAAGGGCCCGGCGCTGTCGGCGTTCGGGCAATCGGGTCCGTTCAGCGAAATGGTGCTGTTGGGCAACGTGGCCTTGCGGGCGGGGCGGAAGATCCTGTGGGACGCGAAGGCGCTGCGCGTGACGAATCTCCCCGACGCGGCGCCGCTGGTGCGCCGGGCGTATCGCCGCGGGTGGGAGTTGGAGTGAGGAAGTGGGGCGAAGTAGCGAGCAGGGAGTAGCGAGTAGTGGGTAGTTGGACCGGGGACGTTCCCGGCCACCCCGCCAGGGGCCTGGCCGAAGCCAGAAGTGCTGGCCGCGGCTCGTTGTGGCTGGGGCGCGCCGCCCCGGTCCGGCCGACGGCACCCATGAGCGCGGAGCCGGCCGCACGCTTGCTCCGGTCAGCCGACCGGCTGCGCCCGGCATCAGTCTCCGCCTCCAGGGACCGGGGCGACGCGCCCCGGCTGCAACGGGCGCCAATCATTCACCGACCCGCCCCTCACCCGTTCCGCGCGAACGGCGGGGGCGTCAGGCCTGAACTCCGGCCCCGATACGCCACCAAAAACACCCCCAACACGCCGGCCACACTCACCGCCAACCCCAACCAAAACGCATCCCACTGCGTCTTGCCCCCCGCCGTGCACGCCGCGAACCACGCCCCCGTGCCCAGATAGCCGAGCAGGTTCCCGAAGCCCCCGTTCATCAGCGACAGCAACGCCTGCGCCCGGCCCCGCCACGACGGCTCCACCCGCTGATCCAGGTAAATCTGCGCGGTGATGTTCACCAGCGTGAACGAGCACCCGTGCAACACGATGCCCACGATCAACCCGGTCCGCGTGTCCAGCGCGCTGAATCCAAACCGGATCACCCCGAAGCCCAGCCCCGCCGCGATGATCCACTTCAGCCGCCACCGCAGGATCAGCCCGCCCAAGGCGAACATCGCGATCACCTCCGTGACCTGCCCGAGGCTCATCCACGCCGTCATCCGCTCCAATCCCAGCTCCTTGAGGTGCGGCGGCGCATACGGGTAGAAGCCGGCCAAGGGAATCGTGAACAGGGTCGTGGTCAGGAAGACCACCCGGTGGTCCCGGATCTTGAGCAGGGTCAGCGCATCGAGGCCCAGCCGCTGCGTCCAGCTTCGCGCCTCGCCCGCCCGGGGGCTCTCCACCGCCGGCAACAGAAAGGTGAACGCCACCACCACCAGCCACAGCACCGCCCCGCTGTAGCCCGAGGTCGTTGAACGGTCCGCCCCAATCAGGCTCACCCACAGGCAGCCCCCCATCCAGCCGAACGTCGCCATCGCCCGCACCGGCCCAAATTCCCGTGGCGCATCCCGCAGTCGCGCGAGGATGATGGTCGAGGTGAGGCTCCAGGTGGGCGAGGAACACAGGGAATGCAGCTGGATCAGCGCCAGCACCGGCAGCGGACCCCAGCCCTCCCGGATCGCCGTGGTCGCGAGGCTCACCGTCACGGCGGTGGCCAGCGCCAGCCCCCGCAGGACCTTCACCGGGGAAGCGTGGCGGTCGGCCATCGCCCCGAACAGCAGGGGCGAGATGAAGGCGGCGACCCCCGAGGAGGCGAAGGCGACCGGCCGGATGTGGCCCAAGCCGTGCGCCTCCAGCACCGCGCTCAGCGGCACGAACCACATCGCCAGCGCCGCCCCGACCAGGAAGAAAAGCCCGATCAGCTCGGCGTACTCGGCGCGACGCAAGGTGGTGAACACGCGGCCAGCACACACGAGCCCCCGCCAAGTTCAATCCCGCCGCGGCCGCCCCCGGGAAACCGCAAGATGGGCCCAGCAGCTCGCAAGGAAGGCGCGGCAAACCGGGCCCGCGGCGGCGATCTTCCGCCTTCGCCGGTCCCGGGCAATCCCGCCCGGACGGCGCCCCTTGCACCATGCTCCGCACCGCCATCCTTCCCGGCCTGCTCCTCGCCGGCCTCTGCGCCGGCTGCTCCGGCCAGAAATCCCTCCGTAGCTTCCGGATGCCCGAGGGCGACGCCGCCCGCGGCCAGACCGCGTTCGTCTCCCTGCGCTGCCACACGTGCCATACCGTCTCCGGCATCGACCTCCCCGCCCCCACGGCCGCCCCGGCCGACCAACTGATGCTCGGCGGCGAGGTCGCCCGCCTCCGCACCTATGGCGACCTGCTCACGGCCATCGTCCATCCCACGGCGGGACTCTCCGACAAGATCCCCGGCCCCGAGCGCAAGAAGATGAAGTCCTCCCCAATGCCCGGCGTGAACGACGTGATGACCGTCCAGGAACTGATCGACTTGGTCGCCTTCCTGCAGCCCCGCTACCGGGTCCTGGCCCCCCTTTATGAAGGCGATTACCGCCTCATTCCCTGAACCCACCAACCCAAAGGAGACCCACGATGCTTGCCAATTACGCGGTCGAATACGGCGCCCCCGCGCGCCAGCACCCCGCCCCCCCGCCGGAAGTCTATTACACGGATGATCCCCTCGCCTGCGAAAGCTTCGTCGAGGAGGCGCTCGACCGCGGCCTGAGCCTGCGCGAGATCCGCCATCAGGGCGTCGCCCTGCCCCGGTCGGAGTTCGACCGGATCGTCAAGGTGGCCGCCCGCACCCTCGTCGCGAAGCGGATCTGTGCCTCCCTTGGCCTGAAGGCGGAGGAGGAGCGCCATCGCTTCGGCTTCGCCACCTAACGGGACGCGCGGCCGGTGCGGCGGTGCTTGTGTCCGGGGCGCCGCCGCCCCAAGTTCCCGGCGATGCTCCTTGCCGTCGCCCTGATCGTCCTCGCCGCCGCGTGGCGGGTGGCCGGCGCCCATACGCCCGCGCTGGCCAACTTCGCCCCCCTGATGGCCCTCGCCTTCTGCGGGGCCGTGTACCTGCAGGACCGGCGCCTCTGGGCCGTCCCCTTCGTGGCCCTCGCCGCCTCGGACCTGTATCTGGACCATTATTACTCGGCGACCTTCGGGGAGAGCTGGACCTGGCCCAGCGCCGTGCTCCGCCTCGTCTGCTTCGCGGCGGCGTTGCCGCTCGGCCGCGCCGTGGCCGCCCGCAAGTCGTGGGTCACCCTCGGCGCGGGCGCCCTGACGGCGTCCCTGATCTTCTATGGGGTGACCAACACGGACGCCTGGCTGCGCGACCCCTATTATCCGGCCAGCTTCGCCGGCTGGCTGCAGGCCCTGACCGTGGGTCGCCCGGAATTCCCGCCGACGTGGATGTTCTTCCGCAACACCCTCGCCGGCGACCTGCTGTTCACCGGCCTCTTTGCCGTGACCTTGGAACTGGCCGCCCGGCGCGCGGGGCGCCCCAGCCTGCTCGCGAGCCGGGCCTAAGGCGATCATTGCGCCGCTGGCTCGACCAAAAGGAACCCCGGCGAACCCACTTGCCCATCCCGGCAGCTAAGAACAATCTCCCCCCATGCGGGTAGAAATCGAAAGGGAAGCCGACGGACGGTGGATCGCGGAGGTCCCGACCCTGCCTGGAGCGATGGCCTACGGAGCGACCAAGAAAGAAGCGGTGGCCAAAGTGGAGGCGTTGGTCCTGCGAGTGCTAGCCGACAAGATTGAACACGGCGAAGAGCCGCCCGAGCTGAGCCACGTGTTCACGTTCGCCGCATGAGCATCTGGGGGGCGCGGAAGGCCCGATTGGTCCTCGCCGCGCTACTTCGCATCGGATGGAGCGTAAAACGCCAGACTGGGTCCCACAAGGTCCTCTCGCGCGAAGGTTGGCCTGATTTCGTTTTCGCCTTTCACGATGGCGACGAACTTGGCCCGCGGATGATCGCGCGAATTGCCCGCCAATCCGGACTGCGCCCGGACGATCTCTGAGCTGATCGGACGATCTCACCCTTTTCACCCAGCCCTGATTTGCCTCCCGGGCCGCGGGAGCTTTACCTCCTCCCGCCGCCTATGGCTCCCTTCGCCCCGCATCCGGTCCGCGCCGCCCTGCTTGCCGCCGCCCTCGTCTGGCTGTCGCCCCGCGCCCTGCGGGCCGAGGAGGCCGTCCGCTACAAGTACCAGGATTACCGCGAGGCCGCCGGCCGCATCGCCGTCCAGGTCCACGGGGCCACGGTGGAAAAGAACCTGGGGACCGACACCAAGCTGAAGGTCGAGGGTGTGCTGGACGCCATCGCCGGCGCCACGCCCACGGGCGAACCCGCCCCGGCCGGCAGCAATCAGGTGCCCTTGGCCAAGCTCACCGAACGCCGCCGCGCCTGGAACGCCACCGTCGCCCGCCAGTTCAGCGGCGGCGCCCTCACCGTCGGCGCCGGCCGCAGCCTCGAGAGCGATTACGATTCCGTGGGCTGGTCGGTCAACGGCCAGGCGGAATTCAACCAGAAGAACACCACCCTGCTCGCCGGCCTCGCGGGCACCGCCGACGAGGTCCGGGTGTTCTTCCAGCAACCTTGGGCGGACAAGCGCACCCGCGACGCCATCCTCGGGGTGACCCAACTGCTCGACCCGCGGACCTCCGTCACCCTCAACCTCACCTGGGGCCGGCAACGCGGGTTTCTGGCCGATCCCTACAAGCTGGTCGCCCGCACGGTGGAGATTATTCCCGGCCTTTCGCTGCCGCTCACCTTCGCCGAGAACCGGCCCGACGTCCGCGACAAGCGCCTCGCCCTCGCCGCCCTGAACCGCGCCTTCCCGCAACTGCGGGGCGCCCTCGACGCCAGCTACCGCCACCACCGCGATTCCTACGGGGTGCGCGCCCACACGGTGGACCTCGCGTGGTTTCAGCAACTGGGCGACCGGGTGATCTTCCGGCCGGGTTACCGGTTCCACGACCAATCCGCCGCCCGCTTCTACCGCTACCAGTTCGATGGTACCAACATCATGCCGAGCGAAGGCCCACCGCGCCCCCAAGGTCCGTTCTATTCCTCGGACTACCGGCTCTCCGCGCTCCAATCCCACACCTATGGGTTCAAGGTGATCTGGGACGTGACCGCCGCGCTGCAGCTCGATGCGGCCTACGAGCGGTACTCGATGCACGGGCGGGACGGCGTCACCCCCGAGAGCGCCTATTGCCGGGCGGACATCCTGACCGTCGGCGCGCGCTTCGGCTGGTAAGGAGTCGCCCATGGCCCAACTGGCGCAAGCCCATCGCCCCCCTCCCGCGGTCCCGGCCGGACCGGCGGCGGCGGGTCCGTTGCGGCGGCTGAGCTTTGCCGCGCTGGGCACCCGCTGCGAGGTGCAGTATTATCTCGGTGCCACGGACGCGCGGCCCGCCCAGGCCTTTGAACAGGAGCTGGTCGCGTGGGTGCAGGCCTTCGAGGCCCGTTACACGCGGTTCCGGCCCGACAGCCTGATCGGTCGGATCAACGCCGCGGCGGGCCGGGAGTGGGTGGCGATTGATGCCGAGATGGAGGCGATGCTGCAGGTCTGCGACACCCTCCACTTCATGACCCAGGGCGTGCTGGATCCGACCAGCCTGCCCCTGCAGCGCCTATGGGATTATCAGGCGCCGGTGCCGCGGTTGCCGACGGAGGCGGAGATCGAGCGGGCGCGCGCCCTCGTGGGGTGGAAGAAGGTCGCGCGGGCGCCGGGGCGCATCTTTCTGCCGGAGCCGGGGATGGCCCTCGACTTCGGCGGCTTCGGGAAGGAGTTCGCGGTCGATCGGGCGATCGAGATCGCGCGCCGCCACGGGGTGGCGCACGCGCTGGTGGACTTTGGGCACGACCTGCGGGCGCTGGGGCGGCCGCCGGACCGGGCTGCCTGGCATATCGGATTGGAGGACCCGGCGCGGCCCGGCGCCACGGCGGGCAGCGTGGCGGCGGTCGACCGGGCCGTCGCGTCTTCGGGCGACTATTTGCGCCACGTGGAAATCGCGGGGCGCCGCTACGGGCACATCGTCGACCCGCGTTCGGGGCGACCCGTGGCGCACGGGTGCCGACAGGCCACCGTCGTGGCCGGCACTTGCCTGCAGGCGGGCGTCCTTTCGACCACCGCCTTCGTCCTGGGCATTCCCCGGGGCGTGGAGTTCATCCAATCCTTCCCTGGCGCGGAGGGCTTGCTCGTGGGCGAGCAGACCCGGGCGCAGACGCGGGGCTTTTTCCATTATGTCGCGACGTGAACTGAGCCTGCTGGCCGCCACGGCCTGCGCGGTGGTGTCCCTGCGCGGGGCGATCCAGCCCGGCGACCGCTTTCCCGAACTGACGGGCGACGATCTCCCGCGCCTGGCGGGCGAGGCGCTGCCGGAACGGACCGGGCGGGTGGTCCTGGTGGACTTCTGGGCGTCGTGGTGCGGGCCGTGCAAGGCGTCGTTCCCGGTGCTGGATCAATTGCACCGCGACTATGCGGCCAAGGGCCTGGTCGTCGTCGGGGTCGGCGTCGATGAGAAGCCCGCGGCGGCAGCGGACTTCGTGCGGCGGCTGGCGCCGACCTTCCCCGTCGTGCACGACCGGGCCCAGCGGCTCGTGCGGGCCGTGGCGGTGCCGACGATGCCGACCAGCTATCTCCTCGGCCGCGACGGCCGGGTGCGTTTCCTCCACCGCGGGTTCCACGGCGAGCGCTCCGCGCGCGAGCTGCGGGCCCAGATCGAAGCCCTCCTCGCCGAAAAGCCCTGACCATGCAACGCCTCCTGCCGCTCCTCGCCGCGATTGTCCTCCTCGGTTCCGGTTGCGCCGGCACCCAGCTCGTGCGCGTCCAACCCTGGGAACGCGCCACCCTGTCCTCGTACGCCCTGCGCCCGGACCGCGATCCGCTGCACACCACGATGATGGAGCACACCTTCTTTTCCCGGGAGGCGGCGGCCGGTGGGCGGGGCGTCGGCGGCAATGGCTGCGGTTGCAATTGAACGGCGTCGGCCTTTTCTCCCGCCATGCTGCCCCTCCCCGCCTTTTTCGCCCGGTACCCGCTGCTGACCCTGCCCGGCTTCGTGCTGATGACCCTCCTGCAGCGCGCCCCGGCCGTGCGGCCGGCGGTGGCGGCGGCGGAGACCCTCGTGCTGCGCTCGCCCCTCGGGCAAATGCTCAAGGGGGCATTCACCGTGGCGGGGCTCGGCGCGCTGCATTCGCGGGCGGGCGCGACGACGTTCGTGCGCAACCCTGCCGCCAATCCCCTGCCGGGCAACGTCGGCGCGCCGCTCTCGCTGACCTTCACCTACACGGGCACCCCGAGTGCGCCGCAGTATTTCCGGGTGACGGGGTCGCTCCCCCCGGGCCTGCGGTTCACGCCAGCGTTGACCAATGGGACGGTGATTTCGCGCAACCCGGTGATCAGCGGGACGCCCACGGCGGCCGGAGAGTACACGGTCTTTGTGCAAGGCTTTGGGACGGGCGGTAACGGCCCCTTGGAACCCATTCGCTTCAGTATCACGGACAGCTCGCCGCCGGTGCCGCCGACCATCACCCAGCAGCCCGCGAACCAGACCGCCCTCGCGGGCGGGACCGTGATCTTCACGGCCGCGGCGAGTGGCACGCCGGTCCCGACGCTACAGTGGTGGCGGGACGGCCAGCCGATCGCCGGGGCGACGAGGGCCACGTATACGGTGGCGAACGTCCGGACGACCGATGCGGGGGTCTATTCCGTCGTGGCCACCAATGCCGGGGGCAGCCAGCTCAGCTCCGGCGCCACCCTGACCGTGATCGCCCCGAATGCCAACGCCCGCCTGAGCAACCTGTCCGTGCGGACCAATCTCGCGGCGAGTGCGACCCTGATCGTGGGCGTGGCGGTGGCCGATGGTTCCCGCGACGTGCTGTTCCGGGCGATCGGGCCGACCTTGGCGGCGTTCCAGGTGCCCGGCACCCTGGCTGATCCGCGGCTGGAGATTTACAATGGCGCCGCGGTGAAAGTGAACGAGAACGACAACTGGGCGACGACCTTGGCGCCGGTGTTCGCCGGGGTCGGGGCCTTTGCGCTGACGCCGGGGAGCCGCGACGCCGCGCTGGTGGCGCCGCTGTCGCCGGGCGGCTTCACTGCCCAGGTGCCGGGGGCGACGGGCGGGGTCGTGTTGGTCGAGGCCTATGACACCGGCCCGGCGGGCGCGGCGCGATTGGTCAATGTTTCGGCGCGCAACCGCGTGGGCACCGGCGATGACCTCCTGATCGCGGGATTCACCATTTCCGGCACCGGCAACAAGCCGCTGCTGATCCGGGCGGTGGGGCCGACCTTGGCGGCCTTTGGCGTGGGCGGGACCCTGGTCGATCCGAAGCTTGAGATCTACGATGCGGCGGGCGTGAAGCTGACCGAGAACGATACCTGGTCGGCCGGGCTGGCGACCACGTTCGCGAGCGTGGGCGCATTTCCGCTGACGGCGGGTAGTCGCGATGCGGCGCTGGTGACTACGCTGCCGCCCGGGGGCTACACGGCGCAGATCCGCGGGTCGGACGGCGGCACCGGCGAGGCGCTGGTCGAGATCTACGAACTGCGGTAACGCGCCGCCCCGCGAAAGGGGTTGGCGCGGGGGCGGCGGGCGGTTCCATTGGCCGGGATGACGTCCGCCCGCCTCCTGGTTTGCTTCCTGTTCCTCGCGCTGAGCCGGCTCGCGGCCCAGATCCCGCAGCTCACCGCGACGCTCGCCCTGCCTTCCCCGGCGATCGCCGCCGGCGGTGGTTCCGTTGCCATCGACCTGCGCAACCACTTCGGATTCCCGGGCGTGGCGGGACCGGTGGTGCAGTTCGACACCGTGCTGGGGCGCTTCAACGTGGAGCTGCGGTCGGACGCCGCGCCCCGTCACGCGGCCAACTTTCTGGCTTACGTCCAGGCGGGCACCTACGCGGGAACCTTCATCCACCGTTCGGCGGCCCTCGATGGGAGCGGCATTTCGATCGTGCAGGGCGGCGGCTACCGTTCAACCGGTGGCAGCAACGTCTCGGCCGTGGCCAAACTGGCCCCCGTGGCCCTCGAATACGTGCTGCCCAACGCCCGCGGAACCCTGGCCGCGGCGCGCACCAGCGACCTCAACAGCGCGACGAGCGAGTGGTACTTCAACGTGAAGGACAACTCGACCATCCTCGGCCCCAGCAATGGCGGCGGGTACTCGGTGTTTGGCCGCGTGCTCGGCGGTGGGATGGCGGTCGTCGACCGCATCGCGGCGCTGCCCGTGACCAATGCCGGCGGTGCCTTTTCGGACCTGCCCGTGCGGGACTTCACCGGCGGCACGCCGACCGCGGCCAACTTCGTCCAGATCAACGGCGTCACCCCGGCGACCGTCTACCCGGGCGGGAGCGGTCCGGCCGTGCTGGCCTTCACCGTGGCGAGCAGCAATCCGGCGGTGGCGGCGGCGACCGTGACCGGGACGACCCTGACCGTGGCGGCGGGCCTGCCGGGGACCGCGGAGGTCACCGTGACCGCGAGCGAGACCAGTGGCGGAAGCATCACGCGGACGTTGACCGTGACCGTGGGCGGCGGGGCGGCGCGGGCGGCGCCGGTCTTGGCGAGTCAACCCCCGGCCGCGTTGCGGCTGGCCGCGGGAGCGCCGCAGCCCTTGGTGTTGGCGGTGGCGGCCACCGCGAATCCCGCGCCGTCGTACCAATGGCGGCGGAACGGCGGCGCCCTGCCCGGACAGCGCGGGCCGCTGTTGGTGTTGCCCGCGGTGGGTGCGGCGGAGGCCGGCGCCTATACCTGCGTGGTCGCGAACGCGGAGGGGAGCGTGGAAAGTCGGCCATGCGCGGTGACGTTCGCCGCGGCGACGCCGGCGGAGACCGGGCGGCTGATCAACCTTTCCATCCTGTCGCCCTTTGCGCGGAACGAGGTGCTGACCATCGGGACCGTGGTGGGCGGAGCGGGGACCAATGGGATGAAGGCGTTGCTCGCCCGGGGCGGCGGACCGGCCCTCGCCCAGCTGGGGGTATCGGACGTGATGCCGGATCCACGGCTCGTCTGGCAGACCCCGGGTGGCGCGGCCGTGGCGGCCAACGACAATTGGGGCGGCGGCGCGGCGTTGACGGCGGCCTTTCAGCAGGTGGGGGCGTTTCCCTTCGCCTCCGCCGACTCGCGGGATGCGGCGATCCTGCAGCCGGCGCTGCCGGCGGGCGGGTATATCCTCGAGCTGCGCGACGCCACCGGCACGCCGGGCGTGGCCATCGCGGAGTTGTACGATGCGACCCCGGCGGCGGCAGTGACCGCGGCCTCGACGCGGCTGGTAAACGTGTCGGTGCGGCGGGAGATTCCCGAGGGGGAGTCGTTGGTGGCGGGGTTTTTCCTGGGCGGGGAGACGGCGCGGACCGTGCTGGTGCGGGCGGTGGGGCCGGGGCTGGCGGCGTTCGGTGTGCCGGAAACGATGCCGGATCCGGTGCTGACCCTATTTGGCGACGGCGGCGTGGTCGTGGGTGAGAATGACAACTGGGGCGGGGCGGAGGAGCTGGCGGCGTTCGCGGCGGGCGTGGGGGCGTTTCCCTTGGCGAATCCGGCCTCGAACGACGCGCTCCTGCTCCTGACCCTCGCCCCGGGCAAATACACCGTCCAACTCAAGGGCAAGCAGGCGGGCGG
>JBMTAG010000106.1:0-11971 GCA_049428505.1 Opitutaceae bacterium | reverse complement strand
GGTGGGCGGTGGGCGGTGGGCGGTGGGCGGTGGGCGGTGGGCGGTGGGCGGTGGGGCTACCGCGGCGGGGGAACGCTGGCAAGACGCGCCCGCGCCGCGGCGGATACGCGGTTTCCCGGCCGCCTCAGCTCCGTCGCAAGGCTGCGCAGACGATGCCGGCGGCCACCGCGGCGTTGAGGGATTCCGCGGACCCGCGGCGCGGGATCGTGATCCGGGCGGTGAGGATCGCGCGCACCTCCGGCGAGAGACCCCGGCCCTCGGCGCCGATCACGACCAGGGCGTCCTCGAGTGGGGGCAGCGCATGGACGCTGGCGCCGCCCAGGTCGCAGCCGAGCACGGGCAGGCCTGGCGTGGCCCCCACGGCGGCGGCAAGTGCCGGGGCGAGGGGGGCGGTGGCCGCGCGGACCCGGGCGAAGGAGCCCATCGAGGCGTGCACCACCTTGGGATGGAACGGATCGGCGCAGTCGGGCGAGAGCAGCACTCGCGCGAGGCCAAACCAATCCGCGATGCGCAGCAGCGTGCCGACGTTGCCCGGGTCCTGCACGCCGTCGAGGACCAGCGTGAGCCCGCGCCCGGCGGCGGCGGGGTCGAAGGCCTCCCGGTGCAGGGCCGCCACCGCGAGGACCGGGGATGGGGTGGGGAAGTGGCTCACCCGCGCCATCTCCTCCGGGGAAAGGCGATGCAGCGGGACGGACCCGGCATCCCCGGTCCACGCGGGGGTCGCGTAGAGTGCCAGGAAGGGGTGGCCCGCGGCGAGCAGTTCGCCGACCACCTTCTCCCCCTCGACGGTGAAGCGGCCGGTGGCGTCGCGATGGCGCCGTTCGCGCAGGTCGCGCAGGTCCTGGAGCTCCGCCCGCGTGGCCATGGGCGGATCAGCGGGCGGGGGAGGGCTTGGCCAGCAGGGCCTGGCTCCGCGGGCCGTCGAGGATCACCCGGTGGGCGGAAAGGGTGAATTCGGGCCGGCCGCCGTCGTCGATCAGGAAGCCGATCCGGTATTCCCCGGACGGCAGGCGGTCGAGGCGCCGGGCGAAATAGACGCCGGAGTTGACCCAGCTCGGCTGCTTGAGGATCTGGGCCACATCCGGCCGCGTGGTGGGAACGGTGGCGAAGACATGGGTGCCCTGGGGGGAATGCAGCACGAGATGGATCGAATGACGGACGGAACGGCGGCCGGTCGGGGCGGCCCAGCCGCGGACGGTCAGGGCCCGGTTGTTGGTGGAGAGTTCCTCGACGTAATACTGGATCGTACTGACCTCGCGGGCATCCCGGGGCATCGGACTCGGCGCGCAGATCGTGCCCAGGCGGTAGACGCCCAGCTGCTCGGCCGTGGTGAGGAGGGGAGAGGAAACCTCGGGGTGCGGGTGCAGGGGGAAACTGCCGAGGCCGTCGCGACCGTGCTGGATGTAGCCCAGCACCGCCAGATTGCGGCACTCGATCCACGCGTCGCGCTCGTCGGCGAATTCGCGGTTGGCGGACACGTTGAAGGCGATCAGCGACGGCAGCAGCGGGGCCAGCACCTGCCACGGGCGGCGCGGGTGCGTGTGGCGTTCGAGCACCGTGAAGAGGACCAGCGCCCAGGCGGTGCCGCTCAGGACGTAGTACCGGGAGAAGACATGGCCGCCCGATTCCGCCGCCCGCCCCACCGCAATGATGCCCGCGGCACCGATCGCGCCGAGCGCGAGGAACATTGCGATCCGCTCGCGCCGCAGGCCCCCGCGGGCCGCCCCGTACCCGAACCCGGCCAGCAGGCCCGCGCCCAACCACGGCGCCCACGACGCGGAGTCCAGCGCCGGCACCGCCCCCAGAATCGAGAGCCAGTAATGCAGGATCCGGAGAATGCCTTCCGGGCTGAAGGTGACGAAGGACTGCGCGGGGTTCACCTTGAAGCCGGTGAAGTAGGTTCCGACCACCACCACGGACAGCGCGAGCCAAGGCAGCAACCCGCGGCGCCCCGGCGTGAGCAGGAGCAGGAGCGTCCCCAGCGGCCAGATGATCAGGCCGTGCGCCAGAGTGTAGGTGGCCGCGATGCCCGCGAGGCCCGCCGCGACCAGGGCGGCCGGCCCGCCCCGCGTGAGCGCCACGACCGCGGCACCCAGCAGGAAAACCACGGTGAAGTGGTCGATCGAGGCGCCCGACCAGAGGAAGTTCTCGTAGTGCTCCAGCTGGAAGAGCAGGAAGGCCAGCAGCACCGTCAGCCGGGTCGCGCGTGCCACCGAGCCCGCCGTCGCCGCGAGCAGCACCCCCAGCGCGAGCAGGCTCCCCACGCCGATCCGGCCCACCACGCCGAAGTCGATGGTCCCCGTGGTCCAGTAGAGCACCGCGAACAGGAGCCGGCTCGTCACCATCCGGTGCTCGTTGTTGATCGCGAACAGATCCTGCAGAAACGCGCCCGTGCCCTGGCCCTCGTGCAGCTTCACCGCGAGCCGCAACGCGGTGTCGAACTCGTCCCAATAGACGATGTTCAGCCGCCCCGGCGCCGAGCGTTCGAGGACGTAAGCCACGGGCAGCAGCGCCAGGCCCAGCAGGCCGAGGAGCACCAGCCGGGGCCGCCACGCCGCCGGTAACCGGGCCCACGGACCGCCGCGCCGGGGCGTGCCGCTCCCCGCGAGGGCAGGACCGGCGACGGCGGGGGGAGGCATCGGGAGGAGGGCGCGGGCGGCGCGGGCCGCGGAGGAAGTCGTGCCAAGGTGGGTGCCGGCCCGAGGCGGGCAAGGCGGATTTGCCCGGCCGCAGCTTAAGATTTTGTCACCGAAGGTCCCGGGGGGGGCGCGGCCGCTCCGGGCTTGGAGCCGGCGGCGAACCTGCCACGCTGCCGGCCACGATGAAAAGGCGCCGCTTCCTCCATTCAGGCCTCGCTGCGGGCCTCGCGACCACCGTCCCCCCCCTGCGCGCCGGCGCCCCGGCGGGCCGCCGCTTCCGCACGGCGCTGATCGGCGCGGGGTGGTGGGGTGGCAACGTCCTCGCTGAGGCCGTGGCCAGCGGCGCCTGCGAGATCGTCGGCCTCTGCGACGTCGACGCCCGCGCGCTGGCGGCCACCCGGCGCCGGCTCGGCCCCCTCACCAGCGACGCGCCCCGCGACTACCGCGACTACCGCGAACTGCTCGCGCGCGAGCGGCCGGAGATCGTCATCGTCACGACCCCCGACCACTGGCATGCGTTGCCGACGATCGCGGCCGTCCAGGCCGGGGCGCACGTCTACGTGGAGAAGCCCACCGCGCACACCATTGGGGAGAGTCGGGCAATGGTCCGGGCGGCCCGCGCGCACGGCCGGGTGGTCCAGGTCGGCACGCACCGCCGCGCCTCCCCGCACCTGCAGGCGGCCCGCGACCTGCTCCGCGGGGGCCTGCTCGGGCCCGTCGGGATGGTCCGCTGCCATCTCAACCTCGGGGGCGGCGCCCCTGAAGAGCCCCTGCCCACGGTGCCGGTGCCGCCCGAACTCGACTGGGACCTCTGGTGCGGCCCCGCCCCCCTGCGGCCCTACAACGGCGGCAACCCGCTCCAGCCGGACGCCGGCCCGGGCAACCGCGGCATCCATCCGCGCGGCTTCCGCCACTACCTCGACTACGCCAACGGCCACCTCGGCGACATCGGGGTCCACTGGTTCGACCAGGTCCTCTGGATCCTCGGGGAAAAGGGCCCGCGCCGCGTCTTCTCCACCGGCGGCCGCCCGATCCGCGGCGCGCCGGTGCTCACCGCGGAACGGCAGACCAGCGACGCTCCGGACCACCAGGTGGCGCAGTATGCCTTCGAGGGCTTCACGATGACGTGGGAATCGCGCGTCTTCGGGGGCAACGCGGCTGAAAAGGGCGACCCGGCGGCGGCCAACTTCCACGGGCCCAAGGGCACGCTCCACCTCGGTTACCGCGGCGGCTGGACGTTCTACCCGGCCGATGGCGGGCCGCCGCAAACGCAGCCGGCGCGCCTCAACGAGCCCGACGGCCAGAACATCCGCGAGCTTTGGGCCGACTTCCTGGACGCCATCCGCACCGGCCGCCGGCCGCTCAGCGACATCGAGGAGGGGCACCGTGCCTCGGTGTGTTCGCTGCTCGGGATGATCAGCCTGCGCCTCGGCCGCAGCGTCGCGTGGGACCCCGACCGCGAGGAAATCCTCGGCGACCCCGAGGCCTCCCGCCTCCTGCGCCGCGCCTACCGCGCCGGCTGGACCTATCCGGAATGACCGCCCGCCGCGGCTGCGGCGGCGTCATTCCCCCGACTCAGCGGGCCGGCCGCTCCCGCAGGTGTTGGTCCAGGAACTCGCGGCTCCGGCGGCGCTCGTCCGGCCGGTCAAAGCCGTGCCCCGCGCCCTCCACCCGCACCAGTTCGTGCCGCGCGCCGATCCGCCGCGCCGCGGCGTCGAACTCCTCCGCCTGCGCGATGGGCACCACCCCGTCCGCCGTGCCGTGCACGGTCAGCACGGGCGGATCGTCGGCGCTCAGGTAGGTCAAGGGGGACGCCGCCCGCGCGATCGCGGGGCGTTCCTCGAGGGGTCCGCCGAAGAGTTGGCGCAGCCGCCCCGCGAGCGCCGCCGCCTGCGCGGGAGCCGAGCGCGCCGCGGGCTCCGCGAGGAAATTGAGGCGGCCGAAGCGGTTCAGCACGCAGGTGACGCGGCTGTCGACGCCCAGGTGCGCGCCGACCGCACCCTCCAGCGCGGGATCGCCGCCGCTGGTGCCGAGGAGGGTCGCGAGGGTGCCGCCCGCGGAGGTGCCGACGACCGCGATCCGGGCGCCGTCGAGGCCGAGGCGGTCCGCGTGCGCCCGGAGCCAGCGGATGGCCGCCTTCGCGTCGTGGATCTGCGCCGGCCAAGGGGCCTCGCCCGCGAGCCGGTAGTTCACGGCCGCGCCCGCGTAGCCGCCGGCCGTCACCCACGGGGTCAGCGTCGCTTTGCCGGAAGCCTTGCTGCCGCCCACCCAGCCGCCGCCGTGGAAATACACGATCACCGGCAACCGGGCGCCCGCCGGCCGCTCCCGGGGCAGGTACAGGTCGAGGGTCTGGCGCGGGTGGGCGTTGTCCGCGTAGGCCAGGTTCGCCCGCACCTCCGGCTCCGCGGCTGCGGGCGCGGGCGCGGCGGGCACCGGGCCGGCCGTGAGCAGCGCCCAGAGCGCGCCGGCCGCGAACCGGAGCGGATTCGGGCGGACGCGGCGGCGAGGCATCTTCCCGGTGCTGCCGACCGACTTCCGGAAGTCAAGCGCCGCGCCCCGGACAAATTTTTGTCGCGTAATGCGTCATGAAGCCAGTCTTTGTCTTAAATCCTACCCCTATGCGATCCCTCCTGCCCGGCCTTTTCACCGTGATGTGGTCGACGACCTTCCCCCTTGCCGCCGCGCTGGCCGCGACGCCGCCCGAAGCCGCCCCTGCCGCCCCCGTCGTGCTCTCGCCGTTCGAGGTGAACACCATGGCTGACCGCGGGTACGCCGCGTC
Source organism: Opitutaceae bacterium (assembly GCA_049428505.1). Classification (GTDB taxonomy): domain Bacteria; phylum Verrucomicrobiota; class Verrucomicrobiia; order Opitutales; family Opitutaceae; genus ER46. The sequence goes on along the minus strand of JBMTAG010000106.1, from coordinate 6,553 downwards.
AACCGCGCTCTCCGGCACCCGGACCAATGAGAAGCTCGCCAACCTGCCGAACTCCATCTCCGTCTTCACCGCCGACCTGATGAGCGACCTCGCGCTCAATGACTTTTTCGGCGCGGTCGATTTCGCGGTCGGCGCCGAGAACGAGTACAATAATCAGGGCACGATCGGCGCGCCCGTGAACTCCCGTTCCGGCAACCAGATCAACTTCCGCGGCATCCCCTCGATCCGCCAGCTCCGCGACGGCTACCCGTGGTTCCTGCCGCAGGACGCCTTCAACACCGAGCGCATCGAGTTCGCCCGCGGTCCCGGCGGCCTGGCCTACGGCGATGTCGACCCCGCCGGCATCATCAACATCTCCACCAAGCGCGCCACCTTCCAGCGCCGGGCCATCGCGTCCGTGCGGTACGACAACTTCGGCACGCAACGCCACACCATCGACCTCAACCAGCCCCTCCTGCCGCGCCTCGCCGTGCGGCTCAATGGGGTCGCCTCGGAGGTCGAGCAGTCCCGCCAGCGCAACAACCGCAACCACCACGGCTACGCCGGCGCCCTCCGCTGGGAACCGTTCGCCCACCGCCGCACGCGCCTGGATGCGACGCTCGAGGTCGGCCGCACCACCTACCAGCTCGGCCACCTGCACCTCAACGACCACGTCACCCCCTACGTCCGCGGCTCCGGCACCAATGCCGCCGACGCGGATCCGGTCCGCGCCGGCGTGCAGGTGAACGGCGTGGGCATGCGGCGCATCGCGGCCCCGGGCAACACCCGCGTGTTCCTCGACCTCGGGGGGACGCTGTACAACATGCAGTCGACGGCGACGACCACCTTCCGCAACTCCGCCGTCGTCACCGGCGCCGGGGTTGACACCGGCGCCGACCCGCAGAATCCCCGCCTGGTCCCGCTCCTGCCCGTCTCGTATTCGATCGCCCCGTACGGCATGGACTGGGGCGGGCCGGACAACCGGGCCGACTCGACGTTCCACGCCTACACCATCGAGCTTTCCCATGCGTTCGGCGACCACCTGCGGGGGCTCATTTCCTACAACGGTCAGGTGGACGACTCCTCGCGGCCGCAGACCTACTCGGCGGCCGGCGCCCTCGGCGTGAACGCCCGCGGCGTGTTCATCGACGTCAACCGCGTGCTGCCGCACCCCACCATCCCCGGCGCCACGATCCCGAATCCCCGGTTCGAGGAGTACTTCGTCGCCCACGGGCCCACGCTCGCCTCCGACGGCCACGACATCCACGGCTGGCGCGGCACGGCCGTGTACGACACCCGGCTGCCGTTCCTCGACGCCACCCTCCGCCTGGTGGCGAGCACCAGCTACCGGCGCGAGAAGGTCTACCTCAACACCTTCAACTACGCCCTCACCCGGGAGGAAATCGTGCGCCGCGGGTTCACCGGCGCCGCCGCCACCTTCCCCAACAACCTCGTGACGCCGATCCACTACCTCGCCGACGGCAACAGCGACGAGGCCCTCCGGCTGCGGCTCACGCCGGGTCAGGTCGGCTGGTATCGCGCGGGCGGCAACAACAGCCGGTTCGACCAGAGCCTCGGGGCCGGTTCCCTCACCGCCCTGAACTCCTTCCTCAAGGGGCGCCTCCACACCAGCGCGGGCGTCAGCCGCGACTACTTCCGCCAGAACCGCAACCGCGTGGGGGCCGTCAACGCCGCCACCGGCGAGTTCCAGCTGTTCGACCTCGCCGGCAACGTGATCGCCAATCCCGGCGACTATGATGTGCCCACGCAGCGGCTGCGGCGGACCTACAGCACGAGCCAGTCCTACGGCGGGGTGTTTCGCGTCCTGCCGTGGCTCGGGCTGGGCGCCGGCTACTTCGAGTCGACGCTCTTCACCGACAGCGCGGGCACCGACCTCACCGGGGGCGCGCGCCAGCCGCGCACGGGGGAAGGCGTCGAATACAGCCTGCGCTTCAATTTCCTCGACGAACGGGTCAACGCGACCGTCACCCGCTTCGAGACCGTGGCGGAGAACAACGCGGCCGGCCTCAGCGCCGCCGCCCAATTGGAGCTCAACGCCGTCCTGCCGGCCAATCAGCAGCTCATCGGCACCGGCGACTACCGCGATCAGACTTCCGAGGGCTACGAGGCCGAGGTCCAGCTGAATCTGACCCGCCAGTGGACCGTCCGCGCCACCTATTCGGTGAACCGCGTCGTCTTCACCCGCTTCTTCCCCCTCACCGGCGACGCCCTCGGGCTCGCCCGCACCGCCGCGCAGCAGCGCGGCCTCAATCCGGATGAAGCCACCCAGTTGACCGCGCAGTTCCTCCTTGACCAGGAAGGCGCGGTCCGCGCGGTGCGCCGCGAAACCGCGAACCTCATCACCCGCTACGGCTTTGATCGCGGCAGTCTGCGGGGGCTCTCGCTCGGCGTCTCCGCCCGCTATGCCCTCGGCAAGCTGCGCGCGGACAGCCCCGGCAACGTCGTCGCCGGCCGCCAGCTCTACCCCGCCGGGCAAACCAAGGACCTCGTGCTGGTCAATCCGTTCGCCAGCTACCGCCGGAAGGCGTTCGGCCGCAATTGGACGCTCCAGCTGAACGTCAACAACGTCTTCGACTCCCGCTCCAACCAGGGCAACAGCTGGACTTGGCCACGCTACCTGGAGCCGCGCCAGTTCAGCTGGACGACCAGCGTGGAGTTTTGAGGCGCCGATAATTGCCTCGTCGTCCGCCCCCGCCCCCGGTTTCCTCGGGGCGGTTCCGCCGTCATGATTCCCCGCTTCCTGCGCTTCGGCCCGCTCCTGGGGTCCCTCGCGGTCCTCGCGCGGGGCGCCGAGCCCACGGTCGACTTCGCGCGCGACATCCAGCCCATCCTCGCGCAGCGCTGCTATGACTGCCACGGGCTCGAGTCCCCCCGGGCCGGCCTGCACCTCACCTCGCGGCGGCAGGCGCTGGCCGGCGGCCGCTCCGGCCTGCCCGCGCTCGTCCCCGGGTCGGCTGAGCGGAGTGAACTGTACCAGCGCATCCGTTCGCCGCACGCCGACGAGGCCATGCCGCCGAAGGGCGACCGTGTGCCGGCGGCCGAAATCGCCCTGCTCCAGCGCTGGATCGACGCCGGGGCCGAGTGGCCGGAGGGGCTCCGCCATTGGGCCTACGTGGCGCCGGTGCGCCCCCCGCTCCCGCCGGCGAGCGCTCCAGGTGCCGGGCCCGTGCATCCCATCGATGCCTTCGTCTCCGCCCGGCGCGCCGCCGCCGGGCTGCCGCCCGCCCCGGACGCCGGGCGCGCCGCCTGGCTCCGCCGCGTCTCGCTCGACCTCGTCGGCCTGCCGCCCACCCTCCCGGAGCTCGACGCGTTCCTCGCGGACCGGGCCCCGGACGCGTACGAGCGCGTCGTCGACCGCCTGCTGGCCTCGCCGCACTACGGCGAACGCTGGGCCCGGCCGTGGCTCGACCTCGCCCGCTACGCCGACTCCCACGGCTTCCAGCGCGACGACCTCCGTGACAGCTGGCCCTTCCGCGACTGGGTCGTCCGCGCGATGAACGCGGATCTGCCCTTCGACCAGTTCACGATCCTGCAGATCGCCGGCGACCTGCTGCCCGGCGCCGACGCGCAGGCGAATCCCGATCCGCTGATCGCGACGGGTTTCCATCGCGCCGCCCCCACCAACGTCGAGGCGGGCACGGATCAGGAGGAGGGCCGGATCAACCAGGTCTTCGATCGCGTGAACACCACCGGAACCGTGTGGCTCGGTTCCACCCTCGAATGCGCCCAGTGCCACGACCACAAGTACGACCCCTTCACCCAGCGCGACTACTACCGGCTCTTCGCCTTCTTCAACCAGACCGAGCAGGAGACCGCCCTCGCCAGCGCCAAGGCCACCGCCGCCCTGGCCTTCACCGGTCCGTTCCTGCGGCTGCCGGACGCCGCGACCGAAGCCCGGCGGGCGGCCGGCGAGGAGCGCCTCCGGCGGCTCGACGCCCAGCTCGCCGCCCTCGCCGCCCCGGAGGCCGCGCCGGCGGCGCCGGATTCCCGGCTCGCCGCCCTCCGGAAGGCGCGGCTCAAGGCTTCCGAGGAGCTGGCCCGGATCGAGGGCCCGCGGACGCTCGTCATGCGCGAGGTGGCGGAGCCGCGGATGACCAGCGTGCTGAAGCGGGGGAGTTTCCTTGATCCCGGCGCGCGCGTCGAACCCGGCACGCCGGAGGTCCTGCCCGCGCTCGCGCCCGCCGCCGGCCGGCCCAGCCGCCTCGACCTCGCCCGCTGGCTGGTCGCGCGCGACAACCCGCTGGTCGCCCGGGTGACCGTCAACCGCTGGTGGCAGGAGTTCTTCGGCACGGGCCTGGTGCGCACCCCGGAGGATTTCGGCATCAAGGGCGAGCCGCCCACGCATCCCGAGCTGCTCGACTGGCTCGCGGTGGAGTTCATGGAGGGAGGCTGGAGCATGAAGCGCATCCACCGCCTCATCGCGCTCTCGGCGACCTACCGGCAGAGTTCGCGCGTGACGCCCGCGCTGCTGGCGCGGGACGCGGAGAACCGCCTGCTCGCGCGCGGCCCGCGGTTCCGGCTCGAGGCCGAGGCCATCCGCGACCAGGCGCTCGCCGTGGCCGGACTGCTCTCGCCCAAGCTGGGCGGCCCGCCCGTCCGCCCCTACCAGCCCCCCGGCCTGTGGGAGGCCAAGGTGGGCGGCGACCGCGTCACCTACGAGGTCAGCGTCGGCGAGGATGCCCACCGGCGGGGGCTCTACACCGTTTGGAAACGCGCCTCGCCCTATCCCAGTTTCCTCAACTTCGACGCCGCCACCCGCGCCGCCTGCACCGTCCGGCGCTCGCGTTCGAACACCCCCCTCCAGGCCCTCACCCTCCTCAACGATCCCGTCTACGTGGAGGCCGCGGCGGCGCTGGCCGCCCGCCTCGTGCGCGAACCGCCCGCCGCCGACGTGGCGGCCCGCGTGCGCCACGGCTTCCGGCTCTGCGTCAGCCGCGAGCCCTCCCCGGCCGAGGCCGCCGTGCTCGCGGCGCTGCACGCCCGGCAGCTCGCGGCGCACGGCGACGAGCAGGTCGCGTGGCAGGCGGTCGCCAGCGCCCTGCTCAACCTCGACGAAACGATCACGAAGAACTGAACTGCGCCCGGCCGGTTCCGCTGCCGCCGTCCCGCCCCATGCACCCCGCCGAAGCCCACCTCCACGCCACCACGCGCCGCACGTTCCTCGGCCAGACCGGCCTGGGCTTCGGGGCCCTCGCCCTCAGCCAGCTCCTCGCCCGCGCCGCGCCCGGCGTGACGGGCGGCCTGGCCACCCACCACGCGCCCCGCGCGAAGCGCGTCATCTACCTCCACATGGTCGGCGCCCCCTCGCAGCTCGACCTCTTTGACCCGAAACCCGCGCTCGCGCCGCTCGACGGCCAGCCGTGCCCCGATTCGTTCATCCGGGGCAAGCGCTTCGCGTTCCTCCGCGGCCACCCCACCATCGCCGCCTCGCGCTACGCCTTCTCCCGCCACGGCCGGAGCGGCGCCGAGATCTCCGAACTCCTCCCGCACCTCGCCGGGGTGGCCGACGAGATCGCGATCGTCCGCTCGCTGCACACCGACGAGTTCAACCACGCGCCCGCGCAACTGATGCTGCACACCGGCTTCGGCCGGCCCGGCCGCCCGGGCGCCGGCTCCTGGATCACCTACGGCCTCGGCTCCGAGAACGCCGACCTGCCGGCGTACGTCGTGCTCCAGTCCGGGCCGCTCGCCGGCGCGGGCACGCAGCTCTGGTCCGCCGGTTTCCTGCCGAGCGTCCACCAGGGCGTGCAGTTCCGCACCAGCGGGGAACCGGTCCTGTTCCTGGAAAATCCCCGCCACGTCCGCCGCGAGGACCGGCGGCAGGTGCTCGACGCCATCGGCGCCCTGAACCAGGCCCACCTCGCCGACGTCGGCGACCCGGAGATCGCGACCCGCATCGCCCAGTACGAGCTCGCCTTCCGGATGCAGACCGCGGTGCCGGAGCTGATGGACCTCTCGCGCGAGTCCCCCGCGACGCTCGAGCTCTACGGGGCCGAGCCCGGCCGCGCCTCCTTCGCCAACAATTGCCTGCTCGCCCGCCGGCTCGTCGAGCGGGGCGTGCGCCTGGTCCAGCTGTACGACGCCGACTGGGATCACCACAACAACCTCGCCACGCGACTTCCGGCGAAATGCCGCGACGTGGATCGCGGGATGGCCGGCCTCATCCGCGACCTGCGGCAGCGCGGCCTCCTCGACGACACGCTGGTGATCTGGGGCGGGGAATTCGGCCGCACGCCGATGGCCCAGACTGACACCGGCGCCGGCGTCGCCACCAAGCCCGGCCGGGACCACCACAAGGACGCCTTCACGATGTGGCTCGCCGGCGGGGGGGTGAAGCCCGGCCTCAGCTACGGCCAGACCGATGAGCTCGGCTACAGCATCGCCCGCGATCCGGTGCACATCCACGATCTCAACGCCACGCTGCTGCACCTCCTCGGGCTCGATCACGAGCGCCTGACGTTCCGCTACCAGGGCCGCGACTACCGCCTGACCGACGTGCACGGGCACGTCGTCCGGGGACTCCTGGCCTGAGCGGGTCGCCCCGCCCAACGCC
>JBMTAG010000105.1:0-12016 GCA_049428505.1 Opitutaceae bacterium | reverse complement strand
CCCCGCCTCCGCGGCCTCGTCCTCTCGCTCGCCTTCGCCGTGGCTGCCGCCGCCATCGCCGGCGCCGCCACGCCCGCGCCTCCCGGCGCAATCCAGGGCCGCGTCCTCAACCCGCTCTCCGGGGAGTACGTCGGCAATGCGGAGGTCCGCCTCGCCGGCACCGACCGCGTCACCTTCACGGAAAACGACGGGACGTTCACCTTCCCCGGCGTCCCCGCCGGCGCCGCCGCGGTCACGGTCAGCTTCTCCGGTTACCCGCCCGCCACCGACGCGTTCACCGTCGCCCCCGGCCAGACCGCGGTGCGCGAGATCAGCCTGACCCCCGCCGCCGCCGGCGCCCCGCCGGTCAAGGACGGCCGCGTGCAGCTCCAGGCCTTCACCGTCTCCTCCGAGCGCGAGGGCAACGCGAAGGCGGTCCAGGCCCAGCGCCGCAACCTGGACATCACCACCTCGGTCTCGTCGGACATCTTCGGCGACATCACCGACGGCAACATGGGGGAATTCCTGAAGTACCTGCCCGGGGTGGACATCGATTACGTCGAGTCCGAGGCCCGCGGCCCCCGGCTCGGCGGGATGGACGGGCAATACGTGGGGGTGACGGTCGACGGGATGCGCACCGCGAGCGCCGACTCGAATCGCGGCGGCGGCGAGGCCTCCCGCGCCACCAGCTTCGAGAGCATCCTGATCACCGGCATCGAATCGATCGAGATCAGCCGCACCACCAGCGCGGAGTCCGACGCCGACTCCCCCTCGGGAACCATCAACCTGAAGACCCGCCGCGCGTTCGACCGGCGCGGCCGCGTGCTCGGCTACAACTTCAGCCTGAACTTCAACGCCGAGGAATTCACGCTCCGGAAGACCCTCGGCCCCGCGGAACGCGAACGCTACAAGTGGCGCCCGAACGCCCAGCTCGAGTATTCGGACACCTTTCTCGACCGCCGCCTCGGACTCATCCTCACCGCCAGCCGCGCCAACTCCTACACGGAGCAATACTCCTTCTCCCAGGACTACAACCGCACGCCCACCGCCGCCGATCCGCGGCCGCTCGTCATCCGCCAGCTCGATTTCAAGGACGGCCCCAAGATGATCTGGAAGGACGCCGTCTCGCTCGCCGCCGACTACAAGGCCGGACCGCGCCTCGTGCTCTCGCTCAACGCGAGCTACACCTACGTCGAGGGCGAGTTCTGGAACCGGAACTTCACCTTCGTCGCGGCCAACTCCAACGCCAACGTCAACAACGGCCGCGGCACCATCGGCGGCGACGGCATCCTGACCCTCAGCACCCGCCGTACCGCCGCGAACACGGTCCCCGCCATCAACAACGGCGGCGGCACCGCCGCGGCCGAGAACTACACCCGCACCGTCTCCCCCCGCTTCGAGTACAAGCTGCCCACCCTCACCGTCGACGGCGGCTTCAACTACTCCCGCGCCGTCAACAGCTACGTCTCCCTCGAACGCGGGATCTCCCAGGCGGAGACCCTCTCCCTCCCCGCCGACTGGACCGCCACGCGTTCCCGCGCCGACTCGCACGAGTGGACCATCCGCCAGACCTCCGGTCCGGATCCCTTCGACCTGCGCCACTGGACCGGCGGCACCCGCGTGCAGAGTGCGAACAGCCGCTGGATCACCGAGGTCTACCTCGCCTCCGCCAACGCGCGCTGGACGTTCCCCCTCTTCGGCCGCCTCCCGGCGGTGCTCAAGTTCGGCGGCAAGTGGACCGAGGAGAACCGCAAGAACAACAACTACGCGCCCTGGCAGCTCTGGCGCTACGTCGGGCCCGGCGGCGACACCCTCACCGGCTACAACGCCACCACCGGCCTCCCCGTGATCACGACCAACGGCAGCTGGGCCAACCTGGGATACCTCGCCGTTCATCCGTTCGAGACCGGCACCACCAACGCCCTCACCTTCACCAGCCTCGCGGGCGTCACCGGCAACCTCCCCCGCGCCGACCGCAAGCGCATCGGCGAACTGTTCCAGGCGCAGCCGCAGGACTTCGTCCGCGCCGCCACCGTCGACAACTACTACACGGCGTTCATCGGCAACCGCCGCAACTTCCGCCAGACGGTGGAGGCGGCCTACGCGCAGCTGGACGTGAGCCCGACCGCGCGCTGGACCCTGCGGGGCGGCCTGCGCGTGGAGGAGACGGGGAACCGCTTCCTCGAATACGATCCGCGCCTGCGCCGCGAGATCCTCGCCGCGGGCTTCCCGGTGAACGCCGCCGGCCGCGCCACCACCATCCCCGGGATCGAATACCAGTTCTTCAGCCAGCCCCGCGTCGCCCGCACCAGTTCCTACCGCGACCTGTTCCCCTCGGTGCTCACCAAGTACCGGTTCACCCCCAGCCTCGAGTTCCAGGCCGGCTACAATCACGCGATCTCCCGGCCGCCGGTCGACTCGCTCACCGGCGTCTATAACGTGGTCGAGGACGCCCAGCGGGTCGATGCGCCCAACGCCAGCCTCCAGCCCGAGTACTCGAAGAACTATCAGGCGCGGCTGGCGTATTACTTCGGCCACCGCGCGCCCGGGCAGCTGACGCTCCAACTCGCGCAGAACGACATCCGCAACCTGCGCGAGACCTTCAATTACACCGCCTCGGAGTTCGGCGAGGAGGACCCGGACCTGCAGACCTACGTCTTCCGCACGACCCGGAACAGCGCCGAGACGCGCCGCTTCCGCAACCTCGAGCTCTCCTACCAGCAGACCCTCGGCTTCCTGCCGGACCCGTTTCGCGGCACCAGCGTGAACCTTTCCTACTCCCGCACCACCGCGAGCCAGCGCCGCAACGGCCTCGCCCCGCACCGCCTTTCGGGCCGGCTCGGCTACGCTTACCGGCGCTTCAACGGCTCGCTCGGCGGCGTGTTCACCGACGAGCGGCCCGACGGCGTCTATGGCCGTTTCCGGGAGGCCGTGCTGCAGTTCGACGCCTCGCTGAGCTGGCGCCTCAACGCCGCCACCTCGCTGTATGTCCAGGGCCGAAACATCACCGGCCAGCCCCTGCGCTGGTTCGATACCCCCCCGGGGGTCGCCGAACGCCGCCAACGCGTCCTCCGCCTCTACCAGGAGTACGGCGCCAATTGGAACTTCGGCCTCAAGGGCACGTTCTGAGTCGCCGCACGTGGCGCGGGATCACCCCTGCCCCTTGGTCGTGAACCAAACCGCGCTGGCTGTTTCCGCCCCTGTCATCCTTTCAGGCAGCTTTGGGGCCAAGGTAAGCCCGGTTCTAAAGGTAAGCTTCCGGCTGCCCCGCCCCTTGGCGGTCCGCCATCGGCACCAACCTAGGGCACGTCCGGAAGCTCGGGTAGCCGGCGCAGCGAGGCACCGGTAAACTCCGCAAAGTCGTCGTTCACCTGGTTCAGGGCCCGCACCGCCATACCCGCCCAGCGCGCGCCCGCCGGCGCCCGCGCGATCAGCGTCAACCGCCGCGCCTGCTCCCCCGCCCCGGCCGGCACCCGGTCCACCCGGCCCGGATCCAGGAACCGGCCGCGCTCATCCAGGAACCGCAACAGCAGGTGGACCGACGTTCCCGGACTCACCCGCGCCCGCACCTCGGCCGTCGCCTCGTAAACCTCCCCCGCGGCCGCCGGCACCCACTGGGTCAGGTCGTCGCGGATGCAGCCGGCGAGCCGCAGGACGCGCCGCCCGTCGGCGGCCCGGGTGAAGCCCACGCTCCGCGTCGCCCACGGCTCGCCGAGGCCGCCCCACGGGTTGTCGGGGGTCGTCCACTCGATGACGGCCGGAGAGGTGACGGGCCGCGCCACGGTGACCTGTTCCCAGCCCGCATCGCGCAGGGCCTCCCGCCCCTCGGTGGGCAGGCGCAGGATGTCCGCCGCCGTCACGGCGTCGCGCGACGCGGCGAGGCCGGCGCCCCCGGCGAGCAGCACCCGGCCCTCCGGGGTCGCGGCGAGGACGCGGGCGACCCGGCCGTCGGTCTCGGTGCGGAGGTACGGGGTGAGGTCCTGCGCCGCGAGGGCGAGGGGGCGTTCGCGCCGCACCTGGGTGTACGCCGCGCGGAAATGGGCCTCCGCGGCCTTGGCCTCCCGCCACGCCGCGGCCAGTCGCGCCGGATCCGCCCCGGGCACGGCCAGCCGGGAAACCGCCCCGCGCGTCTCGCCCACGCGGGCAAAGGCCTCGCTCACGGCGAACCCGGCCGCCGCGAACGCCACGCGCTCCCGCACCCGCGGCGTGGTGGCCTGGGCCGCGGCCGCGCGCAGGTGTTCCGCCAGCTCGGCCCGCGCCGCCGGCGGGAAGATCCCCGTCTGGTCGTCGTCGCGGTAGTGGCGGAGCCAGAAGGGCGGCCCGGGCTGCGCCTGCCAGACGCGGTCCGCCGCCGCGAAGAACGCCCGCATCGCCGCGGCCGCCTCGCGCCAATACTCCCGGAAATACTCGTCGAGCAGCGCGGCGGGATCGCGGGTCGGCTCCCACAGGAGTTGCGCGGCGAGCCACGCCTTCGGTCCATCGAGGGCCCAGTTCGGATGCGCCTCGGCGAAGAACGCCCGCACCCCGGCGCGGTGATGGAAGGGAATGCTCCGCGCGACCGCGTCGAGCGTGGGCCGCGGCACGAGGAAGGGCCGGCCGTAGAAATAATCGTAGACCCCCACGAACGCGGCACCCGACCGGCACCAGCGCTGGATCAGGTCGCGGTCCTCGCGCTCGAACTCCGGGTGCGACCACTGGCTGCGGTCGGCGGTGAGGAACGGCACGACGTTGCGCTCGATCGGGAAGGGAGGGGCGTCCTCGCACCAATAATACGCGTAAGCCGGCAGCCAGCGGTCCGGGTGCCGCTCGGCCACGCGGCGGGCCACGGCGTTGGTGAAGCCGAAGACGAGCCGCGAATAATCGGGCCGCCCGCGGAAGTGGCGCAGCGGCGCGACCGCCGCGAGGGTCCCGGGGGAGTCGTCGTACCGGATGGTGTCGTTGACGCTGAGCGAGAAGGACAGCCGGCCGGGTTCGCGGTCGAAGGTGCGGATGGCCACGGCGGCGGCGTGCTCGACCGCCGCGGGATGACGCAGGTCGGGCTGCCAGTTGTCCTCACCGGGCGCGGGAAAGTGCTTCCAGCCGCGGCGCTCCGGCGCCAGCTCCGGCCGGCGGCGCAAATCCTCGGGGCGAAAGATCGTCGTCAGGTTATGCCCGTGCTCGAACCGCGCCTCGAGCCGATTGGCCGCCCGCCACGCGAGCTCCGCCGAGGTGGGTTCGACGCCCAGATCCCGGTGGACGAAATCCGGCCGGTAGGCGTGCACCCCGGGGGCCAGGCTCAGCCGCGCGCGCCGCGGCACTTCGCGCCCCAGGGGTCCGGGATGGAACCAGCGGACCCCCGTCTCGCGCTCCAGGAACCACGCCGCGGCCGCGACCAGAAGCTCCGGGCGTTCGGCGCCGAGCCGGATGCCGCCGGCCTCCACCACGTACCCCACCGCGTTGTCCCGGGGCGGGGGCGGCGCGGGCTCCGTGGCCCCCGGCAAGGGTCCGCCGATCCGGAGGGCCAAGGCCGGGGCCAGCCAGCCGGCGGGCAAGATGGGGAAGCGCGTGGCCGGCAGGCCGGAGGCCGCGGCCAAGGTCTCCCGCACCAGCTCCGCCGCCGCCCGTTCGGGGGCCGTGGGACGCAAGGGCAACACCAGGGGCAGGCCGGCCCCCTCCCCGACGTCGAAAACCCGGCAAATCGCAGCCCACGGCGCTGCCCGGGCCTTCCCGCCCGCGGCGACAACCAGGGCGCAACCGCCCGCCGTGACGAGGGCGGCGAGGGCGCGGGGCAGGCGGGCGGTCATCGGCCCCGGTTCTGGCGCCCCCCGGGCCGCGCTCAAGGCCGGATTCCCGGCCCCGGCGCTTTCAGGCTGGCCCCGCCCGGACGGAGCCGCACCGTGCCGGGATGGCCTCCACCCCCCTCCGGCCCGTGCTCGCCCTCTGCGCGCTGCTCCCGCTGCTCGGTCCCGCCCGCGCGCAAGAGGCCCCGGCCTTCCGGCAGCCCTCCCCCGCCCTCGCCGCCCTGGTCGACGCCCCCCTCGCGCCCACCGTGGTCCTGAGCCCCGACCGCCGCCGCCTGCTCCTGCTCGACCGCCCGGGCGCGCCCGACCTCGCCGAACTCGCCGCCCCCGAGCTCAAGCTGGCGGGCCTCCGCCTCGACCCCGCCACCAACGGCCGCAGCCGCGAGCCCGTTCACACCGGCCTCGCCTTCCAATCCCTCGACGGCGGACCCGCGGTGCGCGTCACCGGCCTGCCCGCCAACCCGCGCATCAGCGGCCACGAGTGGTCGCGCGACGGCCGCCACCTCGCCCTCGCCCTCCTGCGGGACACCGGAATCGAACTGTGGCTGGTCGACGTCGCCGCCGCCACCGCCCGGCGCCTCACGGAACCCGTCCTCAACGCCACCTTCGGGGAACCGATGGTCTGGCTCGACGATACCACGCTGCTCATCCGCCGGATCCCCGCCGCCCGCGGCGCCGCGCCCGCCCCCGGCCGCGTGCCCCCCGGCCCCGTCGTCCAGGAGAACCCCGGCCGCAAGGCCCGCGTCCGCACCTTCGACGGCCTCCTGGGCAACCCGCACGACGAGGCGCTCTTCGCCCACTACGGCGACACCGAGCTCGCCCGCGTCACCCTCGACGGCCAGCTGACCCTGCTCCCCGTCCGCGGCCTGATCAGCTCCGTCCAACCCTCCCCCGACGGCACGCACCTGCTGGTCGAAACTCTCCGGCGGCCCTTCTCCTACCTCGTGCCCTACACGCGTTTCCCCGTCGCCATCACCGTCCACGACCGCGCCGGCCGCCTCGTCCACACGGTCGCCTCCCTGCCGCTCAACGAGGGGATGGCGGCCAACGCGGTCCGCCCCGGCCCCCGCGGCGTCGCCTGGCGCGCGGACGCCCCCGCCACCCTGAGCTGGGTGCGGGACCTCGGCCGCGACGCCAAGCTGGCCGACGGCAAGACGCAGGCCCGCGACGCGTGGTTCACCCTGGCAGCGCCCTTCCGCGGCACGCCCGTGGAACAGCAGCGCTTCGAGTACCGGATCACCGGCGTCCAATGGGGCGCCGACGACCTCGCGCTGGTCACCGAGAGCTGGACCACCACCCGGCGCCTGCGGACCTGGCGCGTGGCCCCGGGCCAGCCCGGCGGCGAACGCACGCTCCTCTTTGACCGGACCAGCGAGGACCGCTACCGCGACCCGGGCCGGGGGGCCACGGTGCGCAACGCCTTCGGACGCCTCGTTCTCGCGCGCCGCCCCGGCGACGGCCGGATCTTCCTCACCGGCGCCGGCGCCTCGCCGGAGGGCGACCGCCCGTTCCTCGACGAGTACGATCCGGCGACCCGCGCCAGCCGCCGCCTGTGGCGCTCGGCCCCGCCGCATTACGAGGAGTTCGTGGCCTTCCTCGACGCGGACTTCACCCGCGCCCTCGTGATGCGGGAGTCGGCGGACCGGCCACCCGATTTCCTGGTGCGCGACTACGCCTCGGGTGAACTGCGGCCGCTCACCGCGTTCCCGCACCCGCATCCCCAGCTGACCGGGCTCACGCCGGAAGTGATCCGCTACCAGCGGGCGGACGGCCTGGAATTGTCGGGCACCCTGTACCTGCCGCCGGGCCACCGCGCCGGGGATCCGCCGCGCCCCGCCCTGCTCTGGGCGTATCCGCGTGAGTTTCTCGACCCGGAGAATGCCGGCCAGATGAAGGCGACCCCGGAGCGGTTCACCCGGATCAGCGTTTCCGGCCCCCTGCCCTTCCTGCTGGCGGGCTACGTGGTGCTCAACGACCCGGCGATGCCGATCGTGGCGGAAAAGGGCAAGAAGCCCAACGACACCTACCTGCCGCAATTGGTGGCGAACGCCCGCGCGGCGATCGACGAGCTGGTGCGCCGGGGTGTGGCGGACCCGAAACGCGTCGCCATCGGCGGCCACAGCTACGGGGCCTTCATGACCGCGAACCTGCTCGCGCACTCGGACCTGTTCCGCGCCGGCATCGCCCGCAGCGGCGCCTACAACCGCACGCTCACGCCCTTCGGCTTCCAGAGCGAGCAGCGCACGTTCTGGCAGGCCCCGGGGGTGTACAATGAGATGTCCCCCTTCAACCACGCCCACAAGATCAAGGCCCCGCTGCTGCTGATCCACGGCGCCGCGGACAACAACTCCGGCACCTTCCCGATCCAGACCGAACGGTTCTACGCCGCCCTCAAGGGCCACGGTGCGACCGCCCGCTACATCGTCCTCCCCTACGAAAGCCACGGCTACCGCGCCCGCGAGAGCCTGCTGCACGTGCTCTGGGAGACGGAGACCTGGCTGGCCGAACACCTGAAGGCCCCCGCTCCCGCGCCGGCCACCCCCGCGCGATGAAGTCCCGGTTGCTCTGGCTCGCGGTGCTCGCCGCCGCCCTCGCGGGGTTCTACGAGGGCACGCTCGGCTCCGCCCGCCGCAGCACCCCGCCCGTGGTCGACCGCCAGCGGATCAATCGGGAATTCGCGGACTTCCAGCTGCCCGCCCTGCCGGTACCCACCCTCCCCCGCATCGAAATCAACGTGCCCCTGCCGGAGCCCGCCGAGGTGATCCCGCCCGCGCCAAAGGGGCGCTGAACCGACGCGCTCACCGCCGGCCGGTGAGCATGTCTTCCATCAAGGCCAGCGCGGTGGCTTCGGTGATGTCCTGCAGCGAGAAATCCCGCCCCATCCGGCCCGCCCGCGCGCCGCGGCCCAAGACATCACTCGCCGCCGCCTGCCCGACGATCGCCGCATCCTTCAGCCGGATCGCCGTCGCCTGGATATCCGGGACGGTGTAAGTGACATCCCCGCCGACCTCGGGCACGGTCAGCGCCCGCGACGAGATCAGCACCTCGATCGCGAGGTCCGCCACGTCGGCGAGGGCGCGGCGTGCCCGCTCCGCCTTCTCCTCGGTCAACTGGGTTCCGGGACTGGCCGGCAAAAGGGCCTCGGCGACGGCCTGGTCGGCCAGCTGCGCGCCGGCGTGGCGGAAGGCGCGGCCGAACAGGCGTTCCACCTCCCGCACGGTCTGCCGGTCCGCGAGCCGCGGGGCGGGGGCCGGAGCCCCCGCGGGCGGCGCCGCCCCGCGCGGCTCAAGCAGCGCCCGGTTCACGTAAACGATGATGCGCGGCGCCCCGTCGCGGGCATAGCTCCGGCGGAATCCCTCGACCACGCCGTCCGCGGTCACCTTGGCCACCAGGGTATCCGGCGAAGGCGCATAGACGCGCGGCGCCTCCGTCGCGGCAACCGCCTCGGCCGCCGGGGGCCGCACGACGTGGGTGACGGGCGGCGGCGGCGTGGCCGCGAGCCGGGGCGCAAGCGTCACCCCAACGGCGCACACCAGCAAGGTAACCAGGAAGCGGGAGTTCACGGGCGGGAGGGAAATCAACGCGCCTGCCGGACGCGCACGGTGTACTTGCGGGCCTGGGCGTTCAGCGCGGTGAAGCGCACGGCCTCGGTCGCGTACTCGGAAAGGATCAGCGTCTGCCACGGCGTCTCGTCCCCACTGGAGAAGCCCGAGGCGTCCTTGAAGACGCAGTTGATCTGGACCTCCAACCGGCGGTTCTCGCGGTTCTTCACGTTGGCGACCACCTCCAGCCGGCCATCCGGCAGGGTGATTTCCTGCAGCCCGGTGCAGGTCACGGAAACCTGCGTCGGCTGGTCGAGGAGCACGAACCGCTCGGAGTGCTCGAGCGTGTACTTGGTGGTGTCGAGCGGGGGAAAGGGCCCGGTCGGCGTGGTGCAGCCGGTCAACGCGCCCAGGGCGAGGACGGCGGCGACGAGGGGAGCGGGGGTCAGGTGCATAAGGCGGAGCGCGGATCGGGGGTGAGCAAGGAGACCCCGACTTAACGGGGAAGTTCGCTGAAAAACAGCACGGTGTCGCGGTCGCCCGGGGCGACGTTCAAGCTCACCGAGCGCGTGCGGGCGGTGAGGACGCGGCCTTCGCGGTCGAGGAACTCCAGCCGGCCGGCGTGTTCGCCGGGCGGCAGGCGCACGGCGGCGAAACTCAGGCGCTGGGGCAGGTTATCCCACTGGCGGGTGTCCGCCTCCGGCCGGGTCGCGGCCGAAACGACCTTGCCCAGCACCCCCAGCACCCCGAGCCCCACGGCCGCCGCCTCCGCCCCGCCACCGCTCTCCCTCCCCCGGTGGTCCCGGCGGCGCGCCTGATCCGCCGCGATGACACTCCCCGCGAGGGCCACGTCCGCCGCCGCCTCGGTCGCGGCCTTGAACACCGCCTTGCGGCCGAGGATGTGATCCATCACCCGGCCCCCGCGCGTGGTGGCCTGGAACCCGAGGTCGTCGTAGGCCGGCAGCGGCACGACCATCCGCCCCTCCTGCAGCACCAGCCGCGCCGAACGGGAGGGCGAATCCTGCACCTGAAAGCGCAACTGCTCGCCGTACGGACCGGCGGCGACCTTGCGCGGACCGTAACCGTACTCGGCGAAGATCAGGACGTTCGCGCCCGGGGCGTAGTCCGGCAGCCAGAAGCGCTCCCCGGCGAGCCCGCGCGCCCGCGCCAGGGCATCCGCGCCGTCACCCTGCAGCTTCGCGGTTGCCAGACCCTCCAGGTAGTCAAGCAACACGTAATCGGACGAGAAACGCTCCTCCTGGGCCCCCGCATCGTTGAACTGGCCTGACCGGAAACACGCCCGGGCGTTGTCCGGCTCGCCGTCCCGCCAGTACAGGATCCCGCGGTAAAAGTAGGCCATCACCCGCTCATACGGTTCGCCGAGGAAAACCTTGGTGTCCTCCGCGGCGAAGAGGCTGCGGGCGCGCGCGGCGGCCGCGTCATCCACGATCAACCCGCCCAGGCGGGCGAGGGCGTCGTCGAGGCGGACCTTCGCGCCGGCATAATCCCCCGTGCGCAGCGCCGTGGCGGCGGCGCGGCAGGCGTGCAGCACCCGGTCGCGCTCCGGCCCCGCCGGTTCCCCGCGGACGGCGGCGCGGGGCTCGTCCGGGGCCGTGGCGCAGCCCGTCAGGCCCGCCGCACCCAGCAGGGCCAGCAGTTGCAGGGAACGGCCGGCGGCGCGGCGGAGGCCGCGGGGCCTAGCGGTAGGCCGCATCCTCGAGGCCCTGCTTCTTGATCTCGGCGGAGTCCTCCCAGACGATCCGGCTGGTGCGCGCGTCGGTCAGGCGGAAGCTGTACAGCACGTAGTCGCTGGTGCCCGCGGCGGTGCGGGTGCTCATCCCGTCCAGCTTCCCGGTCAGGAAATAATCCGCGCCGCCGAACTCGACCACGTTGGGATCGGCGCTCGCCGTGACCTGCCCCGACCGCTTGAGCTCCCGCTCGCGCTGCAGGGTCTTCATCAGGTCGCGGTCGAGGAAGCTGACCCGCCCGGCGGCCTTGCTGTTGAGCTGCGTCCGCAGGCGCGTGAGGAAGATGTCCTTGTTGACCGGAAAGCGGGTGTTGTTGACCACCGGCTCGAGGACGACGCTCGGGGGATTCGCCGCGCGCGCGATCTGCGGGATGCCGAGGATGCTGCGCGCCATCCGGTCGGTGACCGCCACCATGTCCTGGGCCTCGATGCCGGTGCCCGCGACGAAGCCGCGCTCATCGGGACGAAGTTCCGTGACGGGGACGCCGGAGGGGTTGCGCACCCCCTCGGACGTGGCGCAGCCCCCGAGCAGGGCGGCGGCGAGCAGGACGGGCGGGGGGAGCAGGCGCGGGAGCGGCATAAGGGTCGGGAGGAAAGGACGCAGCGAGAGGCGGGAAGTGACGGGGCCGTCAGCGCCCGAAGAGCGCGTTGGCCTCGGCGAGCGGAGAGGGCTCCCCCGCGGGCCGCACCACCCGGACCGGAGCATGGGTCGGTGCGCGGACGACGGTCACCGGCGGCGCGGGCGGCGGGATTTCCCGGTACGAGGCGGGCGCGGACCGACTGGCCTCCACCACCGAACCCAGGAGCAGGCCGGCCCCGGCGCCGAGGGCGGCCCCGCGCCAGGCGTTGTGCCCAAGGTCGCCGCTGTTATGCCCAAGGATCCCGCCCGCGAGAGCACCGAGCCAGAAGCCCGTCGCCGCCGGACCCGAGGGGGCGCCGACCGGAGCAGGATAGACCACCACGGGGGG
>JBMTAG010000104.1:0-12415 GCA_049428505.1 Opitutaceae bacterium | reverse complement strand
CCCGCGCCCTCGCGCGGGGGCCCGTTCCTGACCGGACCGACCGCCGCACCCCAAACCACCGACCAGCGGTCGATCCAAGGGCTGGCCGCGGGACCCCTCGCCTGACCTTCAAGTCCCACCGGACTCTCGCGCTGCCTCACCGGAACCTTCCCGGCGGGAGCCGAGCCCCGCGGCATCCTGACCGCTGCGCTCTCAAGGAACCCGGACCGACTCTCTTTCTCGGACTCTCTGGCGTTCCTGCTTCACCTGACCCCGACACCTGTTGAGACGCTCGTCCGCGCGCCGGGTTCCCTGCGGTGGGCCGCCCAAACTCGTGTAACTCACGGATCCAGCGTCCCCCGTCTGGAAACCCTCCGCCATGCGCCGCGGGCCAAGGCCCTGCGCCCTGTCGAAAGGCGCCCGTGCTTATTATCGTACATTACGGCCGAATTGCGCCGGGGGAACTTGCCCCGCGCCCCGCCCTCCACTTCGTCGACGGCATGCCCCCGCCGGAATCCGCCCCTCCCCGCCCCCCCCTGCTGCCCCGCCTGCTGAACGCCGTCGAACGCGCCGGCAACGCGCTGCCCCATCCGGCCACCCTCTTCCTCGTGCTGGCCGCGGCCGTCGTGCTCTGCTCGTGGCTGCTCCACGCCGCCGGCGTCTCCGCAGTCCACCCGGGCACCGGCAAGACCGTGGCCGTGGTCAACCTGCTCTCCGTGGAGGGACTCCAGCGGATGCTGTTGGAACCGATCCGCAACTTTCTCGCCTACCCGCCCCTTGGCATCTCGCTGGTCTGCCTGCTGGGCATCGGGATCGCGGAACACTCGGGCCTGATGGGCGCCGGCCTCCGCCTTGCCGTGCTCGCCACGCCGCGCCGGCTGGTCACGCCGATGATCGTCTTCGCCGGGATCCTCTCCAATGCCGGCAGCGAAGTCGGCTACGTGCTGCTGATCCCCCTCGCCGCGGCCACGTTCCACGCGGTCGGCCGCCACCCGCTCGCGGGCCTCGCCGCCGCCTTCGCCGGGGTCTCCGGCGGCTACAGCGCCAACCTGCTGGTCGGCTCGGTCGACGTCCTCCTCGCCGGCCTGACCGAGGCCGCGGCCCACGTGGTCAACCCCAGCTACTCCGTCGCCGCCACCGCCAACTTCTACTTCATGGCCGTCTCGACGTTCATCCTGACCGCCGCCGGCACCTGGGTGACCGACCGCGTGGTCGCCCCCCGGCTGGGCGAGTACCGCGGCCGCACGCCCCGCGATGAACTGAAGCCCCTCTCGCCCCCGGAACGCCGCGGGCTCCTCGCCGCCGCCACCACCACCGCCGCCCTCACCGGCCTCGCCCTCTGGGGCCTGCTGCCCGCCGACGGCTTCCTGCAGACGCCCGGCAATCCCGGCTTCGAGCAGTCGGTGTTCATGCGCGGCCTCGGCGCGGTGATCTTCCTCTTCGGACTCCTCCCCGGGGTCGCCTACGGCCTGGCCGCCGGCACGCTGCGCAATGATCACGACATCATGGCCGGAATGACCGGCACGATGAAGGCGATGGCCTCGTTCATCGTCCTGGCCTTCTTCGCCGCCCAGTTCATCGCCTACTTCACCTGGACCAACCTCGGGGTGATTTTAGCCGTGAAGGGCGCCGGCCTCGTCTCGGCCCTCGGCCTGCAGCAATTGCCGATTTTGCTGATGGTCGCGCTGGTGCTGTTTGCCGCCCTCGTGAACCTGCTGATCTCGAGCGCCTCCGCGAAATGGGCCCTGCTCGCCCCGGTCTTCGTCCCGATGTTCATGCTGCTCGGCTTCTCGCCCGAACTGGTCCAGGGGGCGTTCCGCGTCGGGGACAGCGTGACCAATATCATCACCCCCCTGATGAGCTATTTCCCGCTCATCCTGACCTTCGCCCACAAGTACGAGCCGGACGCCGGGATCGGCACGCTCATCGCCACGATGCTGCCGTACTCGGTGGTCTTCGTCGTGATCTGGATGGTGCTGCTGGCGTTCTGGATCTGGGCCGGCATCCCGATGGGCCCCGGCGCGCCGCTCTTCCTGCCGCGGTAAGCGGGCTTCAGCCCACCGGCGCCCGCGGCCGGCGTTCGCGCCACCAGCGCGCGGCCTGCAGGACCACCACGGGGCCGAAGATGAGCCAGACCTGGGGCGGGAAGACCTTCCGCGCCTCGATCTGGTGCCACGCCGCGAGGGCGGCCGCGACGTAGGTCAGGCGGTGCAACGCCTTCCAGCGCCGGGCGCCCAACCGCCGCACCAGGGCGTGCAGGCTGGTCACGCTCAGCACCAGCAGCAGGACCAGCGCCGCGAGGCCCTTCAGTTGAAAGGGTTTGCCGAGTTCACTCAGGAAGGTGTCGAACGACCCATCGTACACGTGCCGGGTATGCGCGGCCAAATGCAGCAGCGCATAGGCGCAGGCGGCGACGCCGACCAGGCGCCGGTGCCGGTTTAAGGCGAGGGGCACCGCCGCACCGGGCCAGAGCACCCGCAGCGGGGAAAAGGTCAGCACCACCGCCAGCAGGACGCACGCGACGAACCCCCAATGGAGCAGGAGGTATTTGAGCGGATCGGTGAGGACGGTGAAGTCCGGCACCACGAAAAGGGGCCACACCGGCCAAAGGCCCGGCAAAATGATCAACGACCACGCCGTCGCCGGATGCCGCAGGAAGCGGGCGAGCATCTGCACCCCGGAGCCTAGTAATTGCGGCGCAGGTCCAGCCCGGCGTACAGCGGCGCGACCTGCGCCTCGTAGCCGTTGAACATCAGGGTCCGCTGCCGCTGGCCCAACGCGCCGCCGGCGCCGATCACCCGCTCGCTCGCCTGCGACCAGCGGGGGTGGTCCACCTTCGGGTTCACGTTGGCATAGAAGCCGTACTCGTGGGGCGTCATCACCTGCCAGGTGTTGCGGGGCTGCTTGGCCACGAACTCGATCTTCACGATCGATTTGCCGTACTTGAACCCATACTTCCACGGCACCACCAGACGCAGCGGCGCGCCGTTCTGGTTCGGGATCGCCCGGCCGTAAATGCCCGTCGCGATGAACGCCAGGGGATGATTGGCCTCATCCAGCCGCAGGCCCTCGAAATACGGCCAGTCGAGGGCCGAGGTGCGTTGGCCCGGCGCGCTCTTCGGGTCGTTGAAGGTGGTGAAGGTGACGAATTTCGCCTCCGGCAACGGATCGGCCAGGGCGATGAGCTTCGCCAGCGGGAACCCATCCCACGGGATGACCATCGACCACGCCTCGACGCAACGGAAACGGTACACGCGCTGCTCCGCCCCGCCCATCCGCGTCACGAGGTCGTTCGCGTCCAGCTTGAGGGGATTGCGGATGAGGCCGCTGATCTCGACCGTCCACGGCTCGGTCTTCCACCCGCGGTTGGCGTTGACCTTCGGGTCCCCCTTGCCGGTGCCGAATTCGTAGAAATTGCAGTAGCTGGTGATCAGCTCGTACGGGGTCGGTTGGAGCGCGGGATCGCGGTGGTCCGGGTTCACGCGCGAGGGGAAGCCCGCGGTCGCACCGGACAGCAGCGAGGGCGCGGCGAGGCCCCCGGCGACGGCGCCGCCGAGGGTGCGGAGGAAGTCCCGGCGGGGGCGCAGGTGGTAGTCGCGCTCCGGGGTGCAGGCGGACTCGGGCAGTTCCCAATCGCGGGGGGTACGGATCAGCATGAGCGCGAGTAAGGCGCGAAGCGGCGCCGGGGCAACTCAGACCGCCCAGCCATCGCGGTACCGGCGGGTGAGCCAGCGGGAGTCGCCGCCGCTGTTCCAGCCCGCGAACCGGCTCCGCGCCGGGTCCCAGCGCGCGTTCGCCCCGTATTGGTAGGCGAAGTTCATCACGTGGCAGGCGATGACCGTGCTGGCCCCGATCGCGACGTCGCAGATCGGCCGGCTGCGCTTGCCCACGGCGGTCAGGAAGTCCTCGAAGTGACTCTTGCTGTTGTACAGCCGGACCTTCGCGTCGGCCAGGTACTCCCGCTCGGTGAGGGTGACCTCGCGCTCCATCGAGGTGCCCTTGTCGACCTCCTTGTCCCAGAACTTGCGGATGACCTTCCCGTCGCGGACGAACTCGAACTTGCCCCGGTTCACGTGTACCTCGCCCTCGGTGCCGAAGAACGAGACACCCTTGCCGCGGATGTGCGTCAGGATGGTGCCGTCGGCATAGACCAGCTGCGCCCCGCGCTTCGCGTTCTCCCAGTCGCGCGGCGCCCGCACCTCCACCGGGCCGCTCTCGTCCATCCCGAGGCCCCAATGGGCGATGTCGATGTGGTGGGCGCCCCAGTCGGTGATCATCCCGCCGCCGAATTCCCAGGTCTTGCGCCAATCCGGGAAGTGATTGTGCAGGCCCCGCGGCGCCAGCATCGGGTTATAGTTCACCAGCGGGCCCGGACCACACCACAGGTTCCAGTCGAGGCCGGGCTCAAGGGTCTCCGCCGGCATCGTGTAGGGCTTGGCCGGATCGCCGAAGGAGACGCCCACGGCGTGGACCCGCCCGATGACGCCGTTGCGGACGAGCTCCGCGGCGACCCGGAACTCCTTGGCCGAACGCTGCTGGGATCCCACCTGGAAGACGCGGCCGGTGGCGCGCACCGCCTTCACCAGCTCCACCGCCTCGCGCACGTTGTGGGTGAGCGGCTTCTCGCAATAGACGTCCTTGCCGGCCTTCACCGCGGCGATGGCGATGTAGGCGTGCCAGTGGTCGGGGGTCGCGATCAGGACGAGGTCGATGTCCTTCCGCGCGAGCAGCTCCCGGAAATCATTGTAGGCGGCGCAGGTCGCCGCGGTGCCGGTGCCGGCCTTCTTGGCGTAGGCGGCATCGACGCGGCGCTTGGCGTCCTCGCGGCGGGTGGTGTCGACGTCGCACACCGCCAGCACCTGGATGTCGTCCCGCTGGAGGATATTGCGCAGGTGGCCGCCCATCTGCTTGCCCATCCCGATGCAGCCGACGGTGTAGCGGCGGCTGGGGGCGGTGGCCTGGGCCCAGACGCGGGCCGGCAGGAGCAACGGGGCGCTGGCGAGGGCGGCGCGCTGGAGGAAGTGACGACGGCTGAGGGGGGTGGAGGGCATCGGGGAAAGGAGGGGAAAGGTTCAGCGGCGCGGCGCCAGTTCGAGGACCGCGGCGGCCAGGGAGGTCACGCTGGTGCGGAGGGTCGGATCCGCGACGAACACCGCCTCCGGCGAATGGTTCGCGGGCACCGGCGGACCGCCGCGCGCGGCCGCCGCATAGCGGGTGGGCTCGGCGGCGCCGACGCTCCAGATGAAGATCGGCACCGGCGGCTGGGTCCGCCCGTACTCGGAAAAATCCTCCGCGCCCGTCGAGGGCGACGCCGCCTCCACCCGCTCCGGCCCGAACCAGGTGCGGAACACGCCCGCCAGCCGCTGCACCAACGCGGAATCATTGGTCGTCACCGGCGCCGACTCCGGCGACACGGTCACGACGGGCAACCGGTCCTCCGGGACGCCCGCCGCCGCGGCCGTCCCCGCGCAGATCCGGCGGATCGCCGCCACCAGTTGCGCCATCACCTTTTGGTCGAAGCTGCGCAGGGTCAGCTCCAGGCGCACCTCGTCCGGGATGATGTTCCGCTTGGTCCCGCCGTGGATCGTCCCCACGGTCACCACCGCCGGCGTCCCCGGCCGGACCTCCCGGCTGACGATGCCCTGCAGGGCCGTGATGATCTGCGCCGCGAGCAAAATGGGGTCCTTCGCCGTCTGCGGCTGCGACCCGTGCCCGCCCACGCCCCGGACCAGAATGTCCACCGAGCTCACGCTCGCGTAAGGGGTGCCATCGACGTAGCCGATCTCGCCCGCCTTGCGCGAGGACGACACGTGCAGCGCCAGCGCGAAGTCCGGCCGCGGGAACCGGGTATAGAGGCCGTCCCGCAGCATCGCCCGCGCCCCGGCGACGATCTCCTCGGCCGGCTGGGCCACGCAGACCAGCGTGCCCGACCAGCGCGCGCGTTCGGCCGCGAGCACCCGCGCCGCGCCGATGAGCCCGGTGACGTGCAGGTCGTGGCCGCAGGCGTGCATCGCCGGCTGTTCCCGCCCCGCCAGATCACGCACCACGGCGCGGCTGGCCCACGGCAGGCCCGTGCGCTCCTTCACCGGCAGGCCGTCCATGTCCGCCCGCAGCAGCACGGTCGGACCCGGGCCGTTGCGCAACACGCCGACCACCCCGGTGTTGCCCACCTTCTCGGTCACCTCGAACCCCGCGGTCCGCAGCTCCCGCGCGACGAGGGCCGCCGTCTCGAACTCCTGGAACGAAAGCTCCGGGTTGGCGTGCAACCGGTGGAAAATCGCCTCGAGGGAGGAAAACTCCGCGGCCACCCGCGCGGTCACGGCCGCCTTCGCGTCCGCCGCGGGAACTTCGGCCCCGCCGGATACGCCGGCCGCGGCCAGACCAACGGTCAGGCCGAGGACCACTGCGGGACTCAAGGGCAAGAAGCGGGGCATCGGGGTGGGGAAAAAACGAACGCCGCCCGCGCGCGAGGCAACCCCCAAAACGACCGCCGCGAGGGCGCGCCGGACTTAGGCCAGAAGGGCCGCCAGTTCCGCCTCCGTGCAGGGCAGGTACCGGAGGTCGTGGGCCCCGTCCGGCCGCGCGAATTCATAGAACAGGTGCCACCGGCCATCCGGCCCGGGCTGGGCGTCCAGATAGCGCAGGGAGGTCGAGGCGTGCGGGCTGGTGAAGGCCGGGCCGGTCGGCGAAAGGGAGGTCCAGCGCCGCAGGTCGTCCGAGGCCGCCAACGCGCACTTCTCCTCGTAGTTCTCCTGGTGGCTCGCGCTGCCGTCGAAGAACCCCAGGTAGCGGCGCCGGCCGTCGGCCCCGCGCAGCGCCGCGACCGAATTGAGCCGGCGGCAATAGCGGTCCCAGCCGGCGGAACCCGGCGCCAGCACGAGCCCCTGCCAGTCCCAGCGCCGCAGGTCCCGCGAGGTGGCGAGGGCGGTGGCGGAGGTGCATTCGCCGGTGTTGAAGATGTCCAGGCTGGCGTGCGAACCGGCGCCCGTGGCCGGCGTCGGGTTGGCGACGCTCAGGAACAGGTGGTAAACCCCGTCCACCGCGAGGATCCACGGGTCCTTGACGCCCTCGAGCCCGAGCGGCGGCCCGGTGAAGACGAGCTCGCGCCGGGCCGGATCCAGGCCGGCGACGGTGGGGGCGCGGAGGACGGCGGTGCACCAGCGGCCGTCGTCCGGGTGGACGTAGCTGGTGAAGTAGTGCCACTGGCCGTCCGGCCCGCGGTGCAGGCAGCTGCGTTCGATCGAGGCGGAGTCGTAGCGGTCCTTGGTGATCGCAAGGACGTCCTCCCAGCGTTCGAGGTCGGTGGAGCGGGCGATGCGGACTTCACCGCCGCGGTCCGGGGCGACGCCGCGGGGGCGCCGGAGGCGGTAGGTGAGGTACCAGGCCTGATCGGCGGCATCGAAGCAGACGCCGGGGCAGCCAGCCCAGTAGCCGGAGGTGGCCCCGGGGGGTTCACGGAGGACGCGGCCGGCGGCGAGACGGGCGGAAGTGAGCGGGGTAGGCATTCAGCCACCGTGCCGCCCGCGCGGATAGAGTCACGACGGAACCGCCCGGTGGGCGGTTGACCGTGGGCGGTTGTCAGTAGTCGGTTGTCGGTGGTCAGTAGCGAACCGGCACCGTCCTCCGTCCACCGACCTCCGTCCACCGACCACCGTCCTCCGTCCACCGTCCACCGACAACCGCCCACCGGTCAGCCCGCCTCAGCGGCCGAACTCGAGGAAGCCGAAGCGGGTGGGCTGGTGGAAGCCGGGCAGCATCGGCGGAGACCAGCTGAGCATCTCCTCCTTGCGGCCCTGTTCGCGGTTGAACCGGTAAAAGTTGGCCCGCCAGACCTCGCCGGCGCGCGGCGCGGGCCCGCCGAGATCCGCGAACGGGATCCGCACCTCCACCCGCCAGTCCTGATCGCGGTCGCCCGACTTCTGCACCGTGCCACGCACCTTCACCGCGCTGCGCATCCCCTTGGCCGTGTAACTCCAGTCTCCCTTGAAGGAGCGGGAAACCCCGCGGGCATCGAGGTCGTTGGTGATGATCGCGTCGAACTCCCCGCCGAGCGGGTTCCATTGCAGCTCGTAATAGCGGGTCAGCTCGCCGCGGGTGACGAAGAATTCGACCACCTCCTCTTCCCAGAAGCGGCTGTCGCGGGCGGTGAACGTGGCCTGGATGTCGGCGTCGAGGCATTCCCACCCGAGGTAGAGCGCCTCGCCGTCGTGCCACACGCGGACGAAGGTGGCCTCGCGGGCCTCGCCCTGGCCGCTGGCGGGGCGGAACGGGCCAAGGCGCGCGGCGCGGGCCCACACCCCGTCCGTGAGTTCGCCATCGAGCGTGACCTTGCCCTCGAGGCGCGGGACGACCGCGCGGGCGGGGGGCGGGAGCGTGGCGGGATCGGGCGGCGGCGGGGCGGGGGGCGTGGCCGCGGCGAGCGCGAGCGGGAGCAACAGGAGGGGAAACAACCGGCCGACGGGCTTCATAGGGGTAGCGGGCGCAGGCAACCGGCGTCGCGGCGGCAAGGCGAGCCTGCAGTGCCGTGCCACGGCGCTTGCAATCGCGGGGCGGCGGGGGCAGCGTCTGGGCGTTCCTTGATTTTGCTGCGCCCGGACCGGGCCCTGACCCTTTCGGGGGTGTTCTGGATTCTACTTCCGGTTGGAGTGCGTTGCTGCCTGTCGAGAGTCGTGGGTCTCTCGCTAATCCCCCTGCGAAAAAAACAAACGGCAAGACTGAAGAAATGCCCCTGGCTGCTTAAATCAGCCACGTTGGTCCGGTGACACCTGCTAACCGGTACTGACGACGACAGCAGGCATAGCGCGTGGAGCGGTCCGCGGACTGCGCGTTGTACCTTCATCCGGGGACTGGCTGGGGTTCGAGCGCGTGCGGCGGCATGACCCTGGCGAGATCAAAGTCGCACTATACAGGTAGATGTGGCGTGCAAAGGCCGGAGGCACGCGGGTTCAATTCCCGCCACCTCCACCATTTTAACCCGGTCCGCGCGCAGCAAAAACGAGGTCGCGGCTCGATCGAGCCTTCCGCGGATTGGTGTCGCCGGGGCATCGTACCCCGGTCGGTGCAGACTTTCCCTCCTTCGCCAAGGCCTCCGAGGGCAGACCCGCCCTTCATCGACTCGGCGCAGCGGAACGGACGCACGATTCCGGACCACCCCAGGGGAGCGGCTGGGTGGGTGGTGGATTGGGCTCAGGGTCATCGGCCGAGTGCGCCTTACCGGCCAGCTCCGGCCGGAGGTCAAGGTGCGGATCAACGCCGCCACCAGGGACCGCCACCCACTCAACCCACCGGACTTTTCGCCCGGTCGGCCCGAGCCCAAACCGCGCGACGGGCCGATCCGGCTCCGCGCCAAGGTCATGGCGCCGAGCGAAGCCTGCGACCAGATCGGCTTCGCACTGACCCGACCACCGCCAATCGCGTCGGCGGAGGGCGTGCGAGTCGACGGCCGCAGCGCGCACCAAAAAAGTCGCGGATTGACCGCCAGAAGAGCGGCGCTTTGCCTGCCCGGATCGTGCGGTTCGCGAATCATCTGCCCTCCGCGCTCACGGGACGCCACGCAACGGCCCGTTTCCAGCCGGCCATGCCGGGGGCCCAGCGAACCGGGCCGCTGCGCACCACAAACGCCGGCCTCTCCGGTTGCGGGCCCAAGCGGGCGGCCTCGCTCTTCGCTCCAGCCCGCCCCCCAAACCCCTCCGCGTCCGAGCCCCTGCAGATCGGATTCCGCCCCGTTGCCCTCCCGGCGGTCGGCGCCGCGCACAGGCGCCTCAGGCTGCCCCCACTCGATGCTGCCGGACCAGGCGATCCTGCCTTGGGCCCACGCTTCGGAAAGTAAAGCGATGCCCGTGGTTTCAGCGATTATTGGTCTATTTGCGCTCCTTAGTCTGGTCCTGACGTTGAAGCGAACGGGGCTGCTCAATCCGTCACACGGACAACTGTTTTCACAGTTGGTCACCCGGGTAACGCTTCCGGCTCTCATCTTTCACTCCCTGAACAAGTCGCATCTGGTGTGGAGCGAAGCCGAGATCTCGCTCGTCATGCTCCTGGTTACGCTGGTTTGTCTCGTCCTGGGATGGCTGGTGGCCCGCGGGCTGAATTTGGACGGTCCCGGAAAAGCCGCGGTTATCTTGGCCTCCGGATTCGGCAGTTCATCGAGTATTGGATTCACCATTGTCGAGCAGGTTTTCCCCGGCAACGCGGAGGCTTTGACGCAAGCCGTCATCATTAGCAGCCTGGGGGTGCAGCCGGCCCTCTTTACTTTGGGGACCGCGATTGCGATGGCCTACGGGGAGCGGCGCAACGCGATTGAATCGCCCTGGCAATCGGCCGTTCGGTATCTCAAGTCGCCTATTTTCATCGCCTTCGCCGGCGGGGTGGCGGCGTCGTTGGTGACGGGAGGACAACCTTCTCCATTACTGAACGTTATCCTTAAGCCGATCCACCTCGTTGCTCACGCGAATGCTTTTCTGGTAATCGCCGTCACCGGGTTATCATTGCAGCTGAAAGAAATGGGGAACCTGATGACGATCGGAGCTTGCGTCGCGATCATCAAACTTATCGCCATGCCTCTTCTGCTGTGGCTCTTCGCCCATCTGCTGATGACCCCGGAGGACTGGCAACTCGAGATCCTGGTGATCGAGGGATCGATGTCGTCTGCGTTACTCGCAGTCGTTTTATGTAGCGCCTACGGCTGCGACGCTAAATTGGCCGCCAAGCTGGTGGCCATTACCTTGACCTTGAGCCTTGTGACTACGCCGACCTTGACGGCCTTCTTGCGATGATTGATTGCGCCCGGGAAGAGACGAAACCACCGGGCGGAAAGAGATCAGGCTGGGGTTCGCTGCGCTGGCTTCCCTCACGGGCCCGAGTCGCCGAGCGGCAATCCTCCGGCCCGGGACCAGACGCTACGCAATTTCAGTCGGCTGCTCCCTCGGGGAGCAGCGAACAACGGCCTGACCCCTTTGGTTTTGGGCGCGCCGGGGAAGGATTCCCCGGCTCCACCGAGCCCCGGACCAATTCCGAAGCGAGATCCTCCCTAAATCCTTCGGTTATCCTTCGGCTATTCTTCGGTCTGTCAGAGGTAATTTCCTAATTTTGACCATTAATAACCGAAGGATAACCGAAGGATGACCGAAGGATAAAAGCCGGAAGCAAGGCGGGGAAGCGGTGGTCGGTAGTTCGTAATCGGTGATCCGTGGGCGGCGGGCGGTTGACACCATTATTATTTCGCATATACCTACCCTACAATTGCTTGTCCACCGTCCACCGTCCACCGTCCACCGTCCACCGTCATGCCCCGCCGCTTCCTCCTGGGCTGCGCGCTCGCGCTCCTGCCCCTGCCTAGCCGTGGTGCCGAGGCGGAGCTCGCCGCCGCCCGCGCCCTGCTCGCCGCGCGGCGACCCGCTGAAGCGCAGGCTGCGTTTGAGCGCCTCCATGCCGCCGACCCGGCCCACGCCGAGGTCAACCACACGCTCGGCCAACTCGCTAACCGCCGCGGTGACCCCGCGCAGGCAGTCACGTACTTCACCGCCGCCGCCGCCGCCGAACCCAAAGCCGGGCGCCATCAGCAGGGGCTGGGGGACGCCTATGGCCGCCAAGCCGAACGCGCCGGGATCTTCGGCGGGCTGGGCCTCGCCCGAAAGTGCGTCGCGGCCTACGAGCGCGCCGTCGCCCTGGAGCCAGCCAACGTGGAGTTCCGCCTGAGCCTCCTCGAGTTCTACCGCCTCGCCCCCGCCCTCGTTGGCGGCGGCACCACCAAGGCCCAGGCCCAGGTGGAGGCGATCCGCGCGCTGGATCCAGTCCGCGGCCGTATCGCCGCCGCCACGCTGCTGGCGGGGGAGAAACGTCCGGCCGAAGCCTTCGCGGAGCTCGCGGCCGCCCTGCAGGCCCAACCGGATGACGCCGTAGCCCTCTACCAGGTCGGTCGGTTGGCGGCGTTGACCGGGCAGGAGCTGGAGCGCGGCGTCACCGCCCTGCGGCGTTACCTGGAACTCCCGGAAGTGATGCTCCCGCAGGCGCCCGGCCACGCCTCCGGCCACTGGCGCCTCGGGCAGGTGCGGGAGCGGCAGGGTGACCGGGACGGGGCGCGCGCCGCGCTCGAGGCGGCCCTGCGGTTGGAACCCGGCTTCAAACCGGCCGCGGAGGCGCTGCGGCGGCTGCGTTGAGGCCCGGCGGCGCGGCCAAGCGGCTGAGGATGGCCACAAAAGGCTCAAAGGGCGCTGGGCGCGGACCGGACTGAAGATGGCGTCCATAGACGCCGCGGAGGTTTCAGGGCGAGCGCGCGGAAGGGAGGCCTCCAGACCACGGCCGCAAGGCCCTCCCGCCCGCGCGGCGGAAGCACCTCGGTTCGAGCCCCCGCCTTGGTAGCTCCCGTGCCTTAGCCTCGCGGCGTCTATGGACGCCACGCACGGCCTCGACCGCGGATTCGACCCTTTACGCCTTT
>JBMTAG010000103.1:0-12964 GCA_049428505.1 Opitutaceae bacterium | reverse complement strand
GGGGGCCGGCGGTGCGCGTGAAGGCGGGCACGAGGGGAAGGTACAGCAGCGCCGCCACCAGCGGGGCGGTCACGAGCCAGGCGGTGAATGCGTGGACGCCCGCCCAGCCGAAGCGCGCGAGGAACTCGCCCCACGAGGCGCCGGCGAAGGCCTCGAGCATCGTGTCGACGCGGAAGGCGCCGGCCGGCGCGCCCCACAGGCGCTCGCCGGCACGCACGTACGGCAAAATCAGGAGCAGCTGGAGCGGCCCGAGGAGCTGATTCCACCCTTGGAGCAGGGGCTGGTTGAGCCGGAGCGCGACCCCCACGGCGAGGTTGAGCAGCGAGGTGAAGCCGAGGAACGGGAACAGCGAGCAGACCGTGCCGACCGCGAGGGTGGCCGCGAGCTTCCGCGGGGTCACGCCCTGCACCAGCTGGCGCCGGAGGGGGTCGAGCAGGCGCCGGCGCCAGAAACCCCCGGCGGGCGGCCCCGGCGGGGGTTCCGGGGAGGGGACGCTCATGCGAGAAGGTAAATCCCCACGCCTGCCGCCGCGAGCAGCGCGGGCAGCACGGGCGAACCCGCGTTCGGGCGCGTGATCACCGGGGTGAGCGACCCGTCGGCCGGGATGCGGAGGAGCTCCCGCAGGCAGTAGGTCGCCATCGCGAGGTTGCCCAGCGCGAGGATCGCCACGAGCCACAGCAGGCGCGCGGCCGCCGTCGGCTCCTTCCAGGCCACCCAAAGATAAAACGTCACGAAGCCCCAGTACGCGTCCGCCATCGCGGCGATGAACCACGGGTGGCCCCAAACCGAGCGCGGCAGCTCCGACAGCGGCGTGTGCAGGCTCGCCCACACGGTTACCCCGAGCATCGAGGCGAGGATGAGGACGAAGAGGAGACGAAGGGCGATGACCATCGGGGCGCGCGCTCAGAGCGCGGGGTTGTTGGCGCGGCTGTGCAGGGTGTGGACGACCGAGATGTTCCGGCCCGCGAAGGCGGCCTCGCAGTAGCAGAGATAGTAGGTCCACTTGCGGATGAAGCGGTCGTCGAAGCCCAGCGCCCGCACCGCGTCGAGCCGCGCGTGAAAGGTCTCCCGCCACAGGCGCAGGGTGCGGGCGTAGTCGGTCCCAAAGTCATCCAGCGCGTGCAGCGTGAAGCCCCCGGCGTCCGCCAGCAGCCCGTTCATCCGGTTGAGCGACAACAGCAGCGAGCCGGGGAAGACGTGCTTCTGGATGAAGTCGACGCCGCGGCGGAATTCGTCGTACCGCGCGTCCGGGCAGGTGATGAACTGAAGGGCGACGAGCCCGTGCGGCGCCAGCAGGCGGGACACGGCCTGCGCGAACACCGCCTGGTTGCGGTGGCCGACGGCCTCGAGCATCTCGATCGACACGATCTTGTCGAAGCGGCCGGCCAGGTCCCGGAAATCGCGCAGCTGCACGTCGACGCGGCCGGCGAGGCCCGCGGCGGCCACGCGGCGCCGCGCGAGGTCGTGCTGCGCGGGCGAAAGGGTGATCGTCGTCACGTGGCACCCCCGGGTGCCGGCGGCGTGCAGCGCCCAGCCGCCCCAGCCGGTCCCGATCTCGAGCACGCGGTCGCCGGGTTGCAGGCGCAGGTGGCGGCAGAGGGCCTCGTTCTTCTCGCGCTGCGCCTGTTCGAGGGAGAGGTCCGGCGCGCCCGCGGGCCAGCGGGCCGAGGAGTACATCAGCGAGGGGTCGAGCCAGAGCGCGAAGAAGTCGTTCGACAGGTCGTAGTGCTCCGCGATGTTGCGCCGCGCGATCCGCCGGGTGTTCGGCCGCAGCAGGTGCCCGATCCGGTTCGCCCCGCGCAGGAGGTTCAGCGCCCAGCCGCGCGCCCGCCGCGAGCCCGAGAGGGTGGGCGCGGTCTCCACGTTGCGGACGAAGTGCGCGATCACCGCCGTGAGGTCCGGCGTCTCCCAGTCGCCGTCCACGAACGCTTCCCCGAAGCCGATGTCGCCCGACCAGAAGCATTTCCGGAAGAACGCCTCGCGGCGCACGCGGATCAGCGCGTGGGGCCCGGGGCCCGCCGGGTCGCCGATGAGGTGCGCGCCGCCGTCGGGCAGTTCCACGCGCAGGCCCCCGCGGTCCATCCCGGAGAGGGCGTCGAGCACGAGGCGACGGGCGAACGAGGGCGCGGTGGCGCGGGCGGCGGCGGTGCCGGGCGAAACGGTGGTGGAGGGGGAACTCATGACGCGGACGGGGCGGACGGGAGCGGGGCGGGCTTGAGGGAGGCGTGGGGCCGGTAAAGGTCCCGCTGGTCGGCGGCGCGGGCCGCCTTGGCGAACCAGGGCACGCGCTTGGCCCACAGCAGGAGGGCGTGCCAATGGATGAGGGCGATGACCCGCAGCGTCAGCAACGGATACTTGAGGGTGAACCAGGCGAGGCGACCGCTGGTGAGCGCGCGGCGCGGACCGGCGAGGGTGCTGGTGAGGGTGCGCTGCTCGCCGATGTAGTCGTCGATGCGGATGGCGAGCTGGTCCCCGGGCAGCCGCAGGTGAAAATCGAACGCGACGTCCACGTCGGAGTAGGGGGACACGTAGAACTGCTTCGGCACCCGGAGGCGGAAGACGCCGCGCTCCGCGTCCGCGGGATCCGCGGGGACGAAGAACGGCTTCATCTCGCGGAAGGTGTTGGTCACCTCCGCGATGGCGCCGAGCGGGCGTCCGTCCCGGCGGCGGCAGAAATAGAAGGAGACGGGATTGAACCCGTACCCGGCGATGCGGGGCAGGGTGACCAGCAGCACGCTGCCGTCCGCGAGGTCGACGCCGTGGGTCCGCAGGTAGGCGGCGACGCGCGCCTTGAGCCCCGGAGCGGCGCCCGGGGCGGGCGGCGGCGCCGCGGAGTCGGCGGGATGGCGTGGCTCGCCGACGGGGAGGAAGTCGCGCTCGTGCAGCGCGTAGAGGTGGCGGCGGTTGTGGCCGAACAGGCCGATGCGGCGGGGCAGGTCCGGCAACTCGTCGAGGTCCAGGGCGAAGAGGAAGATCCGGTACGCGAAGCGGTGGCGCCGCGGCGAGAACCGGGCGTGCATCACCTCGCATTCGTACAGGCAGGAATTCATCTTCGGACCAGCGCGGGGACTACGTCCGCGGGGTCGGGGCGGATGCGGACGCACGGCGGCGGCGGGAAGACGCAACCCAGCCGCGGCGCCGGTGGCAAGGACGCGCTCGTGAAATCTCCGTGCACCCGCCGCCTAGCCGCGCGCCGCCCAGGGGTCGCGGCCCAGGAACAGCTCCGCCACCCGGACCGCGCTCAGCAGGCCATCCTCGTGGAAGCCATAGCGTTGCCAGGCCCCGGCGTAATAGGTCTCGGTCGTGCCCCGGGCGGCCGCGTTCAGCGCGGGAATCTCCCCCTGCGCCCGCACCGCGCCCAGGCTGAAGAGGGGATGCTCGTAGGCGATGCGGCGCAGCACCCGGGCGGGATCAATGGCCTCGGGCCGCCCGATGCTCACGAAGTAGTTCTCCCGCTCGGAGACGCCCTGCAGCGAGTTCATCCAGTAATGCGTGGCGGTGGCCACGTGGCCGTCCGGCCCGGGATTGATCTCGTAGTTCCAGCTCGACCAGGCGAGCCGCGTCCGCGGCATCACCCGGGCGTCGGTGTGCACGGTCGCGGGGTTGGGCTGATAACGGAACTCGGCAAGGGTGTGCCGCTCGGCGGGGGTCGGATCGGCCAGCAGCCGCAGCGCCTGATCCCCGTGGCACGCGAGAATCACCCGGTCAAAGCGCGCGGTCGCGCCATCCCCGGTGGTGATCTCCACGCCGCCGCCCCCGCGCCGGATCCGCGCCACCGGGCAGCCGGTGCGGATGCGCTCCCGCCAGCCCGCCGTCAGCTTCTCGACGTAGGTGCGGGCGCCGCCCTCGACCGTCCACCAGGGGTGTTGCGTGTGCAGGCCGAGGAAGCCGTGGTTGTGGAAGAAACGCAGCAGGGTGGTGGCGGGGAAGGCCAGCATCAGCTCCGGCGGCGTGCTCCACACCGCCGAGCTCATCGGCACGAGGTAGAGGTCGAGAAAGTCCTGCCCGTAGCCGCGGCGCCGCACGAACTCGCCGAGGGATTCCGCCCCCGCGGCCGGTTCCTCGAGCGCGGCCACGGCCTCGCCGTTGAAACGGTTGATGGCCCGCAGCAGGCGCCAGAAACGCGGGCGCAGCAGGTTGCGGCGCTGCGCGAACAGGTGGTTCAGCGAGGAACCGCAATACTCCAGCCCGCTCGCCGTGTGGCGGACGCTGAACGACATCGAGGTCGGCTTCACCGGCACCGCCAGCTCCCGGAACAGCCGGGTGAGGTGCGGGTAGGTGACCAGGTTGAAGACCATGAACCCCGTGTCGAAGGCGACAGTCCGGTCCGCCCCCGGCTCGGGCACGTCCACGGTGTGCGAGTGCCCCCCGATCCGCGGGTCCTGCTCGAAGACGGTGACGTCGTGCGCGTGGCGCAGGAAGTGCGCGCAGCCGAGGCCGGCGATGCCGGAGCCGACGATGGCGAGGGACGGCACGGGCGGGAGCGAGGAGGTTGGCGCCGCGGCCCGGGGAGGCGCCTCAGCGGCTTTCCGGACGAGCGTCCGTCGCGCGCTCGGTGGCGGGGGCGCCGTCCGCCTTTTCGGGGAGCTTGGTCCCCGCGGCGGTCGCGGTGGCCACGGCGATGGCGGCCGCGGCGGGCACGACCCGCTTGAGCGGCGAGACGTCGAGGTGCACCTCGCGGGCCCGCCGGGCGGCCGCGATGCTGTGCGCGTGGTCGGCGCGGGCGGCCTCCTCCATCACGGACTTGGGCACGGCCTTGAGGCCCCAGATGAAGCCGGTCCACGACAGCGCCTTCAGGCCGTAGTAGGTCAGGTCGATCTCCCACCAGTAGAAGCCGTTGCGGGTCGAGGACTGGTAGCGGTGGTGATTGTTGTGCCAGCCCTCGCCGAGGCAGATCAGGGCGAGGATGAAGCTGTTGCGCGAATCGTCGCTGGTGTTGAACCGCCGCCGGCCCATGAGGTGCGCCATCGAATTGATGCAGGCCGTCCCGTGGAAGAGCGCGGTGGTGCTGATGAAGAATCCCCAGACGAGCAGTTGCCAGCCGTTCGTGCCGAGCCCCGGCGCGTGGACCGCGAGCAACTCCCCGGCGCCGAACACCGCGAGGGCGAAGAGGAGCGGCACCACGGTGTCGAACCGGTTGAGCCACACCAGTTCCGGGAAGCGGGCGAGGTCCTTGATGGTCGAGTAGTCCGTCGGAAAATTGCGGCGGCTGGTGATCCAGCCGATGTGCGACCACCAGAACCCGTGCACGTGCGGCGAGTGGGCGTCCTCCGGATCATCCGAGTGCTGGTGGTGGTGCCGGTGGTGGTACGCCCACCAGAGCGCCCCGCGCTGCACCGTGGTGCCGCCCCAGAGCGCGAGCAGGAACTGGCCCGCGCGCGAGGTGCTGTAGGTCTTGTGGGAGAAGTAGCGGTGGTAGATGCCCGTGACGGCGAACATCCGCACGAAGTAGAGCGCCACGGCGGTCCAGACCGCGAACGAGCTCGCCCCCACCCAGATCACGCCCAGGCAGCCCAGGTGCAGCACGATGAAGGGCACGCACCGCATCCAGTCCACGCGGTCCGGTTCCTGCCGCAGCAGCGCCGGGTCACCCGGCGTGTAGTCGGAATCGATCCACTGTTTGAGCGCGGTGAGGGGACGGGACAGGCGGGCAGAGCGTTCGGACATGAGGATGAGCGGGGCGAGGCAACGGGGCCCGCCGCGGCCGTGCAAGCCGCCTTTCGCGGAGGAAAAGGGTTTTTTTCCGTCGCCGTGCCGCCGCCTGACCGGCGGCGCCGCGCCGTTGCCTCGGCCGACCTCAGCGTGCGCCCGCCACGTGCAGCTCCACCCAGACAATTTCCTGGACTGGGCCGTCGTTCTCCTGCGCCAGCCGGACCTCGTTCAGACCGGCTCGTACGGACCCCGGGGGGCAGGCAAAACGTAGGCCACGGGCCACGCCGCCGAGGGGGGCCACCGCCTCCAGGTCCGGCCCGGCGGCCAGCGGGAGTCCATTGAGGGTCACCTGCAGCCGGGCCGTCGCGGCCGTGGGGCTGGGTGCCAGGCCGGCCACCAGCCACGCCTCGCCCTCCCCCGCGCCCGGGCCAGCCGCCACGCGGACGGTGCCCCCCGGCCGGCCCTTCAGGGGCAGTTGCACGTCGGTGGGAAATCCCCGCGGGGCCGTGTCGATGTAGGTCACCGGGTGGCGCCGTTCGCGACCCGCCAGCGCCGCAGGGTCCAAACCCTCCCGCAGCAACCGCGCGTAGTCCGCCGCGCTCACCGGACGCGTCTGGCTGTCCATCCAGTTGAACAGGTAGATCCCTTCCGCCCCCTCGTGTCGCATCTGGGCGGCGAACCCGCGCAGGGCCGCGAGGTCCAGCGGCACGCTCCGGCCCGTCGGGTAAGCCCGCAGGTTGTGCTCCACGGCGGGCAGGAAGGCGACGCCCGGAGCCGCCGCGGCGAGGCGCGCCCGCCACTCGCCCGCGGGCAGGGTGAAGTCCGAGGTTGACCAGTAGGGGGAGGCGACGACGAGGTCCACCAGGCCCTCGCGGGCCCACGCCACGGCGTCCATTCCGAGGCCCGCGGCGGCGTCGGGGTGGCTCGGCACGCGCACGCCGAGGAGAATTGTCCGGCCGCGCCGGGCGCCCCACGCGCGGGTCAGCCGCCGCGCCTCGCGCACGATCCCGGTCAGGTGGTGGGCCTCCTCCGTCTCGCGGCCGGGCGTGAGGTGGTGGCCGAAGCGCATCCAGTCGAGCTCGAGTCCGTCGGGTGCGTAGCGCTCGAGGAGTTCCCGCAGGAAATCGAGGACGTGCGCCCGCACCTCCGGGTGGCGGAAGTTGAGGGCGCCGTTCGCCGAGGGCGGGAACGGCCCGTCCGGCTGGCGCCGGAACTCCCGGTGACGCCGCCAGAATTCCGAGTGCATGAAGTTGCCGGGATCGTCGACCGAGTGCGCGTCGTTCATCCGCATCGTGAGCCACGGCGACAGGCCCCGGGTGCGGGCGCGATCGATCCACACCGCGTACGGGTCGAGGCCGGCCGCGTCGAGGCGGCGGGCGTTGCGCGGCCAGAGGTGGTCCGGCTCGCGGCCGTCGACCGGGTCCCAGATCGCCTCGCGGGTCCGGCTGCGGAAGCTGGCCCGCATCGCGTTGGGATTGAGGAACAGGTGCGTGACCCGCGTGCCCGCATACTGGTCCACCCACGCGTGCAGGCCGGCGAGGGTCATCTCCTCCGGCGGGCGCGAGCCGAAGAAGTGACTGTTGTCCTCGTTGACCACCAGCATCCCTCGCAGCGCGGACGGGGATTCGGCGGCCCGGGTCCGGAGGGGGGCGAGGACGGCGAGGGCGGCCAGCCAGAGGCCGGTGAAGCGGGGGAGGGCGGACATCCGCCCTGAGCCGAAGGGCTTCCGCGCGCGGCGCAAGGCCGATTCGCGGCCGGTCAGAGGCGGCCGAGGATGAGCTTCAGGCGCGCCCACGCCTCGGCGCGGGCGCGCTTGTTCGCCTCGGAGCCCGCCGGGTCCTCGCCCGCCCGCATGAACCCGTGGCCGGCGCCGGCGTAGGTGACGGGCTCGAAGAAGCGCTGCGCGGCCTTCATCGCCTGCGCGGTCGCGGGCAGGCCGGCGTTGATGCGGGCGTCGTTCTCCGCGTAGAAGCCGTAGATCGGGGCCTGGATCCGCGACACTGCGGCGGCTTCCGGACCGGAGCCGTAGAACACGAGGCCGGCGGCGATCGCGGGGTTGTGCGTCGCGTAGTGAAAGGTCTTGGCCCCGCCCCAGCAGAACCCGCCGACGACCACCTTGCCCGAGCACGCGTCGAGGGCGCGCACGTGCTTCACCGCCGCGTCGAGGTCGGCGTCGATCTGCGCCTGCGGCAGACCCTGGATCTTCGCCCGCGCGCCGTCGGGGCCGCCGAGGCTCTCGGTGCCGCCGCCGTTCGGACCCGTCCCGGAGAGGAAGTCCGGCGCGATCGCGATGTAGCCGGCCGCGGCGAACTGGTCGACCATCCCGCGGACCCAGTCGGTGAGGCCGAAGATCTCGTGGATCAGCACCACCGCGGTCGCCTTGCCCTTTGCCTCGGGAAACCCGAGGAAGCAGCGGACCTGACGGTCGCCGTGCTTGACGGTGACCCATTCGAGGTGGCGGGGCGACTGCTCGAGCCGAGCCTTGGCCCAGTCCTGGGCGGCGGCGGTTCCGGCGGTGAGGGCGAGGGCGGTGGCCAGGAGGAGATGCTTCATCGGGGGTGGCGGGGTGGGTGGGTCGAGGCAAACCGGACCCGGCCCCGACGCAAGGCGGGACCGTGAAAGCCTCGCCACGCCGTCACTTCCGGCCCAGTTTCGCGTCTCCTCCGCTTCCCATGGACCCCGCCATCGCCCTCGCCCGCGGGCTCGCGCTCGCCGCCGCAGCCTCCGCCCTCGTCGTGACCTTGCCCCTTCCCGCCGCGCCCGCCCCGGCGCCGTTGGCCGAGGAGGCGCGCGCTGGCCTCGCGCGTGCGACGGCTTTCCTCCGCGGTCTCAACACCGGGGGCGGCTACCTCTGGCGCTACTCGCCCGACCTCCGGGAGCGCGCCGGGGAAAACATCGCGACGCCGACCCAGATCTGGGTCCAACCCCCGGGCACGCCCTCGGTCGGCCAGGCCTTCCTCCGCGCCTGGGAGGTGACCGGCGACCCGGCCTACCTCGACGCCGCGCAGGCCGCGGCGGATGCCCTCGCGACCGGGCAGCTGGAATCCGGCGGCTGGGATTACCTGATCGAGTTCGATCCCGCGCTCGCCTCCGCGTGGTACCGGCGGACCGATGTCGGCCGGATCTCCCCCGCCGAGGCGGCGAAGCGCAAGAACACCACCACCTTCGACGACGACAACACCCAGAGCGCGCTGCGGCTGCTGGTGGCGGTGGTCGCCGCCTCGCCTTCGCCGGGCGGCGAGCGCGAGGCTCGGCTGCGCGCGGCCCGCGACTATGGACTCCGGCGCCTGCTGGAGGCGCAGCGGCCCAACGGCGGCTGGCCCCAGCGCTGGACGGGGCAGCGCATCGCCCCGGCCGATTACCCGGTCCGACCTGCCCGGGTGCCGGCCGATTATCCCCGCGAGTACCCGAAGGCCAACTACAACGGGCACTACACCCTCAACGACAACACCCAGCGGGACTGCGTGCTGACCTTGCTGGAGGCGGCGCGGGCGACCGGAAACGCGGAGTACCGCGCGGCGGCGCTGCGCGGGGTGGATTTCCTGCTCCTGGCCCAGTTGCCCGAGCCGCAGCCGGTCTGGGCCCAGCAGTACAACCCGCAGCTGGAACCCGCGTGGGCCCGTGCCTTTGAGCCGCCCAGCGTCTGTTCCAACGAGAGCGTCGGCGCCCTCCGGCTCCTGCTCGAGATGCACGTCGAGACGGGGGATCCCCGTTACCTTGAGCCGGTGCCGCGCGCACTGGCGTGGTTTGAGCGCTCCGCGATCGCGCCCGGCCGCTGGGCCCGGATGTACGAGCTGGGCACCAACCGCCCGATCTATGGCGATCGTGACGGCAAGATCAAATACCGGCTCGAGGACCTGAGTGAGGAGCGCCGCACCGGCTACTCCTGGGAAGGCGATTACGGGGTCCCCGGGCTCCGCCGGCAGTACGAGGAGGTCCGTGCGAAGGGCCGCGACGCCCTGCTCGCCCAGCGTCGGAAGGCGGAGGAGAAGGCGCGTTCCGCCGCCGGGCGTGCCGCCGAGGCCCGGGCCCTCGAGCCCAAGGTGCGCGCCGCGCTGGCCGCCCTCGACGCCGAGGGTCGGTGGCTCGCCCCCGCCGGCCGGCGCAACCCCGCCCCGTGGATCACCACCTCCGCCTACCTCGCCAACGCCCGCGTGCTCTGCGATTACCTCGCGGCCGCGCGACCCTGAGGCGCATTGCGGTCGCGGGCGCACCGCGCCGGGGCTCGTTCAGCGGTAGAGCAGGGCCCGTTCCCGCCGGGCCGCGTAGTCCCGCAGCGCGGGTTCCCACGCGGCCTTGATCCGCGCGAGGGGCTCCCCGCGCCGGATCGCGTCGAGGGTCGCGTCGTCCCCGAGCAGGCGGGCCATCGCGTCGACGTTGAATTCCGCCGGGTACAGCCGCCGCAGGGCGAGCGCCAGTTCCAGGCCGATGTCGACCACCGGGCAGGCCAGGCGGTCGGTGAGGATCACGCGGACGCCGCCGCATGCGCGGTCCTTGTGCTTCAGGGCCGAGGCGGGACCGGGGTAGAAGTCCATCGAGGGGGTGAAGCGCACGGGCTCGAAGCGCACGCCGGCCAGGCCGCGCGCGTTCAGCTCGGCCGCGAGGCGGACGCCGTCGACGAACGGCGCGCCGACCTGCTCGAAGGGCCGGATCGTCCCGCGCCCCATCGAGATCACGGTGCTCTCGAGCAGGCACAGCCCGGGGTAGAGGGTGGCCGCGGTGAGGCTGCGCATCGAGGGCGACGGGTTCACCCAGCCGAGTCCGGTCTCGTCGAACCAGCGGTCGCGCGTCCAGTTCGCGCAGCGGACGACCTCGAGGTTGGCGCCGAAGCCCCGCTCCGCGTTGAAGAACACGGCCAGCTCGCCGAGCGTCATCCCGTGGCGCACGGGCATCGGATGAAAGCCGATGAAGCTCGGCGGGCGCGTCATCACCGGGCCCTCCCAGCGCGCGCCGGTGATCGGGTTGACCCGGTCGAGGATCATCAGGCGCTTGCCCGCCCGCGCCACCGCCTCCAGCGCCGCGCCGACCGTCGCCGAGTAGGTGTAGAAACGCGCGCCGATGTCCTGCAGGTCCACCAGCAGCACATCGAGATCCCGCAGGTGCTCCGCCTTGGGCGCGTGCGCGCGGATGACGGCCTGGTCGTGCTCGGCGGCGGACATTCCCGGCGCGCGGCGCGGGGTCTCGCCGTAGAGGCTGTAGACGGGGAGGCCGGTCTTCTCGTCCACGGTGTCGCCGACCTTCTCGTCGGCGTTGCCGCGGATGCCGTGCTCGGGACTGAAGAGCGCGGCGAGCTTCACTCCGGGGGCGCCGTGGAGGAGGTCGATCGTGGAACGGCCCTGGCGGTCGCGGCCGCTGGGGTTGGTGATGAGGCCCACGCGGAGTCCGCGCAGGCGCGCGAAGTCCTCCGCCACGAGCACGTCGATCCCGTTGCGCACGGCGTCGCGGTCGAGGCCCATCGCCTCCGCCGCGAGGGTCGCGATCTCGCGGCGGATCGGGGTGGAGTCGCCCTTGCCGTCGGGGTGGACGCGGTTCGCGAGGAAGATGACGAACGCGCCGGAGCCGGGGTCGATCCACACGCTGGTGCCGGTCCAGCCGGTGTGGCCGAAGCTGCGGCCGGCGGGGAACCAGCGGCCGCGCGGTCCCGAGTACGGGGTGTCGATGTCCCACCCGAGGCCGCGCCGGGCGGAGCCGTCGTTCTGCACCCGGGTCATCTCCGCGACGCTCTCGGGCCGGAGGATGCGCACGCCGTCGAGCGTGCCGCGGCCGAGGAGCATCCGGCAGAAGCGGGCGAGGTCGGCGGCGGTGAGGAAGAGACCCGCGTGGCCGGCGACGCCGCCCATCCGCCGCGCGGTGGGATCATGGACCTCCCCGTGGATCATCCGGCCTCCGACCAGCTCGGTGGGGGCGATGCGGTCGCGGCGGGCGGCGGCGGGCCGGAACCCGGTGTCGCGCATGCCCAACGGCCCGAAGATCTCCGCCTGGCAATAGGCGTCGAGCGGCCGGCCGTCGGCGACCCGCACGATTTCCCCGAGGAGGATGAAGTTGATGTCGCTGTAGACGAAGCGGCTGTCCGGCGCCTGCTGGAGCCGCTCCGCGCAGGCGCGCTCAATCGCGGCGGCGGTGCCCTCCCACGCCGGCGTGGCGGGGATCCCGGGGCGCAGGCCGGAGAGGTGGGTCATCAGGTGGCGGATGGTGACCCGTTCCTTGCCGTGCTGGGCGAAGGCGGGGAGGTAGCGGGCGACGGGGGCGTCGAGCTCGAGGCGGCCGCGCTCCACCAGCTGCATCACCGCCGTGGTGGTGGCGATGACCTTGGTCAGCGAGGCCGCGTCATAGATCGTGTCCTCGGCCGCGGGGAGCGGCGCAGGGACCAGCGCGCGTTGGCCGTAGGTGCGGCGGTAGGTTTCGCCGGCGCGTTCCAGCCAGAGGACGCCGCCGGGGATCTTGCGGTCGGCGATCGCCCGGTCGACGGCCGCGTCGATGGCCGTGAGTTTCGCCGGGAGGAACGGGACGCGCGCGGTCGCAGGTGCGGGCGGGGCGGGGGCGACGGCCGGGGGCGGCGGCGTGCCGCAACCGGCGAGGAGGGCAAGGCCGAGCAGGGCGGGCAACCGGAGGGGGACGCGGGGACCGGGCATCCCGCGAGGCAAGGCGTCGCGGGCGGCGGAGTCGAGGCTGCAGCCGGGGGGGGCGGGCCAGATTGCGGTTGCCCTCCCGCGCGAGGGTGCGGTTTCCTCGGACCGAGTCCCTCAACTTACTCCGTAATCCCATGAAGTTCCGCACTCTGCTAACCGCCCTCGCCCTTGCCGTCTTCGCCGGTCCCCTCGCGGCCGATGAAACCGAGTTGGGCGCCAAGATGGAGAAGATGGGTGGCGCCTTCCGTGCGCTCCGTCGTCAGATCTCCGATGCCTCCAAGAACGCCGATTCCCTGGCCAAGCTGGCCGTGATCCGCCAGAACGCCGAGGCTGCGACGAAGCTGGATCCGGCGATGACCAAGGACATCCCGGCCGCGAAGCAGAAGGAGTTCGTCGCGCGCTACCAGGCCGAGATGAAGAAGTTCCTCGACCTCGTCGGCAAGGTGGAGGCGGCCCTCAAGGCCAACAACAACGCCGAGGCGGCCAAGCTGGTGAGCCAGCTCGCCGACGCGCAGAAGGCCGGCCACAAGGAGTTCAAGAAGGAGGACAAGAAGAAGTAAGGCCGCGTCCGTCGCGCCTCCCTTTCCGCCGCCGGCCCCGCGCCGGGGGCGTTGTTTTTGGGGTCGTTCGCGGCCGCCCGCTGCCCCTCGCGCCTGCATCACGAAGGAGACCCATGAGCAAGG
>JBMTAG010000102.1:0-13180 GCA_049428505.1 Opitutaceae bacterium | reverse complement strand
CCCACTTGCGGCCGAATGGGACGCGTCTCGCCCGCCGCTGGCTCGTGCTTGGCCTGTTCGCGGCGCTCGTCATCATTCCCGACGGCCGCGCGCAATCGCCGGGCGAGCCCAGGGGCGCGGTCCAGGGCACGGTGTCCAACGCGGTGACGGGTGCGCCGCTCAGCCGGGCCAAGGTGGCCATCCGGGGCACGGCGCAGGAGACGCTGACGGATGATGACGGCCGATTCTACCTGCGCGAAGCGCCGGCCAAGGACATCGAGTTGGAGGTTTCGTACCTGGGTTTCGTGTCGCAAACGTCTCGGGTGACGGTGCCGCCGGGCGGACAGGTGGCGCGGGATCTCCAGCTCCTCCGCACGGGAACCGAGGCCCGTGGCGCGGCCGGCGAGTTGGTCGTGCTGGAGAAGTTCCAGGTGGTCGCGGAACAGACGATGAGCGGCCAGGCCCTCGCGATGAACGTGCAACGCCACGCGGCCAACATCACGAACGTGGTCTCGTTCGACGAGCTCGGTGACCGCGGCCAGGAGAACATCGGGGACTACGTGCGCT
Organism: Opitutaceae bacterium; assembly: GCA_049428505.1. Classification (GTDB taxonomy): domain Bacteria; phylum Verrucomicrobiota; class Verrucomicrobiia; order Opitutales; family Opitutaceae; genus ER46. Next base: position 12,634 of record JBMTAG010000102.1, on the reverse strand, counting down.
TCCTGCCCGGGGTCACCATCCTGGACGACGGCACCAACCCCGGCCGGATCGCCCTCGGCGGGTTCCCGGCGGAGATGTCCAACCTCCAGATCGACGGCGTGGACGTGCCGGCCACCGGCATCGGCCCGACCAGCACCCGCGCCGCGGCGCTGCAGGACGTGCCGATCCTGAACATCGAGCGCGTGGAGGTCTCGAAGGTCCCCACGCCCGACCTGCCGGCCTCCGGCCTGGGTGGATCGATGAACCTGATCGCGAAGACCGGCACGGGGCTCAAGCGCCCGGTCGGCCGCTACCAGGTGTACCTGAATTTCGACAACGTGGACGGCCTGAGCTTCGGCGGCGGCTCGCGGCAGCCGCACGACCGGGCGTCGCCGCGCCGCAAGCAGCCCTCGCTCAGCCTGAGTTACGCCTTCCCGCTGGGGAAGACCCTCTCGGTCAGCCTCGGGGGCTCCCGCTCCTGGCGCCAGCGGCCGACCGACGACACGCCCTCCGAGGTCGCCTTCTGGAACCTCCGGAAGACCTACCTGGCGACCGGCGCCCCCAAGGATCTGGCGCTCGCGATCACGCAGTGGCGCCAGGAGGCCTCGATCTCCCGCACGGAGAACCTCCAGCTCGGCCTCGACTGGCGGCCGACCAACCAGGACACCCTCAGCCTCCAGTTCCAGGACCGCACGGTGGCCGAGCGGAAGGCCCAGAGCTTCATGACCGCGCGCGTCAGCGCCGGCTACGACGCGATCGGCAACGCCGACTTCAACCAGAGCCGGGGCGCGACCGGCAGCTTCGAGATGGGAACCCTGAATCCCTCGAATTTCGACGCGACGACCGACACGCGGATGATTTCCCTGAAGCACGTGCACCGCGGCCCGCGGTGGAACCTCGACGCGCAGGCCTCCCACTCCGCCGCCGACCGCGAGCGCAGCAGCCTCGGCAAGGGCTACTTCAACGGCGTCCTCGCCAGCATCCTCCAGGTCAACATCCGCGGCGACGGGATCGGGCGGGGCTCGAGCATCGGGCCCCAAACCTACACGATCACCCGCGCCAACGGCGCGCCGGTGGATCCCTTCAACGCCGCCAACTACACCCTCGGCACGGCGAACGAGGAATACGCCCGGTATCAGACGGACGTCACCGCGGGGCGCCTGAACGTCAGCCGGGCGATCGGCCGGAACCTCACGCTGAAGCTCGGCGGCGCCTTCAACCGCCTCGACAAGGACGACACCCGCCCGGTCAAGAACTACACCTTCGTCGGCCGGGCCAGCGGCCAGACCGCCGTCTCGCTCTATGACCTCGTGGATGAGTCGATCGACGTGAAGGTGAACGGGAACCCGACGCGCTGGATCAGCCCGGTGAAGGCCCACGCCCTCTTCGTGCAGCACCCGGAGTACTTCACCCTCAACACGACCTACATCCAGAACCTCGCCCAGAATTCGAAGCGGATGCTCGAGGAGATCCTCGCCGGGTATTTCCGGTTCGACCTGCGCCTGCTCTCCGGCCGGCTGAACCTCACCGGCGGGGCCCGCTACGAGGAAACGGAGCTCAAGGGCTGGAGCATGAAGCGCGACAACTTCGCCATCTACCAGCGCGATGCGGCGGGCAACCTGCTGCGCAACAGCAGCGGCGCGCTCATCCCCATCACCAACAACACCGAGGCGCGGCTCAGGCTCATCAACCAGGAGCGGGGGAACTTCGAGCGCCAGGGCTACGGCGGGCTCTATCCCAGCCTCAACGCCAACTACGCCCTCACCGAAAACCTGATGGCGCGCGCCGCCTACGCGCGGACGCTCGGCCGCCCGGACGTGCAGTACGTCGTGGCCGGCATCACGGTGCCGGTTCCCACCGACACCAATCCCACCACCGCCCGCACCATCGTGGTCGGCAATCCCGGCCTCGAGCCCTGGACGGCCGACAGTTTCCACCTGTCCCTCGACTCCTATCACCTGAAGGGCAGATTCGGATCCCTCGGCGTCTACCGCAAGCAGGTCAGCAACTTCTTCGCCCAGCGCGGCCGGCCGACCACCGCGCAGACGCTCGAGGCCTACGGCATCCCGGAAGGCGACATCGAGTTCATGCTGGCCGACAATTACGTGCTGCGCCGCTGGGAGAACGTGGGCGACGCGACGCTGGACGGGCTCGAGCTGAGCTACCGCCAGGACCTGCGGTTCCTGCCGTCCTGGCTGCAACTGGTGCAGGCGTGGGTGAACTACACCCGCCTGCGGGTGGGCGGACCCAACGCGGCAGACTTCGTGGGCTTCAGCCCCGCCTCGCTGACGGCGGGCTTGAACTACATCCGGCCGCGCTTCTCCGTGCGGCTGACCGCGGCCTACCAGGCCGAGACGAAGCGGGCGGAGGTGGTGGTCGTGCCCGGCACCTCGACCGAAGGGTTCATCCCGCCCTCCACCTATGACTATCAATCGGCCTCCACCCGCTACGGGATCAGCGCGGAATACGCCCTCAACCGGAAGTTCGCCCTCTACCTGAACTGGGACGACGTGTTCGCCCGGGACCGTTTCCTCTACCGCCGGGCCCCGGATACGCCGGCCTATGCCCAGAACGCGCAACGCTTGGTCAGCCCGTCCTTCATCGTGCTCGGCCTGAAGGGAAGCTTTTGACGGCGATCGCGGATCGCCGGAATCTTGGAAGACTTCGCGCCACCCCTCCCCGTAACCCCATCCAAATTCCGCCCGCCCTCCCCCCATGAACCCCGTCGTCCCCCCGCCCGCCGCTCCGCCCTCCTCCCCTTCGCCCGGCTCGTCGCGGCGCCGCTTTCTCGCCACCGGCGCCGCGTTCGGCTCGATCCTGATCCTTCCCCGCGGCCTGCGCGCCCAGGGCCGCCGCTCCCCCAACGAGCGCCTGCGCATCGCCCAGGTCGGCGTCGGCGGCCGGGGCGGCGCCTCTCTCTCCGGGCTCGCCGACGAGCAGTTCGTGGCGCTGTGCGACGTCGACGAGAAGCGCAGCCGGGCCGGGCTCGCGGGCGGCAAGAAGGCCGCGCCGCAGCTCCAGGATGCCAGGTGGTTCAAGGACTTCCGCGTGATGTTCGAGCGGATGGAGGATCAGATCGACGCCGTCGCGATCGCGACGCCGGATCACATGCATTTCCCCATCGCGATGGCCGCGATCGCGCGGAAGAAGCACGTGTACGTCGAGAAGCCCATGTGCCGGTGCCTCTCCGAGGTACGGCGCCTGCACGCGGCCGCCAAGGCCGCGGGGGTGGTGACGCAGATGGGCAACCAGGGCCGTGCGGCGGAGGGCATCCGGCTCGCGCGCGAATGGGTGCAGGCCGGCCTGATCGGCGAGGTCCACACCGTGCACACGTGGACCGACCGCCCCCGCCTGCCCTGGTTCTACCCGGCTGATTTCGATCCCGACGAAAAACCGCAGGAGACGCCGGTGCCCGCCACGCTGGACTGGGACCTCTGGCTCGGGGTGGCGCCGCCGCGGCCCTACCGGCCGGAGCTCGTGCCGTCGTTCTGGCGGGGCTTCACCGACTACGGCACCGGCTCCCTCGGCGACATGGGTTGCCACCAGCTCGATGCCCCGTTCTACGCGCTCGACCTCGGCTCGCCCACCAGCGTCGAGGCGGCGACGACGAAGCAGTATCCGAAAACCTTTCCGGCCTCGACCGCCGTCACGTGGAAATTCCCCGCCCGCGGCGGACGCGGGCCCGTGGAGCTGAAATGGTTCGACGGCACGATGAAGCCGCCGCTGCCGGTCCCCGGGTTCAAGCTGTCCGAGAGCGGCGGCAGCCTGTTTTACGGGACGAAGGGCATCCTGAGCGTCACCTCGCACAGCGGCTCGTGCCGCCTCCTGCCCGAGGAGCGCATGCAGGCGATGGCGGGATCGCTGCCGCCGAAATCCATCCCGCGGGTCACCGGCGGCCCCTTTCCCGAGTGGGCGGCCGCCATCCGCGGAGGACCGCCGTGCGGCTCGAACTTCGACTACGCCGCCGGCCTCACCGAGGTCGTCCTGCTCGGCGTCGCCGCGCAACGCGCCCAGGCCCGCCTCGACTGGGACGCCGCCGCGGGGCGTTTTCCCAACCGTCCGGACTGCGACGGGTTGGCCGGTCCCGGTTACGATTACCGTCCAGGTTGGGGCGTCTAGGCAGGCCGTTTTCCCGTCGCCCGAAATGGAAGGACTTCAACGCCCGCATCGAGCTCGTGTTCGATCCCGACCACGACCATCCGCTGGAGTCCGTGCTGATGGGTCACCCGGAGCGCAGGATCCCGTTCCTCGTCCCGCGTTACCAGGTGCTCGACGCGGGCGGCCGGGAGTTGGCGCGGGGTGACGATAACCGCCAGGGGCGGCGGACGATCGTGCTGCCGCAGCCGGTGGTCACCCGCGAGCAGCGGATCGTGCTCGCGGCAGCCTGCCCCGAAGTGCCCGCGGCGCTGTTCGCCGTGCGTTGCTACGCCACGGCGGGGTTGGACTGATCCACCCGCAGGGCCACCTCAGAAGCGCCCGTTCACGCCGGCGGTCACGGTCACGAAATTATACAGGGTCCGCTGCGCGCGCTCCTTCCGGCCGCGGTACCACGCCTGCGGCTCGTTGAACAGGTTCGCCACGTCGAGGCTCAGGTTCACCGCCGGGTTCAGCTGGTAGCCCACGCCGAGGTTCACGGTCTTCATCGAGGTGCGGTACAGGTGCAGCGCCGGACTGGTCGCGTTGAAGGCCGTGATGTACTCGCCCGTGAAGTTGTACAGCACCCGCGCCGTCAGGCCGCGGTGCCGCCACGAGAGCGACGCGTTCGCCGCGTGCGGGATGAAGCCCTGCACCTCGCGGCGCGTCAGGTACCGGCCCTCGTCAAAGAGCCCGTGCGCGTCGATCCAGGTGTAGTTGAACGAGCCCGCCAGCCCCCGCAGGAGGCCCGGCAGGAAGGTGAACTGCTGGCGGTAGCTGAACTCCCACCCCTGCGCCACCGCCGTGCCCCCGTTCACCGACGAGCGCTCCGTCCAGCCCGCATACTCCCCCTCGTAGCCGTTGTCCGCCCCGCCCGGGATGATGCGCAGGTCCTGGTTCTCGATGATGTAGTCGCGGATCTCCTTGTGGAACCAGCCCACCGACAGCTGGCCCACCGGCTCGAAGTAATACTCCAGCGAGACGTCCCAGTTGCGCGCCGACTGCGGACGCAGGCCGGGGTTGGAGACGGTGACGCGCTGGTTGGTCTCGTCGGGCGTCTCCGCGGGCAGGAAGGTGGAGGGCGCCGGCCGGCCGAAGCTGGTGCTGTAGCTCGCGCGCAGCTTCAGGCCGGCGGTGAGGTCGTGCGTCGCGTGCACGCTGGGGAATGCCTGCCGGTATCCACGGCGGAGGGCACGGAAGTTGTTCTCATAATCGCGGCGCGCCGCGCCCGCCGGATCCGCCGTCTGCTGCGCCACGGTGCTCAGGACGCGGGCCCGCACCCAGCCCCGGCTCGTGACCAGGGTGTCCTCCCACCGCACGCCGCCGAGGAAGCCGGTGCGCCCGGCCCAGCCCTCGCGGCCGACCCGGCCCTGCGCCATTCCGTAGACCGCCTGCGCCCGTTCGACGTAGCCGCGCGTCGCCGTGAATTTCTGGCTCTCGTGGTAATACCGGTCCTCGCGCCAGGCCGCGGGGTCGCGCGGGCGCCGGTCATTCATGAACATGTGCGACTGCCAGCGCGGCAGCCGCAGGCCGGTGCCGCGCGCGTAATGGCCCAGCAGCGCGGGGTCGGGCGCCAGCGGGCCGCCGCCGACGTAGCTCCAGCGGTGGTTGTCCTTGCCCCATGCGTCGAACTCCTCCTCCCGCCACGAGACGCCGGCCTTGAGGAACAGCGGCACCGCCACCGGCACCTCGTAGCGCGCGTTGGCGCGGGCCTGGGTCATCAGCCGGTCGATCTGGTTGTTGGTGTTGGTCAGGCCGTTGGTGGTCGGGCGGTAATTGTCCGGGTTGAGGAAGTCCGGCCCGCCGTTGGCCAGCAGGCGCGGGTACATCGGGTCGCCGGTGCGCTCGAGGATCCAGCCGGCGCCGGCCAGGCGCATCGTGAGCGCGCCCGCCGTGCCCTGCCCGGTGTTGAGGTTCGTGTACCCGACGCCCCCGGTGTAATCGAGCTGCCAGCGGCCGAACTCGTGCTCGGCGCCAAGGTCCACCTTGCGGGTCCGCACGTAGAAATTCAGCGGGCCGTCCATCAGCACGTCGATGTTCGCCGCCGCCACCGGCCGCACCACGGTGATCCGATCGGTGAAGAGCCCGGGGACGACGCCGGTGGTGGTCGCGTTAGGCACGGTGTTCGCGTTGCCGGTGAAGGCGCGCACCTCCATCCGCCGCCGGTGGCGCTCGAAGTTGTCGTTGGCGAGGAGCGTCACCGAGAACCGCGTCTCCGGGGACCAGCGGTAGTCCGCGCGCAGGTTGGCGCTGGCCTGCTTGCGGTTGTTGATGTTGTCCCACTGGCGGAAGTCCCAGACAAAGGCCTCCGGGTTGAGGGTGTTCTGGTAGTCGAGGGTGGTGCTGGCGCCGCCGACGGCGTTCTCGCTGTAGAACAGGTTGAGCGCGACGCCGAGGTTCCGCTGCCCGCCGAGGACATCGAAGAGCTGCTGGTGGGCGAGCGTGGCCAGCGGGTGCGCGCGGTGCTGCTCCCGGGTCGGCGTCTGCTCGAAGAAGGAGGGCGCGACGCGGGCGGTGAGGCTGTAGGTGGTGCGCCGCGGCTCGCGCATGCTCAGCGGCGAGCGGGTCTTCAGGTTGATCGTGCCGCCGAGCGAGTCCGCGCCCTTGTCGGGCGTGTGGCCCTTGGTCAGCTCCAGCGCCTCGAACATCGTGCCGGTGACGCTCTGGAGCTGGAAGGTGCGGTTCAGGTTCACGCTGGGCAGGCCGCCGCCGTCGATGGTCACGGAGTTCAGCTGGGGATCCATCCCGCGGATGTTGAACCAGTAGGCGAGGCCCTCGTCGGTGGGGCTGCCGGCGACGCCCGGCAGGCGCATCACAACCTCACCGGCGCTGAGGTTGGGCAGGTTCCCGAAGGAATCCATCGCCACGACGTTCTTCACGTTCTCGGCGTTGCGCTGGAGGGTGAGCGCGGCGGCGTCGCCCTCGCGTTCCCCGGTGACCTTGAAGGCATCCAGCCGGTAGATGGCGGTGCTGAGGTCGAAGTTGCGCTCCACCCGGGCGCCGGCCGCGGCGGTGACGCTCGCGCGGCCGGCATCGAGTCCGAGGTAGGTGACGACCAGCGCGTGCTCCCCGGCGGGCAGGCCGGTCAGCACGTAGCGCCCGGTGCCGTCGGTGAAGGCCACGCGGCCGAGGGCGGGCACCTCCACCCGTGCGCCCTCGAGGAGGTTGCCGGTGGCGGCGTTGCTGACGGAGCCGGTGACGACCGCGTCCGCGGCCCACGCGGCGGCCGGAAAGAGGAACGCGAGGATCAGCCGGAGCAAGCGGCAGGGGGCTGCCCCGCGGAGGGCACGAAGGGACGAGTTCATGCGGACGAACGATTGGGGTGGGGTGGGTAACCGAGGCTTGCGCCATCGGCGCAGCGCAAGGGGAAGAGCCCGAGGCTGGCCCGTGCGCGCGGACGGTGCAAGCGCGCCGCAGGACGGGAGCGCGGAAGGAATTTCCCAGCCCGGGCTGAGGCGCGAGTCTCCCAAGCCGAACGGCTCAGCGGCCCGCCGCCAGGGCCGCCCCGGCTCAGAAGAACTTCTTCGCCTTCTCGAAGAAGGAACGCGAGGTCGGCTCGTTGGCGTCGCCACTCACCTTCGCGAACTCCTCCAAAATCCGCTTCTGCTCGCCACTCAGGCTCGTCGGCACCTCCACCTGCACGCGCACCAACTGGTCCCCGGTGGTCCCGCCCCGCAGGCTCGGCATCCCCTTGCCCCGCAGACGGAAGGTGGTCCCGCTCGCGGTCCCGGGCGCGATCTTCAGCGAGGCCCGGCCCGACAGGGTCGGCACCTCGATGGTCCCGCCCAGCGCCGCATAGGTGAACTTGATCGGGATTTCACAGTACAGGTCATCCCCCTGCCGCTCGAAGAGCTCGTGCTCCTTCACGGTCAAGACGATGTACAGGTCGCCCGCGGAACCTCCCGCGACGCCGGCCTCGCCGTTGCCCGTCGACCGCAGGCGCGACCCGGTGTCGACACCCGGCGGGATGCGCACGTGAATCTTGGTGTTCTTCGCCACCCGGCCCTCGCCCTTGCACCCGGTGCACGGCTTCTCGATCCGCGATCCCGCGCCGCCGCACGACGGGCAGGTCTGGGTGAAGGTGATGATGCCGCCCGAACGCCGCACCTGGCCGCTGCCCCGGCACGTGACACAGTTGACGCGCCGCGAACCCGGCTCGGCGCCCGAACCGTCGCACCGCTCGCAGGCCATCGCCTTGCGGAAGGAGATCTCCTTCTCCACCCCGCGCGCCGCCTCCTCGAGGGTGATCTCCAGGTCGTAACGCAGGTCGGAGCCGTCCTGTCCGCCTTGGCCGCCGCCTTGCCCCCCGCCGCCGAACATCTCCTCAAAGATGCCGCCGCCGCCGCGCTGGCCGAAGACCTCGCGGAAAATGTCGAAGGGATCGTGAAACCCGCCGCCGCCCGCACCCCCGGGACCGCGCGGCACGCCGCCCCCGCCCTCGAACGCCGCCGCCCCGTAACGGTCGTACGCGGCCCGCTTCTCGGGATCGTTCAGCACCTCGTAGGCGTGCGAAACTTTCTTGAACATCTCCTCGGCCTGCTTGTTGCCGGGGTTCTTGTCGGGATGGTACTGCACCGCCTTCTTGCGGTACGCCTTCTTGAGTTCCTCCGGGGTCACCCCCCGCTCCACCCCCAGCAGCTGGTAATAATCGTCCTGCGCCATGGGATCGGTTTATTTGGCCGGACCGCTCGACACCATCACGGAAGCGGGCCGCAGCAGCCGGCCATTCAGGCTGTAGCCGACGCGGACCACCGCCGCCACGTGCTCCGCCGGCTGCTCGGCCGGCTGGTGCGCGATCGCCTCGTGCTGGTGCGGATCAAAGGGCTGACCCAGCGGGCTGATCTCCTTCAACCCGTGGTTGGAAAGCGCGGTCCGCAGCTGGCCGAGCACCATCTCAACCCCGTTGACGAGGGACTTCAGGTCCGCGGTAGGCTGCCGGGCGGCGCTGATCGCCAGCGCCAGGGTGTCCATCACCGGAAAGATGTCCTCCAGCACCCGCCCGGTGGCGGCGACGCGCAGGTCGTCCTTCTCGCGCACCACCCGGCGGCGGAAGTTCTCGAGGTCGGCGGCGGCGCGCAGGAAGCGGTCGAGGTTGGCTGCAGCCTCGGCCTTGGCGGCCGCCAGTTGCGCGGCGGCGTCCGCGGTCTCGGGCTTCGCCTCCGCGGCGGGCGGAGGAGGCGGGACGGCGGACTCGGGCGGAACGGAGGAGGCGGGCTCGGGCATACGCGAAAAGGAGAGGACGAAACACGCGCCGGGGCCGGACTTCAAGCCGCACTTCGCCGCGGCACCGCCCGGAGTTCGTTTTGGCGGGGCCCTGGAGATCGGTGTAGCTGGGGCGCGCCGCCCCGGTCCAGCCACGCCGAAACGCGTTCCGACGTAGCGCAGCGCGCGACGGAGGCATCCCAATGACCAGCTTCGCGCCCGGCCACACGACCGGGGCGACGCGCCCCGGCTACGTCCAAACCCGCGGCCAAGCACGCTACTCTAACCGCCTCAGCCCGCGAAATTCTCCGTCACCAGCACGGTCGCCCCCTCGGGCGCGGCGAGGGCGAAGGTCCCGGCGTACGGCGCCAGCACGTTGTCGCCGCGCCGCAGCGGCTCCCCCGCACCCTCGAGCCGCCCGGCCACCACGCTCAGGATCCGGGGTTGTTCGCCCGCCGCCAGCCGCAGGCTCTCGCCCGGCGCCAGCACCACCCGCCGCAACCGGAACTCCGGGGCGTCGGCCAACACCGCCGAACCCGGCGCCGCCCGCCGCGGCTGCGGCTCGAAGTCGTCCCAGAGGATCGAGCGCAGCGATTCCTCGACGTGCAGCTGGCGGGGTCGCCCGTCGAGGCCCACGCGGCCCCAGTCGTAGACCCGGTACGTGGTGTCGGAATTCTGCTGGATCTCGAGGATCAGGTTGCCCCCGTCGATCGCGTGCAGCTGGCCACTGCGCACCAAGATCGAATCCCCCGCGGCCACTGGAAACCGGTGCACGCACGCCTCCAGAGTCCCCGCGGCCAGGGCGGCCGCGAAGGCCTCACGCGTCACGCCGCGACGCAGCCCCACGATGAGGTGCGCCCCCGGCTCGCAGGCGGCAAGGTACCAGTTCTCGGTCTTCGGCTCACCCCGGAGCTCACCCGCCACGGCGGCGGGCGGGTGGACCTGCAGGCTCAGGCGCTCCCGGCAATCGAGCCACTTCACCAAAATCGGGAACGGCCGCGCGGCCGCCCAACCCGGCCCCATCATGCCCGCCGGATCCGCCGCGAGCACCGTCCGCAGCGACTGGCCGGCCCACGGCCCGCCGACCACCAGCGATTGCGCCTCGGGGCGATCGACGAGTTCCCAGCTTTCACCGATCGGACGATCCCCGGAGGGCAGCGTACGGCCCAGCGCGGTGGCAAGGGCGCGGCCGCCCCAGACGCGTTCCTGGTACAGCGGGGCGAAGCGGAGGAGAGGGTGCGTGGGCATCAAAAGCGGGTAAAACGGGGGCGGGGCGGGGGGATTTGCGTTTGACCGGTCGGGCGGATGGCCTCGGATTCGCTGCCTGCCCGATCCGTCGGAGCCAAATGCCCAAGGCCGAGAGCTCAACCACTTTTGCCACCACCACGCGCGCGCCGATCCTCTGGGGACTCGCGCTCGGGGCGGCGCTCGGCGGGGCCTACCTGACGGTCGCCCTCGCCTCCTACGATCCCTCCCAGAGCCCGTGGGATCATGCCCCGGTGCCCGCGGTGCGGGGGCCGGCGGGAATCGCGGGCGCCTACCTGGCTTCCACCATCTACCGGGTGCTCGGCTTCGCCGGCTGGCTGCTCCCCGTGTTCCTCGCCTGGCTGGTTTACCTCGCGGTGCGCGGTTCCCGCCGGGTGACGCAGGGCCGCGTGCTCACGATGGTGCTCGGGCTGCTGACGGGCGCGGGGATCGCGGCCATGTTCGCCGCGAAGACCTGGACGAGCAACTGGTGTCCCATCGGCCCCGGCGGGTACATCGGACTCTGGCTCTATCACGGCTTCCTCGAGCCCCTCCTCGGCGGCTTCGGCGCCGGGCTGCTGCTGGGGTCGGTTTACCTCGGCAGTCTCATCTTCATCTTCTTCAGCGATCTCGGCGCGGAATTCCAGCGCGCCCTCGCCGCGTTCGCCACCTGGCGGGCGGAGCGAGCCCAGCGCGCCAAGGAGCGCGCGGCGCAGCGCCAACAGGAAGCCGAATTGCTGCGCAAGGCCCAGGCCGCCGCCGCCAAGGAGGCCGCCGCGAAGGAAAAGCCCGTCGCGCCCGTCGCCCCCGCGCTGGTCGGGCCGTCCGGCCCCAAGGTCGCCGCCCCCAAGGCGGACGGCGATCCCCTCACCCGCCGCGCCCCGCGGACGCCCGCCCCGGAACCCGCGCTGACCGAACCGCTCGCCCCGCCCCCCAAGCCCGCCCCCGCCGCGGAGAAGCCGGCTCCGGCCGCCCTCCCTGCGCCCGGGAAGGTGGCCCTCACGATCGTCAAGCCCGAGGAACCCCGCAAGGCGGCTCGCGTGGCCCTGCCGCAAAGCGAGGACAAGGATTACCAGTTCCCGCCGCTCAGCCTCCTCCGCGAACAGGTGCGCGCCTCCGCGGCCGACGGGGAGGAGGAACACCGCCAGAACGCGATCAACCTGCTCCGCATCCTCTCCGAATTCGGCGTCGAGGTCACCCTCGGCGAGATCCACGTCGGCCCCGTCATCACCCGTTACGAGGTGGTGCCGGCGCCCGGCGTGCGGGTGGAGAAGATCTCGGGCCTCGACAAGAACATCGCGCTCGGGATGCGGGCGCAGTCGGTCCGCATCCTCGCGCCCATCCCCGGCAAGGCCGCGGTCGGCGTGGAGGTCCCGAACCAGCGGCCGACGCCCGTCGGGATGCGCGAGTTGCTCGAGAGCGAGGACTGGGGCGGCACCAAGGCCGAGATCCCGATCGCCCTCGGCAAGGACGTCTCCGGCGCGCCGCTGGTCTCGGACCTCGCCAAGATGCCCCACCTGCTCATCGCGGGCGCCACCGGCTCCGGCAAGTCGGTCTGCATCAATTCCATCGTCGCCTCGATCCTCTATTCCAAGAGCCCGAAGGACCTGCGGATGATCATGGTCGATCCGAAGGTGGTCGAACTGAAGATCTTCAACGCGCTGCCGCACATGCTGATCCCGGTGGTGACGGAGCCGAAGAAGGTGCCCGCCGCCCTGAAGTGGCTGCTGAAGGAGATGGAGCAGCGCTACCAGATCTTCGCCAAGGTCAACGTGCGCAACATCGTGGGCTTCAACCAGCGCAAGCGCGGGGGCGAGGAACCACCGCCGCCACCCGAGGCCCAGGGCATCCTCGAGGGCGTGGATCCGCTGGCGGGCGTGGAGATCCCGGACCGCCTGCCGTACATCGTGGCGATCATCGACGAGCTGGCGGACCTGATGGCGGTCGCGCCGGCGGACATCGAGACCAACATCGCGCGTCTCGCCCAGCTCGCCCGCGCCGCCGGCATCCACCTCATCATCGCCACCCAGCGGCCCTCCGTGAACGTCATCACCGGCGTCATCAAGGCCAACCT
>JBMTAG010000101.1:0-13203 GCA_049428505.1 Opitutaceae bacterium | reverse complement strand
GGGCGAGCGAACGGAAGGGCTCACGAGCAAGGCCGCGCGACCCCCAGACCGGTATGGCAGCACGGTTGGAAGCCGATCAGTTCGAGCCCTCGCCTTGGCGGCCCCTCGCCTGGAGCGGCGGCCCTCACACGCGCCAGCCGGGGCGGGCGGAGATGTCCACGAGGCGGTTGAGTTCCGGGTGGTTGGTGATGCGGCCGGCCTGGCCGTCCCACTCGAGCCGGCGGCCGGTGCGCATCGCGAGCACGCCGAGCAGCACCATCTCCGAGAGCGGCACCGAGTACTCAAAGTTCGACCCGGGCCGGGGGCCGCCGGCGAGGATGGCGTCGAGCCATTCCTTGAGCGGTCCGCCGGCGACGCGGGGGAGCGTGGGCGCGGGGCGGTTACGCTTGAACTCCTCCATCACCGCCGTGCCCAGCAGGCGGGGACTGTCGGGGCGGCCGCCCGGCGCGTAGAGCGTGTGGCGGGAACCCTGCATGAACATCCCACGTTCCGGGAGCCCGGGCTTCTTGGCGTCGTCCTCCCAGTCGCGCGGCCGGGGTGGGCGCATCCCGTCGCCCTCGTGCCACACCAGCGTGACCGGCGGACGGGCGCCGCGGGCGGGGAAGCGGAAGGTGACGCGGGCGGTGCGGGGCGTGACCACCGCGTTGACCTCGTCGACCTGCGCCTCGACGGAAGTGGGGGAACCGAGGTCGAGGGCCCAGAAGGGGGCGTCGAGCGTGTGGCAGGCCCAGTCCCCGAGCATCCCGCAGCCGAAGTCCCACCAGCCGCGCCAGCGGACGGGGGCGATCGTCTCGTGGTAATCGCGCCGTTCGGCGGGGCCGCACCAGAGGTCCCAGTCGAGCGTGGCGGGGGGCGTCTGGGCGGGGAGCGGGAGCGCGGGTGGGCGGCGGAAGTAGCGGTCGTTGAAGGCCGGGGACCAGCCGTGGACCTCGCGGACGTCGCCGATCGCGCCGGCGTCGACCCATTCCTTCATCAGCCGGATACCCTCGGTGGCGCGGCCCTGGTTGCCCATCTGGGTGACGACTCCCGCGCGGCGGGCGGCGGCGCGGAGGGCCCGCGCCTCGCCAACGGTGTGCGTGAGCGGTTTCTCGACGTAGACGTGCTTGCCGTGGCGGAGCGCGAGGGCGGCGGCCGGGTAATGGTGGTGATCGGGCGTGGAGACCGTGACCGCGTCGATGCGCTCGCCGAACGTGGCGAACATTTCCCGGTAGTCGCGGAAGAGGCGGACCGCGGGCAGGTCCGGGCCGGCGAGGCCGGCGGAGGCCTTCAATTCGGCGCCGCGCTGGTAGGTCTTCGCCACCAGGTCCTGGTCCACGTCGCAGAAGGCGACCAGGTTCACGCGCGGGTCCTTCATCAGCTCGGAGACCGCGTAGAAGCCGCGGTTGCCGATGCCGATGCAGGCGACGTTGAGGCGGCCGTTGCGGGGTTCGCCGGCGCGGAGGACGGAGAAGCGCGGCAGCGTGGCGGCGGCCGCGGCGGCGGCGACCGAGCGGCGGAGGAAGGCGCGGCGCGGCAGGGCACCGGGGGAGGGGGCGGGGTGGGCCATGCGCGCATTCGAGCGCGGCGCGGGCCGGGCGCAATCCTGGAAGAGCGGGCGTGATCGGCGCTTGAACCGGAGTCACGCGGCGCAGAGCCTGCGCGCGCGATGAGCCCGCCCCCCTCTCCTGCCCCGCGTCTCGTGAATCCCGTGAAGGCGAAGCTGCGCCGCGGCGAGGCCGTGGTGGGGATGATGGTCTGGTCGGCGAACGTGGAGACCGCGGTGCTCGGGGCGCAACTCGGCTTCGATTACCTCTGGGTCGAGATGGAACACTCCCCCGTGTCGCTCGAGACCCTGCGGAACATCGTGCTCGCGACGCGGGGCCTCGAGGCGGTCGTGTTCGCCCGGCCGGCCGTGAACGAGCTTTGGACCACCAAGCGGTTCCTCGACCAGGGCGTGCTGGGGGTGATCACGCCGTTCACCCGGACGCCGGAGGACGCGCGCCGCCTGGCGGACGGCTGCCGATACCCGCCGCGGGGCCTGCGGGGCTGCGGCTCGGACCTCGCGGCGTCGCGCTGGCCGGCGCCGGAGGGCTATCATGATTTCGCGGACGAGGAGGTGCTGGCGGTGGCGGTGATCGAGGACGTGGAGGGCCTGCGGAACGCGGACGCCATCGCCGCGACGCCGGGGATCGACGTGGTGTTCATCGGGACGAGCGACCTTTCGTTCTCGCTGGGTTTCCGGGGGCGGCAGGACGTGCCGGAGCTGGAGGCGGCCGTGGCGCAGATCGCGGCCGCGGCGCGCCGCCACGGGAAATTCCTCGGGCGGCCGGCGATCACCCCGGAGGCCGTGCAGCGGCACCGGGCGGCGGGGTTCCAGTTCCTGATGGGTCCGACCGAGCTGGGCCTGCTCTCGGCGGGAGCGGCGGCCTACCTCGGTCCGATCGGCAAACACACGCCGCTCATCCCGGCGGGCGGTCCGGCCGGCGGCGGTTACACGGCCCCGGCGCGCTGAGCGCGGCCGCGCGCGGGCGCGTCAGCCGGTCGTGAACGGGTCCTGGCGGAAGCGTTCCCCGAGTTCGAAGAGGACGCCCTGGGCGGAGAGCCAGCCGGGATCGGTGCGGATCTGGGCCATCGTGCGCACCGTGTGGTTGAGGATGAGGAAGGCGCGCGGGCCGATCTTCAGGAACGCGTCGTAGCGGGTGTCGGCGGCGTCCTCGACGAACTCGAGGTCCCCCTCGGCGAGCGCTTTATCCGCGGCGACGGCGCGGAGCGGGACGGCGTCGTCGGGCACCTGGCGGCGGAAGGTCTCGGCGCGGGGTCCGTGGTAGGCGAGGATGCCGCCGTGGGCCGGGGTCAACGCGAGGATGGCCCACTCGTCAAACACGGTGGGGCGCCCGGGGGAGCGGAGGCGTTCGAAGGCGGCTTGGATGAGGGGGCGCGCGGCGGCGAGGTCCATCGCCCGCGTGGAAACCGGAAACCGCGCGCCAAGGCAAGGGACGATCCGCGCGGCCGGCGGGCGCGTGGCCGGACTCAGCGGCCCAGCAGGCGGCCGAGGGCGGAGAGATCCTTGAGCGGGGCCGAACGCCCGGGGGCGGCGGGAGCGGTGACAATGGCGCGCGGGGCGGCGGGGGCGGGCGGCGCGGCCGGGGCGGGCGGGGCCGGGGCGCCAAGGGCGGCGAGGGCGCGCTCCAGCTTCACCTCGGAGACGGGTTCGGCGGTGCCCAGCTCCTGGGCGAAGAGGCTCACGCGGAGCTCCTCCAGTTGCCACCGCAGTTCGGCGACCCCCGCCGGCACGGGGGACGCGGCCGCGGCGCGACGCCAGGCGCGGAGCAACGGCTCGAGGCGGGCGAGGCGTTCCGCGTCGCGGGCGGGCTGGCGCCGGGCGCGTTCCGCACGGACCAGCGCGGCGCGCAGGTAGCGGGGCACGTGGGCGAGACGGGCGTAGGGGATGACGCGCAGGAAATCCGGGGGCAGCAGCGCCGCGAGCCATTCGGCCTGGCCGGGCGGCGGATCCGGCAGCACCTCCAGCTCCAGCCGCAGGCCGAGCAGCTCGCGCAACCGGTCCACGAGCCGCGGCACGAGGCCGCGCAAATCCTCGCGCGCCCGCGCGAGCACGGCCTCGAACCCCGCGGCGGTGAGCGGCGCGACGGGACGGCCGAGCGCCCATTCGCGGATCGAGGCGAAGGCGTGCTCCGGCAGCTCCGCGACCGGCGCGAGGCGGACGGCGAGCGGGCCCAGTTCGCGCAGCGCGCGGAGGTCCCGCTGCGTCCACATCAGGTCCGCGGTCAGGTGCCGCTCGAGGAGGGCGCGGAGCGCGGCGGCGGTGAGCGCGGCGGCCTCCTCGGGCGTGCGGCAGAGGCGGCGGGCGACCCCGCCGGGCTCGGCGACCAGCGCGGGGAACGCGTGGACCGTCACGCCGTCCTGTTCCGCGACGGGGATCCGCGCGGGCAACTCATCGAATTTCCAGGTGACGTGCGGCGGCGTCTCCCAGCGGGCGCGGGCGGCACGCCACGCCGGCGGGTCCTCGCGGGCGACGGCGACGCTCGCCTCGCGGGCCTGGGTGGCGAGGGCGGCGTGAAGCTCCTCGAGGCGGCGGGCCGCGGCGAGTTCCCGGCCGCGGGCGTCGACCACGCGGACCCGCACCTGGAGGTGTTCGGGGAGCGGCTTGTCGGCCCAGACCGCGGGGTCGAGCTGGATCCGGTGGCGCTCGGTGATGACCGCGGCGAGGGCGGCGGCGACCGTCTCGCGGCGGCCGGTGAGGCGATCGCGGGCGGCAGCCGCGGTGGCGAGGGCGCGGGCGGATTCGGCGAGGGGGACGAAGGCGCGGCGCAGTTCCTTGGGCAGCGTGCGGAGGTAGTGCTCAACCTTGGCCGGGAGGTGGCCGGGCACGGCCCAGTCGAGCGCGGCGGGCGTGAGCGCCTCGGCCTCGCGGGGGCCGACCTCGAGCGTCACGCCGTCGTCCGCCTGGCCGGGCCGGTAGGCGTAGCTGAGCGGGAGGACATTCTGGCGGAGCGGGAGGGCGCCGGGAAAGGCGGCCTCGTCGTGGGCGGCGGCGGCGGGATCGTGGAGGTCCGTCTCGGCGAGGAAGAGGTACCGGGGCTCGGTGGCCTGCCGGGCGCGGACGAGCGCGACCAGTTCCCCGGCGGAGGCGATGGGCAGCGGGACGGGGCGTTCGCCGTCGCGGCCGAGCAGGCGGGCGGCGTAGAAGCGGTAGACGGCCTCGTCGAGGTTGAGGAACCCGCCGTCGCGGGCGCGGGTGAGCCGGTCGGCGACGCGGGCGCGGACCTCGCGGTTGTGCGCAAGGAAATCGAGCGGGAACGTCAGGGTGTCGTTGACCAGCCCCTCGCGGAGGAAGATCTCGGTGGCCTGGACGGGATCGACGGCACCGAAGCTGACGGCGCGGCGCTCGAGCTCGAGGCCGTGGAGGCGGGTGCGGCGGCGGACCATCACGCGGCCGGCGGCCTCGTCCCAGAACGGCTCGCTGTGGGAGATGCGGAGCAGGTGGGCGCCGAGTTCGAGGGCCCAGGCGGGGTCGAGGCGGGCGCAGGTGCGGGCGTAGACGCGCGAGGTCTCGACGATCTCGGCGGCCATGATCCAGCGGGGCGTGGCGGGGCCGCGGGCGGGGGCGTTGGCGGGCGGGGGCGCGCCGCGGCGGCGGGGGGCCTCGCGGCGGGAGAGGACCGAGCCGGGGAACAGCGCGAGGCGGCGGTCGTGGGTGGCGAGGTAGCCGCCGTGTTCCTCATCGAGGCGCGCGAGGTTGCCGAGGAGGCCGGCGAGGACGCTGCGGTGGATGGCGCGGTAGGCGGGCGTGCCGAAGGCGAGCGGATCGGCGTCGGGCTCGCGGCGGGCGCGGCGGCGGGGTTCGGCCGGGGCCACGGCGGGCGTGCCAGCCGGGGCGGGCGCGGGCACGCCGTCGCGGACGGAGCTGGCGCGGAAGTCCGGGCGGGAGGAGAGCGCCTCGCGGAGCTGGGCGTGGATGTCGCGCCATTCGCGGAGCCGCGTGTAGCTGAGGAAGTGGTCGCGGCAGAAGCGGCGGAGGCGGGCCTGGGAGAGCCGCTCGAGGTCGTCGTGGAAGGCCTCCCAGATCGCGAGCAGCGTGAGGAAGTCGGAGTCCGGGTGGGCGAAGCGGCGGTGGGCGGCGTCGGCCTGAGCCTGGCGGTCGAGCGGGCGTTCGCGGGGATCCTGGATGGAAAGCCCGGCGGCGATGACGAGCACCTCGCGGAGGGCGCCCTCCTCCCGGGCCTGGAGGATCATCCGGCCGACCGTGGGATCGACCGGCAGCCGGGCGAGTTCGCGGCCGGTGGGCGTGAGCGGGCGCGGTTTGCCGTCGCCGGGATCGGGCCCGAGGGCGCCGAGTTCCTCGAGCAGGCCGAAGCCGGCGCGGATCGCCTTGGCCGGGGGCGGGTTGAGGAAGGGGAAGCGCTCGATGTCCCCGAGGCCGAACGCCTGCAGGCGGAGGATGACGTCGGCGAGGTTCGCCCGCTGGATCTCCGGCTGCGTGAACCGGGGCCGGGCGAGGAAGTCGGCCTCCGCGTAGAGGCGGATGCAGGTGCCGGGGGCGACGCGGCCGGCGCGGCCCTTGCGCTGGTCCGCGCTCGACTGGGAGATCGGCTCGATGGGCAGGCGGCGGGTGCGGGCCTGCGGCGCGTAGCGGCTGACCCGCACGAGGCCGGCGTCCACCACGAAGCGGATGCCCGGCAGGGTCAGCGACGTCTCGGCGAGATTGGTGGCGACCACGACCTTGCGGCGGGGGGAGGGGGCGAAGACGCGCTGCTGCTCCGCATTGGTGAGGCGGCCGAAAAGCGGCACCAGCGTGGCGTCGCCGCGGAGGCGGGGCTCGAGGGCGTCGAGCGCCTCGCGGATGTCGCGTTCGCTGGGGAGGAACACCAGCACGTCGCCGGGCGCGCCACCCGCGACGATCCGTTCGACCGCGGCGATGGCGCCGTCGAGGTAATGCACCGCCTCCGCGCGCGCCGAGGCGCGGTCCTCGGCCTCGGCGTTGCCGTCGTCCTCCGCGTAATCGCGGCCGAGGGCGTCGAGCGGGGCGTAGACGACCTCGACGGGGAACATCCGGCCCTCGACCCCGATGACCGGGGCGTCGTCGAAGGCGGCGCTGAAGGCGGCGGTGTCGATCGTGGCGGAGGTGACGACGATCTGGAGGTCGGGCCGGCGGTGGCGGAGGGAGCGGAGGTGGCCGAGCAGGAAGTCGATGTTGAGCGAGCGCTCGTGGGCCTCGTCGATGATGACCGTGTCGTACTCGCGCAGCAGCGGGTCGCCCTGGACCTCGGCGAGGAGCATCCCGTCGGTGAGGAACTTGACGATCGTGGACGGGCCGGTCTGGTCGCTGAAGCGGACCTTGCAGCCGACCTCGCGGCCCCAGGGGACGCCGAGTTCCTCGGCCACGCGGCGGGAGAGGGAGAGGGCCGCGACGCGGCGGGGCTGGGTGCAGGCGATGCGGCCGCGGGTGCCGCGGCCGGCGGCGAGGCAGAGTTTCGGGATCTGGGTGGTCTTCCCGGAGCCGGTCTCGCCGGCGAGGATGAGCACCTGATGGGCGCGGAGGGCGTCGACGATTTCCCCGGCGCGCGCGGTGATCGGCAGCTCGGGCGGGAACTCGAGGCGGAACGGGAGGGCGGGCGGTGCGGGCGGGCGCGTCACGAAGGGGCTTGAGCTTCGGGGGCGGGGGCGGGATGACAAACCTTCGATGCAAGTCCCGCCGCTGCTGCCGGAGGAGACCCTGACCCGTGTGCTGCGCCTCGCGCGGTTCGACGGGCTCGGCGTGTTGGTGCTCGGCGGGGGCTTCGCGCTGCTGGCGGCCGCGGGCGGGGACAAGGCCCTGGCGGCGGTGGGCCTCGCGGCGGCGGGCGCGGGCGCGGTGGAGCTGCACGGCGTGACGTTGCTGCGCCAGGGGGCGTTCCGCGGCCTGCGTTGGATCATCGCCAGCCAGCCGCTGCTCCTTGCGGCGGTCTGGGTCTACTGTGCCCTGCGGCTCACGCACTTCGCCCTCCCGCCCCTGCCGGAGGAACTGCGGGCGGCCGTGGCGGAGACGGCACGGGAGCTGGGGATGGCGCCAGACGACTACCTGCGGTTGGTGCACCGCATCACCCACGGCCTCGTGGCCTTGCTGGCCACCGCGTATCAGGGCGGCCTCGGCTGGTACTACTGGCGGCGCCGGGAGCCGGTCCGGCGCGCGCTGGAGCCGGAGGCCTGAGCGCGCGCGGGCGCGGGGCGACCGCGGATGCAGGACTTTTTCCTTTCCACCCGGAATGCGCCGGCGGCGGGTTGGTCCTTTGACCGGCAGCCGCGGCCACCTCCGACGGCGCGCACTTGCGTGGCGCCGGCCCCAGCCTAGGGTCCACCCGATGTCCCAGGAACGACTCGTCAGCGCGAAGCAGCGATGGGCGGAGAAGCAGCGGGCCCGCGGGGTGACCGCGCGCGCGGAACGCTCGGGGGAGCGGCTGCCGCCCGGGCAGAAGCTGACCACCGGGTTCCCCGTGCTGGACCTCGGCGTACAGCCGAAGATCGACCCGGCGGACTGGCGCCTGCGGATCGACGGCCTGGTGGCGCGGCCGATGGAGCTCACCTGGGACCAGTTCAACGGCCTCCCGCAGGTCGAGGACGTGAGCGATTTCCACTGCGTGACCACCTGGAGCAAGTTCGACTGCCGCTGGGGCGGCGTGGCCTTCACCACCCTGCACGAGTTGGTGGAGCCGGCGCCGGAAGCGCGGTTCGTCTACTTCACCGGGTACGACGGGTACTCGACCAACGTGGCCCTCGACCAGTGCCTCGATGACGACGTGCTCGTGGCGACGAGCTTCGACGGTGCACCGGTGTCCCGGGAGCACGGGGGTCCGGCCCGCGTGATCATCCCGAAGCTCTACGCGTGGAAGGGGGCGAAGTTCGTCAACGCGATCACCTTCCTCGCCGAGGACAAGCTGGGGTTCTGGGAGGTGCGGGGCTATTCCAACACGGCGGATCCCTGGACCGAGGACCGCTACGCCTGAGGCGGTGCGGGGCGTTTCCCGTTGGACACCGGGCGGCGGGCGGGGCAGGGTCCGCGCACCTCCCCTCCCCATGGCCAGCCCCTCCGACCCGCAACTCGCCAATCGCATCCTGCGCGGCCTCGTGTTCGGCCTGATCGCCGGCGCGGCCACCATCGGCCTGGGCAAATTCGCGCCCGGCATCCTCACGGGGGCGCAGAGCCTCGCGAGCCACGTCCTCGAGCCGATCGGCCAGGTGTTCCTGCGGCTCCTGTTCTTCGTGATCCTCCCGCTGGTCTTCGCCTCGCTCGCCTCGGGCGTGCTGCAGCTGGGCCGGCCGGAGAAGCTGGGCCCGCTCGCGGGGCGCACCTTCTTCTTCTTCTTCCTCAACATGGCGATCGCCGTCGGCCTCGGGCTGATCGTGATGAACGTCGTCCAGCCCGGCGACTTCATCTCCAAGGAGACCAAGGAGGCGGTGATGGCCACCTACGGCGGCGCGGCGCAGAAGCACGTGGCCAACCAGCAGCAGGCGCAGGCCAACCTGACCCTGATGACGGTGGTCGACATGTTCATGCCGCGGAACCTCTTCGGCGCCTTCGTGGGCAACAGCCGGACCTCGCTGGGCGACGTCCTCCCGCTGATCGTGTTCGCCATTCTGGTCGGCGCCACCGGCACCCGCCTCGCGCCGGACCGGCAGGCGCGGCTCCTCGCGGCGCTCGAGACCGTGAACGCCCTGATGACGGGCATCGTGCACTTCGCGCTGCGCCTCGCCCCGTACGCGGTCCCCGCGATGATCTACAGCGTCGTGGTCCGCACCGGCCTCGACATCATCCTCGCCCTCGGGGTGTTCGTCCTGGTCTGCGTGGCGGTGATGGCGGTGCACGTCTTCGGCACCATGTCGCTCTGGCTGCGGATCTGGACCGCGTGGCGGCCGCGGGCGTACTTCGCGGCGGTCAAGGACGTGGTGGTGACGGCCTTCTCGACCAGTTCGAGCGCGGCGGCGCTGCCGGCGGCGCTGCAGAACGCCACGGAGCGGCTCAAGGTGACGCCAAGCACGGCGGGTTTCGTGCTGCCGCTGGGGACGACGATGAACATGAGCGGCACGGCCCTGTACGAGGGCTGCGTGGTGCTGTTCGTGGCGCAGGTTTTCGGCGTGGACCTCGGCCTGGGCCAGCAGCTGTCGCTGCTGCTGCTGTCGGTGCTGAGCGCCGTCGCGGTGGCGGCGATCCCGGGGGGCTCCCTGCCGCTGATCGCGGGCCTGCTGGCCACCTTCGGCATCGATCCGGCCGGGATCGGCATCATCCTGGGCGTGGACCGGATCCTCGACATGTGCCGCACGGCGACGAACGTCGCCTGCGACGTGACCACCACCGTGGTGGTCGACGAGATGGTGAAGCGTTCCGAGGGCAAGTCCGCCGCGGCCGCGGGCTGACGGCGCGCGGCGCGGGTCAGGCGAGAATGTCCGTGACGACGCGGGCCTCCTCGACGCCGGTGAGGCGGACGTTGAGGCCGCGGAACTTGTGCGTGAAGCGCGCGTGGTCGATCCCGAGGCAGTGGAGGATCGTGGCGTGGAGGTCGCGCAGGTGCACGGGCTTCTCCGTGATGTTGTAGCAGAAGTCGTCGGTGGCGCCGTACTCGATCCCCGCCTTGATGCCGCCGCCGGCGAGCCAGACGGTGAAGGCGCGGCCGTGGTGGTCGCGGCCCATGCCGGGATCGCCGAGCTTGCCCTGGCTGAAGACCGTGCGGCCGAACTCCGTGGCGAAGAGCACCAGCGTGTCCTCGAGCAGCCCGCGGCGCTTGAGGTCCTCCACCAGGGCGACGGTGGGCTGGTCGACGTCGCGGCATTGGTTGGGCAGCTGGCGGGCGATGGCGATGTGCTGGTCCCAGCCGCGGTGGAAGAGCTGGACGAAGCGGACGTCGCGCTCGAGGAGGCGGCGGGCAAGCAGGCAGTTGGCGGCGTAGGTGCCGGGCTTGCGGACCTCGGGGCCGTAGGCGTCGAGCGTCGCGGCGGATTCGCCGGAGAGGTCGGTGAGCTCGGGCACGGAGGCCTGCATCCGGAAGGCCATCTCATAGGCCTCGAGGCGGGCGAGCGTCTCCGGATCGCCCATCTCGGCGGCCTGGGCCTGGTTGAGCCGGGCGAGGTCGTCGAGCAGGGCGCGCCGCTGGGCGCGATCGACGCCCGGCGGGTTGTTGAGGTGCAGCACCGGATGGGCGCCGGGCCGGAGGCCGACGCCCTGGTGCGACGCCGGCAGGAAGCCGCTGCCCCAGAGGCGGGAGAAGATCGGTTGGCCGGGGTTCTTGCCGGTGCCCTGGGAGACGAGGGCGATGAAGGCGGGGAGGTTGGCGTTGACCGAGCCGAGGCCGTAGCTGACCCAGGCGCCGATGCTGGCGTAGCCGGGCAGCTGGTTGCCCGTGTTCATGAACGTCACGGCCGGATCATGATTGATCGCCTCGGTGTGGAGACTCTTCACGATGCACAGCTCATCGGCAATGCGCTGGTGATGCGGCAGCAGGTCGCTGATCCAGGTGCCGTGGGCGCCGCAGCGGCGGCCGGGACGAAGCGGGGGCACCACCGGGTAGGCGGACTGGTTGCTGGTCATCCCGGTCAGCCGCTGGGAGCCCTTGACCGAGGGCGGGATTTCCTGGCCGGCGTGGCGCTGCAGCGCGTCCTTGTGGTCGAAGAGGTCGACGTGGGAGAGCCCGCCGCTCTGGAACAGGCAGAGGACGCGCTTGGCGCGCGGCTTGAAATGCGGCAGCCCGGGCTGGCCGCGGGTGGCGGCGGAGAGCGAGTCGGCGAGCAGCGTGCCGAGCGCGAGGCCGCCGATCCCGCGGGCGGAGCGGCCGAGGAACGTGCGGCGCGTGAGTTGGTGGAGCAGTTCGGCTTCGGCGGCGTGCATCGGCGGAGGGGCAGAGGGAGGGAGAGACGGAGGGAGGGAGCGAGGGAGAGAGGGGAGATCAGAGGGTCCAGTCCTCGGGGCGGGTGATCATCCGGACCAGCATCCCGATGATCTCGTCGTACTCGGCGTAGAGCGGGCGGGCGGCTTCCGCGGAGAGGTAGCCGCAGCTGACGGCAAACTGAATCCAAACCTGCGTCTCAGCCGCCTCACCTTCGGCATCACCGAGCTTGGCCACGAACGCGGCGGGGTAGCGGCGCTTGCGCCAAGCCTCGGCGAGGTTCGCGGCCACCGAGCGGGAAGCCCGACGGATCTGGTCGGTCAGGGCGTAGCGTTCCGTCGCGGGGAAAGCCTTGCTCGCGGCGAAGACCTTCATCGCCGCGGCAAAGGCGCGCTCGAACACCTCGAGGTCCGTGTGCCGGCGGACCACCTTCCGCCGCCTGGGATTGTGCTCTCCCTCGCTCATTCGCGCCCTCTCTCCATCGGGATCAGTTCCGCGTGATGGCCTCGCTCAGGTTGAGGACGAGCGTCGCGACCTGCGCCCACGCGGCGTGCTCCGGCGCGGGGAGGTCCGCATCGCGCGGGGACTCCCCGGCCGAGAGGAACGCGGCCGCCGCGGCGGGATCGCGGGCGTAGCGCGCCCGCTCGCGGGTGAGCGCACCGCGGAGGACGGCGAGCTCGGCGGCGGCCGGCGGACGCGAGACGCCCTCCGCGAAGAGCCAGCGCAGGCGCGCGTCGTCCGCGGACTCCGGGTGGCGCAGCGCGCGCTCGGCGAACGCGCGGGCCGCCTCGACAAATTGCACGTCGTTGAGCAGCACCAGCGCCTGCAGCGGCGTGGTGGTGGCGCCGCGCTCGATGGTGCAGACCTCACGGTTGGGCGCGTCAAACGCGGCGAGCGACGGTGGCGGCGCGGTGCGCTTCCAATAGGTGTAGAGCGAGCGGCGATAGAGCTTCTCCCCGCGGTCCTGCACGAACACCTGCGCGGTCGCGGGCGTGCTCCCGTAGTGGCTGACCTCGCGCCAGAGGTCGTAGGGCAGGTACGGGTTGACGCTGGGGCCGCCGATGCGCGGCACGAGGAGGCCGCTGACACGCAGGGCGTGGTCGCGGATGAACTCCGCCCCGAGGCGGAAGCGCGGGCCGCGGGCGAGCAGCCGGTTGCGGGGATCCCGTTCCAACTGCTCCGGCGTGGCGGCGGCCGATTGCCGGTAGGTCTCGCTCGTGGCGAGCAGCGTGAGGAGGCGCTTCACATCCCAGCCGGAAGCGACGAAATCCAGCGCCAGCCAGTCGAGCAGCTCGGGATGGCTGGGGAACTCGCCCTGCGTGCCGAAATCGGCCGGCGTCGCGACCAGCCCCGTGCCGAAGAGGAGCCGCCAGAAGCGGTTCACGGCGACACGCGCGGTGAGCGGGTGCCCCGGCATCACGACCCATTGCGCCAGCCCGAGGCGGTCCTCCGCGGCGCCGGGCGGCGGCGGCGGCAGGAACGCGGGCGTGCCGGGAGTCACCACCTCGGTGGGCTGCGCGTAGTCGCCGCGGTGCAGGATGCGCGTCTCGCGGGGTTTGTCCGCGACCGCCATCACCATCGTGGAAAAGGGTTCGGTGAGGCTGGCGAGCCGTTCCTCGAGGTTCGCCAGCTCCACGCGTCGCGGGGCCAGCTCCACGGCGTGCCGCGAGGCGTGGGCCCAGAGCACGGCCGCAACCGCCGCGTCATCCTCGCCGCCCGGCCGCCCGAGGGCCGCGACCACCGCGGGCGGCAGGTCCGTGCCGTCGTCCGTGCCGGTCGTCACGAACAGCTCGATCCGCTCCGGCAGCAGCGCCCGGCCGGCGCCGAAGTTGAGCTGCACGTTGAGGTGGGG
>JBMTAG010000100.1:0-13332 GCA_049428505.1 Opitutaceae bacterium | reverse complement strand
TGCGGGGTTCGAGGGCGGACTGCGGCAGGGCATGCTCTGCCGCGTGGTCCGCGAGGGTCGCGAGATCGGCGAGGTCATCCTCGTCGCCCTCCGCCCCGCGGTCAGCGCCGCCCTCATCACCCGCCTGGCGGAGGACCAAGCGGTCCGGCCCGGGGACGTCGCCCTCCTGAAGCTGCTTAAATCCTAACCCAGATCGACCAACCAAAGGGTAAGGCGCCCCGCGCCGTTATCGCCGGCTTCTCCCGCCGGAATCCTCAAGCCACCATGGAAGTCCAAGCCCTCACCCGATACGCGCGCATGTCGCCCAAGAAGATGCGCGAGGTCGCCCGCACCATCCAAGGCCGTCCGGCCGCGGAGGCGGTCGAGTTCCTGAGCCTCGTGCCGCGCAAGTCCGCGCGCCTGATCGCCAAGACGCTCAAGAGCGCGATCGCGAACGCCGAGAACAACCGCAACCTCTCGGCCGACGCGCTGACCGTGCGCAGCGCGGTGATCGAGAACGGTCCCGTGCTGAAGCGCTTCAAGGCGGGCGCCCGCGGCACCGCGATGCCCCGGCGCAAGAAGATGTCCCACATCCGCATCATCCTCTCGGACGGCACCGACAACTCGTAATTCCCTTTTCCCATGGGCCAAAAGACAAATCCCGTTGGTTTCCGCCTCGCCGTCCGCCGCAACTGGCAGTCCCGCTGGTACGCGGGCAAGAAGGATTTCGGCCGTTTGCTGGCCGAGGATCAGCTGATCCGCAGCAAGCTGATGGAGAAGCTGAAGCAGGCCTCCGTGCCCCGCATCTTCATTGAACGCGCCTCGAATCGGGTGCGGGTCAAGATTTACACCGCCCGTCCCGGCATCGTGATCGGCCGCAAGGGCCAGGAGATCGAGAAGATCAAGGAGGAGCTGGCGAAGTTGACCGGCAAGGAGATCCTCCTCGACATCCAGGAGGTCAAGAAGCCTGAGATCGAGGCCGCGCTGGTCGCCGAGAATGTGGCCCTCCAGCTCGAGCGCCGCATCGCCTTCCGTCGCGCGATGAAGAAGGCCGTCGAGATGGCCATGGCCCTCGGCGCCGAAGGTATCCGCATCCAGTGCTCGGGCCGCCTCGGCGGCGCCGACATCGCCCGCCGCGAGTGGCAACGCAAGGGCCGCGTGCCCCTGCACACGCTGCGCGAAAACATCGATTACGGGTTCGCCGAGGCCCTCACCGTCTACGGCAAGATCGGCGTCAAGTGCTGGATCTGCAAGCAGGAGTCCGACAACTCCTGATCCGCCCGCCTAACCACTAAACGGAGAATTCTCCCATGGCTCTCGCCCCCGCCCGCACCAAGTACCGCAAGTCGCAGAAGGGATCCCGCGCCGGCAATGCCAAGCGTGGCAACACCCTCGCCTTCGGTGAGTTCGGCCTCCAGTCCCTTACCCGCGGCCCGATGACCGGTCAGCAGATCGAAGCCGCCCGCGTCACGATCTCCCGCCATCTCAAGCGCAAGGGTAAGCTCTGGATCCGCGTCTTCCCGCACAAGCCGGTGACCAAGAAGCCCGCCGAGGTCCGCATGGGCCAAGGCAAGGGCCCGGTTGAGTACTACGTCGCCGTCATCAAGCCCGGCGCGGTGCTGTTTGAGTTGGCCGGTGTGCCCCTCACGATCGCCCGTGAGGCCTTCCGCCTGGCCGACGCCAAGCTGCCCTTCCATTGCCGTTTCATCTCGCGCGAGGCCACCCAGGCCTAAGCCCAAAACCTGTTCCGCCGCCATGACTTCCAAGGAAATCCGCGAACTCGCGCCCGCCGAGATCTCGACCAAGCTCCGCGAGATCCGCGGTCAGCTGCTCCAGCTCCGCCTGCGCAAGCAGACCGGCCAAGTCGAGAAAACCCACGAGCTGCGCGCCCTCCGCAAGGACATCGCCCGCCTCGAGACCATCCTGAACCAGAAGAAGGCCCAGGCACCAAAGGCCGCCTAAGACCCGCCCCCAGCCATGTCCTCTCCCGCTCCCGCCGCGCGCAGCACGCGCAAAACTCAGGTCGGCTTCGTTGCAAGCCGCTCGGGCGACAAGTCCATCAAGGTCACCGTCGCTTACAAGACTCCCCATCCGCTCTACCACAAGGTCGTCAACCGGCAGACCGTCCTCCACGTCCACGACGAGGCGAACGAGACCCGGGTGGGCGACAAGGTGGAGGTGATGGAGACCCGTCCCCTCAGCCGCCTGAAGCGGTGGCGCGTCGTCGCGGTCCTCCAGAAGGCCGTTTCCGCCGAAGGGGCCGCGATCAGTGAGGCGGATGTCGCCGCCGCCGTGCCCACCAAGACCTCCAAGCCCGCCGAGGCCGCTCCCGCCGCCCCGACGCAGGGCTGAACCGCCCCGTCCCGAAGGAAGAGCCATGATCCAACTGCGTTCCATTCTCGAGGTCGCCGATAACACCGGCGCCCGCAAGGCCGCCCTCATCCAACGGATGGGGCAGAACACCCCCTACGCCCACGTCGGCGATGTGGTCACCGTGCACATCAAGGAGAGCACGACCGACGCCACCGTGAAGAAGGGTGAGGTGGCGAAGGCCGTCGTCGTCCGCACCAAGGCCCCGATCCGCCGCGCCGACGGCAGCTACCTGCGGTTCGACAGCAACGCGATCGTCATCATCGACGCGACCAATAATCCCAAGGGCACCCGCATCTTCGGTCCCGTCGCCCGTGAACTGCGGGCGCGGAACTTCATGAAGATCATCTCGCTCGCTCCGGAGGTCCTCTAACATGCAGAAGTTCCACGTCAAACGCGGCGACCAGGTGGTCGTCATCGCCGGGGCCCACAAGGGCAAGTCCGGCAAGGTGCTCGAGATCCTCGCCGGCAGCCAGCGCGCCCGGGTCGAGGGGGTGGCGATGATCAAGCGCCACCTGAAGAAGTCCCAGGAGCACCCGCAGGGTACGATCGCGGAGCGCGAGGGCTCGGTCCACCTGAGCAACCTGATGCTCCAGGCGAATTTCGACGCCAGTGGCCGCCGCAAGGCCGCCGCCCCCGCCGCCTGATCGCACAGACGGCGCTTGCCATCCCCGGTTCCTTCCCGCGACCCTTCGCCCCTTTTCCCTCCTCCCTTCGTCCTCCTTCCGTCCGGGGTCGGTAATCCCGGACACCTTCCATGAGCACCGTTCCCAGTCTGAAGAAGCTTTACCTCGAGCAGGTGGTTCCCGAACTCACCCGCACCCGGGGCTACAAGAACAAGCACCAGGTCCCGCGTCTGGTGAAGATCGCGATCAACACCGGCATTGATGCCGATGCCGACAAGAACCAGATCGCGGACATCCAGCGGGATATCTCCCAGATCGCCGGCCAGAAGCCCGTGCTCGCCCGTTCGCGCAAGGCGATCGCCAACTTCAAGCTGAAGCAGGGGCAGGTCGTGGGCTGCCACGTGACCCTCCGCGGCGACGCGATGTGGGAATTCCTCTGCCGCCTCCTGGCGGTGGCGCTCCCGACGATCCGTGACTTCCGCGGCGTGCCGAGCAAGTTCGACGGCCAGGGCAACTACAACCTTGGCATCACCGACCATTCCATCTTCCCGGAAATCACGGTGGAGAACGTGAAGAAGCACATCGGATTGGACCTCACCCTGGTGACGACGGCCAAGACCGATGATGAGGGGCGCGAGCTGCTCCGGCTGCTGGGGATGCCCTTCCGCCGCGTGGAATCCGCCGCCAAGGCCGCCTAAACCCGACCCTTTACGTCATGCCGAAGACCTCCGCCCTCGAGCGCAACCAGAAGCGCATCCGCCTCGTCGCCAAGTTCGCCGCGAAGCGTGCCGAACTGAAGGCCGCCCTGATCAACCCCGCCACGACCGACGAGGAGTTTTTCGCGGCACAGAAGAAGCTGCAGAAGCTTCCCCGCAACTCGTCCCCGGTCCGCGTCCGCAACCGCTGCTCCCTCAGCGGCCGGCCCCGCGCTTACAACCGCAAGTTCGGCGTCTCCCGTATCCAGTTCCGCGAACTCGCCCTCGCCGGCAAGATCCCCGGCGTCATCAAATCCTCCTGGTAAATTCCCGCTTGGCTGGCGGGGGTGGGGGCCTTCGGGCCTCCCGGATATGACCCGCCGACCGACCCTCGACCTTCATCCATCATGACCGATCCGATCAGCGACTTCCTCACCCGGCTCCGGAACGCCTCCAAGGCGCGTCTGGAGGACTGCGTGATCCCGCATTCCAAGCTCAAGGAGAGCATCCTGGGCATCCTCAAGGCCGAGGGCTATGTGACCGACTTCAGCAAGGGCACGGACGCCCAGGGCCACCCCACGCTGGTCGCGAAGATGAAGTATGTGGCGGGCGCCCCCGCCATCACCGGCCTCACCCGCGTCTCCACGCCGGGCCGCCGCCTCTATTACGCCTACACTGAAGTTCCCCGGGTCCTTAACGGCCTTGGCATCGCGATCGTCTCCACCTCCAAGGGCGTGCTCAAGGACGCCGACTGCCGCCGTCAGAAGGCTGGCGGGGAGCTCCTCTGCAACGTCTGGTAAGCCGCTGCGCAACCTCAGCCCATCCATTCCATGAGCCGCATCGGCAAACAACCCGTTTCCATCCCCGACAAGGTCAAGGTCTCCGTCACCGGCGGAACCGTGCTCGTCGAGGGCCCCAAGGGCAAGGTGCAGAAGGCCTTCGCCCCCGCCGTCAAGGTGACGGTGGCCGACAAGAACGTCACTTTCGCTCCCACCGACGAGACCCGTTTCGCCCGGGCGATGTACGGCACCGCGCGTTCGGTGGTTGCCGGGATGGTCAAGGGCGTCACGGATGGTTACGTGAAGGAGTTGGAAATCCAAGGGGTGGGCTTCAAGGCCAACCTGAAGGGTAACCAGCTGGACCTCGCGCTGGGCTATTCGCACCCGATCCTGATGACGATCCCGGACGGGATCAAGGTGACCGTGACCGATCAGACCAAGCTGAAGGTCGAGGGCGCGGACAAGCAGCTCGTCGGGGCGGTGACCGCGGAGATCCGCAGCTATTACCCGCCGGAGCCCTACAAGGGCAAGGGCGTGCGCATCGTCGGCGAGCGCGTCCGCCGCAAGGAAGGCAAGACCGTGGCCTAAGGCCGGGAGAATCCAGAATGAAAACCATCAACAAAGCCCGCCTGCTGCAAAACCGTCGCTGGCGCATCCGCAAGAAGGTGAACGGGACTGCTGCCCGCCCCCGCCTCGCGGTTCGTTTCACTTCCAAGCACGTGTACGCCCAGGCGATCAACGACGAGGCCGGCGCGACGCTGGTGTTCCTCTCGAGCCTCGATTCCACGCTGCGCGAGCAGAAGTTGAAGGCCAATCTGGCTGGGGCGAAAGCACTCGGTCAGGCCTTCGCCGCCAAGGCCAAGGCGGCCGGCATCACCGCAGTCGTCTTCGACCGCAGCGGCGCCCCCTACCACGGTAAGGTCAAGACGTTCGCCGACGCCGCCCGCGAGGGCGGGCTCCAATTCTAAGCACCGCATGAGCACCGAAAATTCTTCCGAGACTGTTGTGACCCCGGTGGAGGCCGCCCCGGCCGCCCCGGCTGCCCCGGCTGCCGCGCCCGAGCGCCCCGCGCGCGAGGGTCGTGGTGGCGGCGGCGGCTACCGCGGCCCCGGTGGCGGGCGTGGCCCGCGCCGCGCTGGCGGCCGCCGTGATTCGCGGGACAAGCCCCAGGACGGGGATGGTCCGTCGATGATCGAAAAGGTCGTCTTCATCAACCGTTGCGCCAAGGTCGTGAAGGGCGGTCGTCGCTTTTCCTTCGCGGCGCTCGCCGTGGTCGGCGATGGCAAGGGCCGCGTCGGCATCGGCTACGGCAAGGCCAACGAGGTGCCGGACGCGATCAAGAAGGGCACCGCGAACGCCCACAAGCACCTGGTGAACGTGAAGCTCAAGGGCGACACGATCCCGCACGACGTCTTCGGCCAGTACGACGGCGGCAAGGTGCTCCTGCGCCCGGCCTCCCCCGGCACCGGTCTCATCGCCGGCGGCGGCGTGCGGGCGGTCCTCGAGGCGGCGGGGGTGAAGAACATCCTCACCAAGTCGATGGGGTCCTCGAACCACATTGCCGTGGTACACGCCACCCTCGACGGCCTGCGCAAGCTGCGCCTCGCCGCGGACATCGCCCAGGTCCGCCAGACCGCCTGAGTCCCCTTCGTCTCCCTTTATTGTCCGAGTCGCCCGGCCTCCTAATCGCCGGGCGGCGCCCTGAGGAAAACCCATGAAGCTCCACGAACTGAAGAACGTCCCCGGTGCGGTGCACCGCAAGAAGCGCGTCGGCTGCGGCGAAGGCGGCGGCCACGGCAAGACCAGCACCAAGGGCGGCAAGGGCCAGTCGGCCCGCTCCGGCGGCAGCATCCGCCCCGGCTTTGAAGGCGGTCAGATGCCCCTGTACCGCAAGCTCCCGCACCGCGGGTTCAACAATTACAACCACCGGGTGGAGATTGCCGTGGTGAACATCGGGGCCCTCGCCGGTCTGGATGCCGCGGTCACCGAGGTGGACGCGGGCGTGCTCGCCTCCCATGGTCTGATCCGGGCGGGCGAAAAGTCCGTCAAGATCCTTGGCGATGGCGAGCTCGGGCGCGCCCTCAAGGTCACGGCCGCCCGGTTCTCCGGTTCGGCCAAGGCCAAGATTGAAAAGGCCGGCGGCCAGGCCATCGTGGCCTGAGCCCCGTTACCGTTCCTCCTCCCGCTCCCTCCGTCCCGGCCTGCAGGGCCTTGGCGGGGTGGGGCGGCTCCCAGCGCCCTCCCTCGCAATCCTCCCCGCTGTGTTTTCCGCCTTCACGAACTCCCTGAAGATCCCGGAGCTGCGCTCGCGCATCTTCTACACCCTGTCGCTGCTCTTCGTCTCGCGGGTCGCTTCAATCATCCCGCTCCCGGGCATCGATCCGGCGCCCCTGCAGAAGTTCTTCGCCGAGCAGGCGGCCACGGGTGCGGGCAACCTCATCGGGCTGTACAACATGTTCACCGGCGGCGCCCTGACCAAGGGCGCCATCGCCGCGCTGGGCATCATGCCGTACATCAGCGCTTCGATCATCTTCCAGCTGATGACCGCGGTGGTGCCTGCCCTCAGCCGGCTCCAGCAGGAGGGTGACGTCGGACGCCAGAAGCTGACGCAGTACACTCGTTACGCCACGGTCCTGATCTGCCTGATCCAAGGCACCCTGCTGATCCTGGCGCTCAATAATCCCGGCCAGCTCTTCCCCGGTTACGACGTGTCCACCTACGGCCCGATCGTGATCATCAGCAAGTGGAGTTTCATCCTCACCTCCGTCATCTTCATGACCGCGGGCACGATGCTGCTGATGTGGCTGGGGGAGCAGATCACCCAACGCGGCATCGGCAATGGCGTGTCCCTGCTCATCACCGTGGGCATCTTGGCCGATATCCCGGGTGCCGCCCAGCAGACCTACAGTCTCTTCTTCAAGCCGGTGGGCACGGGGACAAGCCTCGGCGTTCCGCAGGCCGTGGTGATGCTGACGCTGTTCGTGGTGGTGACGATGGGGATCATCGCCGTCGTGCAGGCCCAACGGAAGATTCCGGTGCAGTATGCGAAGCGCGTGGTGGGCAACAAGGTGATGGGCGGCCAGAGTTCCTTCCTGCCCCTCAAGGTGAACTATTCGGGCGTGATGCCCGTCATCTTCGCCAGCGCCATCTTGCTCTTCCCCCAGCAGATCTTCTCCTGGATCGGCGCCACCTACAACCTGAAGTTCCTCACTGAGTTCTCGCAGAATCTCCTGCGCGGCCATTGGACCTACTACGCGATCTACACGACCTTGATCCTGTTTTTCAGCTACTTCTGGGTTTCGGTGATGTTCAAGCCGATCCAGATCGCGGACGACCTGAAAAAGTACGGTGGCTATGTCCCCGGCGTACGCCCGGGCGAGCCCACGGCGCAGTTCCTCGACTTCATCATGACGCGGCTGACCTTGGCCGGCGCGATCTTCCTGACGGTGATTGCCATCATGCCGGACGTGCTGCTCTTCGAGCTGAACGTCCCGACCCGCATCGCCTATTTCTTCGGCGGCACCGGGATGCTGATCACCGTTGGCGTCATCCTCGACACGATGCGCCAGATCGAGACCTTCCTCCTGCAGCGCCACTACGACGGTTTCCTCAAGAAGGGCCGCATCCGGGCGCGGAGCGCCGGCCCGCAGCAGGCGTCGGCCGGTGAGGCGCTGAGCCAGGAGGCCGTGATGAAGCTCGCACTGCCGATGCTGGGATTGCTCCTGCTCGGCACCGCGATCTGGGCCTACAAGGCCTTTGTGAAATAAGACCTTTACTTCCTTGTTCGAGGCTGGCATCTCCGACCCTTCGGTGGGGTTCAGCCCCGTCGCCTCGTCCAAGGTGGTCCTCCTCGGTTTTCCCGCGGGGGTCGAGACCTTCCCTGAATTTCGTTCTTTGAATCTTGAGCACGTCTCTCCCGCTCTCCTGAAGGGGCGGGGGATTTCGCCCCTTGCGGCCCTTTCGGGCCGGAAGGATGAAGTTGCCCTGCTGGCGCTCCTGCGCCGCTGGTTCTTCGCGCGTAAACCTGATGCGGGCTTTGTCCTCACGGACTTCCCGGCTACGCTGCTCCAAGCCAAAGTGTTCGATGAATGGTTGGAGACCCGCGGGGAGGCGCTCAATGCCGTCATCGCCGGTCCCGGCGCCCCGGAGGCGCTCGTCGAACACTATGGGACACTCGGTCTCCTTCGGGAGACCAACGTCCCCGCGCCCCTGTGACGATCCCGGTCAAAAATGCCGAGGGGATCGCCCGGATGCGCGCCGCGTGCGCCATCGCCGCCACCGTGCTTGAGGAACTCAAGCCGCTGGTCCGGCCTGGCGTCGCGACCCAAGACTTGGAAGAGGCGGGCCGTTCAGCGATCGCCCGCTTGGGCGCCCGCAGCGCCTGTTATGGTTATCAGCACGGATCGCGTCGCTATCCGGCGCACACCTGCATCTCGGTGAACGAGGAGGTGGTGCACGGCATCCCGTCCCTCCGGCGGGTACTGCGCGACGGGGATATCGTCTCCCTCGACATCGTGGTCTGGCACGAAGGCTATGTGGGCGACAACGCCTGCACGGTTCCCGTCGGGCTGATCTCCCCGGAGCGCGCCCGTTTGCTGCAGGTCAGCCGCGAGGCGCTGGACCTGGGGATCCAGCAGGCCCGGGTCGGCCAGCGCATTGGCGACATTTCGGCGGCGATCCAGCAGCACGTCGAGGCCGCCGGCTTCAACGTGGTGCGGGAGATGGTCGGGCACGGGGTGGGCGTGCGGATGCACGAACCCCCGGAGATTCCGAACTTCGGCCGTCGGGGCACGGGCGACCGCATCCGTCCCGGGATGACCTTGGCGATCGAGCCGATGGTCAACGCCGGCGGCTACCGGACCCGCACCCTCGAGGACGGCTGGACGGTCGTCACCGCGGACGGTTCCGCTTCCGCCCACTTCGAGCATACCGTTCTGACGACCGACGCCGGGCCGGAGATCCTCACCGTGCCCCGCCGCCCCGGCGCCTGAGCGGCAAGATTCACTTTCCCTTTTTGTCCACTGTTTCCACCTAACCCATCCGTTCCTCATCATGCCTCGTCTCCTCGGCGTTGAAATTCCCGCGAAGAAGAAAGTCGCGTACTCCCTGCGTTACATCAACGGGATCGGGCCCACGCGGGCCGATCAGCTCGTCAAGGAAGCGGGCCTGAACCCCGATATGCGGGCGCAGGACCTGACCGAGGAGCAGTTGAACAAGATCCTGCACCTCATCACCGACCACAAGTGGGTGCTGGAGGGCGACCTGCGCCGCGAGATCGCGGCGAACCTGAAGCGCCTGCAGGCGATCAACTGCTATCGGGGCATCCGCCACCGCCGCAGCCTCCCGGTG
Source organism: Opitutaceae bacterium (assembly GCA_049428505.1). Lineage (GTDB taxonomy): Bacteria > Verrucomicrobiota > Verrucomicrobiia > Opitutales > Opitutaceae > ER46. Next base: position 3,534 of record JBMTAG010000100.1, on the reverse strand, counting down.
CGCGGTCAGCGCACCAGCACCAACGCCCGGACCCGCAAGGGCCCGCGCAAGACCGTTGGCGTCACGAAAGCCAAGGAAGCTTAATCCCTTATCGTCATGGCCGAAGAAAAGTCCGCCCCCAAGAAAGAAAAGCCCGCCAAGCCCGCCGCCGAAGGCGCGCCGGCCGCCGCCCCCGCCGAGAAGAAGGCCAAGGCCCCGAAGGCCGCCGCTGACAAGGCGGCGAAGCCCGGCGCCGAGGGTGCCGCCCCGGCGGAAGCCGGCGCGCCCGCCGAGGCCGCCGCGGCCAAGCCCGTGGAGATGGTCCACGGTGTGGCCCGGCAGCCGACCGCCGAGGAACTCCTCAAGGAGGAGCTGGGCGCCATCAAGGTCCGCAAGGCCAAGGGCTCCAAGAACGTCATCTCCGGCGTCGCGAACGTCCTCGCGTCGTTCAACAACACGATCGTCTCGATCACCGACCAGAAGGGCGCCGTGATCGCGTGGTCCTCCGCCGGCAAGTGCAACTTCCGCGGCTCCCGCAAGTCGACCGCGTACGCGGCCCAGGTGGTCGCCCAGGACGCCGCGCGCAACGCGATGTCCCACGGCCTGAAGGATGTCGTGATCCGCGTGTCCGGTCCCGGCCTCGGCCGCGATTCGGCCATCCGCGCCCTCCAGGCGATCGGCCTGGAGATCACCTCCATCGTCGATGTGACGCCCATCCCGCACAACGGGTGCCGTCCCCGCAAGCGCCGTCGCGTCTAAGCCCGCGCGCCCCCTCCACAACCCTTCGCACCAGGATTTACCATGGCTCGTTACACCGGCCCCACCACCCGCATCAGCCGCCGCTTCGGCCAGCACCTGCTCGGCTCCGGCAAGGCGCTCGAGCGCCGCGGCTATCCGCCCGGCCAGCACGGCCCAAAGCTTCGCCGGAAGGTCTCCGAGTACGCCGTCGGCCTCAATGAGAAGCAGAAGCTCCGTTACATCTACGGCCTGCTGGAACGCCAGTTCCGCCGCGTCTTCGAGATCGCCAAGCGCGAGCGCGGCGTCACCGGCGAGCGGTTCCTCCAGCTCCTCGAGACCCGCCTCGACAGCACCGTTTATCTCCTCGGCCTGGCCAAGAGCCGCGCCGCGGCCCGCCAGTTCGTGAACCACGGGCACATCCGCGTGAACGGCCACAAGGTCGACATCGCGAGCTACAACGTGCAGGCCGGCGACGAGATCGAGGTGAAGAACACCCCGGCCTCCCGCCAGCTGGCCACCCGCTGCCTCGAGGAGAACCGCATCCGGAACGTTCCGGGCTGGCTCACGATGAATCCCGAGGCCTTCAAGGCCACCGTTGTCCGCCTCCCCACGCGCGAGGAGATGACCCAGGAGGTCAATGAGCAGCTGATCGTCGAGTTCTACTCGCGGTTCTAAGCCCGACCTCCGGTTCCACCCAAGATTCTTCACCTGCAGAACTCCCCCGCCATGCCAAAACGCCTCGGAAAGTTCGAACTCCCCAGCAAGCTCACCAAGGTCGAGGAGGGCGCCACGCCCACCTATGCGAAGTTCATCGCGGAGCCCTTTGAGGCCGGCTACGGCCATACCATCGGCAACTCCCTCCGGCGCGTGCTGCTCAGCTCCATCGAGGGTGCCGCCATCTCCTCCATCAAGATCGACGGCGTGAACCACGAGTTCCAGTCGATCGATGGGGTGGTCGAGGATGTCACCGACATCGTCCTCAACCTGAAGAAAATCCTCATCGTCTCCCAGAAGCGGGAACCGATTTCGCTCCTCATCCGCGCCACCAAGGCCGGGGCGGTCACCGCGGCGGACATCCAGTCCGACGCCAACATCAAGGTGATGAACCCCGACCAGGTGATCTGCACGCTGGACCACAAGCGGACCTTCGAGGCCGAGATCGAGATCAAGACCGGCCGCGGTTACTTCCCGGGCGAGGCCAACAAGAAGGAGGATCAGCCGATCGGCGTCATCCCGATCGACTCGCTCTTCTCCCCGGTGCGCCTCGTGAAGTACGCCGTCGAGGCGACCCGCGTCGGCCAGATCACGGATTACGACAAGCTGATCCTCGAGGTCTGGACGGACGGACGCATCACGCCGGACGACGCCCTCAAGCAGTCGGCCTCGATCCTGAAGCACCACCTGGACGTCTTTGACCGGGTGAGCGAGGAGCAGTACGAGTTCGAGAACCAGCACTCCGAGGTCAGCGAGGAGCAGAATAAGCTCCGCAAGCTGCTCAACATGTCGGTGAACGAGATCGAGCTGTCGGTCCGCGCCGCCAACTGCCTGAACAACGCGAACATCACCACGGTCGGTGAGCTCGCGATGAAGACGGAGCAGGAGATGCTCAAGTACCGCAACTTCGGCAAGAAGTCGCTGAACGAGATCAAGGAGAAGCTCGAAGCCCTCGGGCTCTCGCTCGGGATGAAGTTCGACGAGCGCCTCCTCGAGGCCAAGAAGGAAGCCTGATCCCTCCCGTCGTGTCGGCCGGGCCCCGGTGGTCTGGCCGACTCGGCACTCCCTTTCCCGCCTGCGCGCCGTCCGTCGCCGCCCCACGCTGCGGCCGGATTGCCGATCGGAGGCGGGCTAAACCCAACCCACCATGCGTCACAATAAGCACCACGCCTCCCTGGGCGTCACCCGCGAGCATCGCCGGGCGATGCTCTCCAACCTCGCCGCCTCGCTCATCGAGCACGGACGGATCGAGACCACCCTGACCAAGGCCAAGGCCCTGCGTCCCTTCATCGAGAAGGCTGTCACCAAGGCGAAGCACGCCGCGGCCAAGGCCGAGAAGAAGGATGCGATCCACCTGCGCCGTCTCGTGCTCGCGGACATCCGCAACGAGGATGCCGTCACGAAGCTCTTCAATGAGCTGCACCAGCAGTTCGCGCAGCGCGCCGGCGGCTACACCCGCATCTACAAGCTGGGCGCCCGCCGCATCAGCGATGCGGCCGAGATGGCTCTGATCGAGTTCGTGAAGGCGGATGATCCGGGCTACAAGAAGTCCTCCGGCCGCCGCGCCGCGAAGGGCAAGGGCAAGGCCAAGGTGAGCGCGCCGGCCGAGACCGCCGCCCCGGCCGCCGATGCTCCCGCCGCGGGCGAGGCGAAGGCCTGAGCCGCAGCACGGTTTGATTCCCAGGCGCCGGGCCGAAATGGCCCGGCGCCGTTTTTTGGTTCGCGCGGGGACCGGGGCGCCGGTAGCGGTCGTCGGATGTTTCCCCTCTCCACCGGGATCGCCGTCGTGGCCGGCTTGGGCCTTGGGGTCATCGGGGCGCTCTGGGCCTTCTATGAGCGCCGGGATCGCGGGGAGGGTGCCGCGGCCCGGCCGGCGGCGCGCCATTGCGTGCGGTGCGATGCGGTCTACGGGGCGCCGCGCGCGGAGGGCAGTGCGCCGTGTCCGCGTTGCGGGCACGCGAATCCCGCGCTGCGCTTCTGAAGCGCGAGAGCAGGCGTGTTTCGGCTTGCGGTGCCGGGGCCGGCGCGCGACGGTTTTGGTCCCTTCGAGGGCGCGGTAGCCAAGTGGTAAGGCCGAGGTCTGCAAAACCTCTATGCGCCGGT
>JBMTAG010000099.1:0-13508 GCA_049428505.1 Opitutaceae bacterium | reverse complement strand
CCCCCCCCCCCCCCGCCCGGACCGTAGCTGCTGCGATCCGCCAGGGGCCTGCCCTCCACCGTGATCGCCTGCCGGTCCCCCTGCTCCCGCATCCAGGCGTCGAGTTCTCCACGCAGGGCCGCGAGGCGTGCGCCGTGCCCGGGGTCCGCGGCCAAGTTGAGCTGCTCGGCCGGATCGGCCGTCAGATCGTAAAGCTCCTCCGCCGGCCGCCGGTGGTACCGCGTCAGGATGGCCGCCGCCGCGGGATCGCGGCCCGCCGCCTCCTCCCAGGTGCCAAAGAAGTCCCGCTGTCCGAGGCGCCCACCGACGAGGTCAATGTGCGTCGTGAACGCGAACTCCGGATGCAGGTTGCGAATGTACTTCCAGCGCTCGTCGCGCACTGCCCGGGCCGGGTAGACGTTCATCCGCCCGTCGTTGCTGTGGGTCGTGAAGATCCGGTCGCGGTGCCGGGCCGCCGCCCCCGTCAGCACCGGCAGGAACGAGCGGCCATCCAAGTCCGCCGGCGGCCGCCCGCCCGCCGCCTCGAGGAGAGTCGGCAGCAGGTCCACCCAGCTCACCATCGCGTCGGACCGCGTTCCCGGACGGATGCGGCCCGGCCAGGCCACGATCAGCGGCACGCAGACGCCCGCCTCGTAGAGGTTCCATTTGCCGAACGGCCACTGCGCCCCGTGGTCGGCGGTGAACAGAATGAGCGGATCCGAAGTCAGGTGCGCCCGCACCGCCGCCAGAATCTCGCCCAATTGGTCGTCGCCGCGCGTGACCGCCGCGGCATACCGCGCCCGCCACGCGCGGGTGCGCGGGGTGTCGATGCTGCCCGCCGGCAGCGGCAGCTGCGCGGGGTCATATTCCGGGGCCTCGTCCGGCCAAGGAACGTGCGGCCAGTGGCTGCCCACCATCAGGCACAAGGGCTTGGCCCCGGACCGCGGGCGCCTGCGCAGGAACTCGATCGCGGCCGCGATGCCTCCGTGGTCGTGGATGACGTCATGGGAGTGCGCATCAAAGCCGTACTCCTTCGCGTGCCGGTAGTGGGCGACCTTGCCGAAGGCCACCACCTCGTACCCGAGTTCCTGAAAATACGCCGGCCACTTGCGCAGCTCCGCCTGCGGCCGGCTGTGGTTCGCTTCCGCCCCATTGCGCGCCGGCATCCGTCCGGTGAGCAGGGCGGCACGGCTCGGAGCGCAGCTGGGCGAGGCCACGTAGGCCCGGGTGAACGTAAGCCCGCCGTCCGCGAGGGTCTGGAGGTGGGGGGTGCGGATCCCCCGCCCCCCATAGGGCGAGACATCTCCCTGGCTCTGGTCGTCGGTGAGGAAGACCACGAGGTCAGGCCGCACGGGCGGCGTCGACGCCACCACGGACAGCGGAACGAGCAAAAGTGCCAGCAGGCGGGGGAATGACATGGCGAGACGGTAAGGGAGCCTGGCCTCAACCGCGGCTGCGGCCGGCGGCGATCAACTGCGCGAGGCGGGCCTGCAGGCGCGCCGCCACCTCGGGGTGCGCCGCGCTGACATCCCGGGTCTCGCCCGGGTCCGTCTCCAGATCGAACAACTGGAATTGCGGCACCGGCTCCCGCGCGAGCGCACGCTCCACGACCGAGTGGTAGGCGGAGCGCGAATCGTGCCGGACCAGCTTCCACCGGCCTTCGCGGAAGCCGTAGTTGCCCGCCTGCCCATTGTCCTGCTGGACCAGATGATCGCGGCCCGCGGCCCCCGCCCGCCCAAGCAGCGCGCCCGAGAGATCGAAACTGTCCGGGAACGCCCCTGCCGGCACGTTCGCCCCCGCCAGCGCCGCCAGGCTGGCCGGCAGGTCGATGGTGCAGACGACCGCGTCGCTCACGCCCGGCCGGATCCGGCCCTTCCAACGCGCGATGAAGGGCGTCCGCGTCCCCCCCTCGTACACGCTGTACTTGCCCCCCCGGAACGGCCCCCCGGCCCGATGCGCGCCCCGCTTCTCGAGCGCGCCGTCCCGGTAGCCATCATCCATCACCGGGCCGTTGTCCGAACAAAGGACCACCAGCGTCCGCTCCGCCAGGCCGAGCCGGTCGAGCGCCTTCATCAGTTCACCCACGCTCCAGTCGAACTGCGCGATGCTGTCACCGCGGAACCCAAGCTTGGTCGCGCCCTGGAACCGCTCGTGCGGCATCCGCGGGACGTGCAGGTCGTGGGAGGCGAAGAAGAGGAAGAACGGCTGGTCGCGCACCTGTTCGAGCCAGGCCACGGATTGCTCGACCCACTTGTCGGCCAGGTCCTCGTCGCGGAACCGCGCCGCGTGGCCGCCGGTGTAAAAGCCGATGCGGCTGATCCCGTTGTGGATGGTCCCGTTGTGGCCGTGGGACCAGTCCATCTTCAGCGTCGAACGGTGGGAGAGGCCGGTGACGTGGTCCGGCGAGGGCGCGCGATCCCCGACCCAGAGGGGATCCGCGGGGTCGAGGTTGAGCACCCGTCCGTTGCGCACGTAGACCTGCGGCACGCGATCATTGGTGGTGGGGAGCAGGAAACTGTGCTCGAAGCCGATCTCGCGCGGCCCGGGCCGAATCTCGCCGTTCCAGTCGGGTCCCTTTTCCCCGCCCAGTCCCAGATGCCACTTGCCGATCACGGCCGTGCGATAGCCGGCGGCGCGGAGGACGCTTGCGCCGGTCGGAACGTCGGGCGGCACCACGAGGCGTCCGTTGGGGGGAGCAATGCCGGTGCCCTTCCGGCGGAAGGCGTAGGCACCGGTCAGGAAGGAGTAGCGCGTGGGGGTGCAGGTGGACGCCGAACAGTAGCCGTTCGTGAACCGCAATCCTTCGGCCGCTAGGCGATCGATATGGGGGGTCGCCAACTCGGTCGCGCCATAGGCGGACACGTCGCCATAGCCGAGGTCGTCGGCCATGATGACGATCACGTTGGGCCGGGCCTCAGCCGCCCGCGCCCCCCACGGGAACAGCAGGCCGGTCAGCAGGGCGAAACGAAGAAAGGGCAAGCGGGGGGAACACGGGGAAGCGCGCATGACCCTTACCCTCCCGCGCCCGCCCTGCCCGGGTCAAGCGCGTCGCCACGGGAGGGTTCCGCCGCGGCCGGGCGCGCCGGTTCACGCCGCGTCGTAGATCTGGACGCGCGTCCAGCAGGTCTTGAAGCGCTCCACGAAGGCGAGGTGCAGCGGATCCACCTGGTAGGCGTCGTGGCCCGCCACGTCCTCACACACCACCGTCAACGCCACGGAGTAGGAATCATCGATGATCGGCCGCTTGGTCGTCTTCGCCGGCGTGCCCACGTAAATCGCCTTCACGGCCGGGATGCCCCCGAGGGATTCCACCCCGCGGCGGAAATCCGCCCGCTGGTCGGCGGTGAGGTCGGGACGCAGCCAGAAGTAAACGGTGTGAACGAGCATGGTGCGCCGAGGAGAGTCCGCGGCGCGCGGAACGGCAATCCCAAGTTTCTCGCCGCCGACTCCGGGATTGCCCCGGGCCCGCCCCCTCGCGCACCGTGGACTGATCCCCTCCCCCCATGTCGCATCCCCTCCCCCGCCGCACCTTCCTGAAATCCGCCTCCGCCGTCAGCACGCTCGCATTTCCCGCGGTGCTCCGCGCCCAGCCCGCCGGCACGCCGTCGCCCGGCAAGCGGCTCAACGTCGCCATCATCGGCGCGGGCGGCCGCGGGGGCGCCGCCGTCCAGGCGATGAAGGACGAGAACATCGTCGCGATCTGCGACGTCGACGAGGGCCGCTGCAACGCCTCGCTCAAGACGTTCGGCGAGAAGTTCCCGGAGGAGTCCGCGCGCCACACCGGCGCCGCCCGCTTCGACGATTACCGCAAGATGTTCGACCGGATGGCCGGGCAGATCGACGCGGTCACGATCTCCACGCCGGACCACATGCACTTCCCCGCGGCAATGACCGCGATGGCCCTGGGCAAGCACGTCTACGTTGAAAAGCCGCTTTCCCACACGGTCTGGGAGGCCCGCCAGCTCGCGGCCCGCGCCAAGGAAAAGAAGGTGGTCACGCAGATGGGCAATCAGGGCCACGCCGATGAGGGCTGCCGCATCCTCAAGGAGTGGGTGGAGGCGGGCGTGCTCGGCGAAGTCCGGGAAATCGTCAGCTGGACCAACCGCCCGTTCTTCCCGCCGTGGCGTGAACCGCTCGGCTCGTTCAAGCGCCCCGACCATTCCAAGGCGGTCCCGGTGGTGCCGCCCGGAGTCAACTGGGACGCCTGGCTCGGCGTCGCCGCCGCCCGCGCCTACGACCCCGCCTACATGCCCTGGAAGTGGCGCGGCTGGTGGGACTTCGGCACCGGCGCCTTCGGCGACGTCGCCTGCCACATCATGGACGGCGCCTACTGGGCGCTGAATCTCGGCGCCCCCACCGCGGTGGAGGCGATGGCAACTCAGGCGACGGACGTCGCGTCGCCCCTCGCCTCGATCGTGACCAACCACTTCCCCGCCCGCGGCAACCTGCCGCCGGTGAAGTACACCTGGTCCGACGGCGGACTCATCCCGCCGCTGCCCCGCGAACTGGAATTCGGCCGTGACCTGAACCCGGAGGCGGGCACGCTGCTCTTCGGGAGCAAGGCCACCGTGCTGTGCAGCTTCTACTATGAGACGGTCCGCATCATCCCCGAGGTGAAGATGCGCGAGATCGCCCCCACCCTGCCGGCCAAGACGATCGCGCGGGTCAAGGGCGGGCCGTTCGCCGAGTGGCTCGCCGGCATCAAGGGCGGGCCGAAGCCGGGCTCCAACTTCGAGTACTCGGGGCCGTTCACCGAGGCCGTGCTCCTCGCCAACGTCGCGATCCGCTCCCGCCGCCGGATCGAGTGGGACGCCGCCGCGATGAAGGTCACGAACGTCCCGGACGCGAATCAGTTCATCACCAAGGAGTACCGCCCGGGCTGGTTCTGAACGCGCTCCGGCGCCCGCCTCCGCCCGTCCGTCAGAGGCGCGGCGGCGCGGGGCGCAGCGGAGGCTGCCACGCATGCGCGCCGACCGCGCGCACCCGCCGCCGGTACACGCGGTCGCCGCAGGTGGCGTAGATCACGTCGGACGCCTCGCCGCCGAAGCAGAGGTTGGTGAGACGCCCATTCGGCGTGGGCACGATCGCATTCACCCGCCCCGCCTGGTCGCAAATCTGGATCCCGAGGCGCGTCGCCACGTACAGCCGCCCCTCGCGATCCACCTTCAGTCCGTCCGCGAAGCTCATGTCCTCGTCGTCCGGCTCGTGCAGGTGAAAGTAGCGCTGGCGGTGCCGCAGGGTGCCGTCCGGCTGGATCTGGTAGCTGTAGACCCAGTGGGAGCGGTAGTCCGCGACGTAGAGGAGGGTCTGGTCGGGTGACAGGGCGATGCCGTTGGCGAAGCGCAGGCCGGAGTCGACCTGGACCTTGGTGCCATCGGGACGCAGCAGCCACACGACGCTGGGCTCATTGCTGGAACCGGCGGGCGGCGCGGTCACGTAAACGTTTCCATTGTGGGCGACCACGAGGTCGTTGCCCGCGAGGTCGGACGCGAGGATTTTGGCCGCCGCCCCCGCCCGATGGGCGACGACCGCCTTCCGGCCCGCCTCGGCGACGACCAAGGTGCCATCGGGGGTAAGCGCCTGACCGTTGGCGCGCTGGGTGTCCTCACGCTCGGCGGTCACGCGCCCGTCGCGGCCGATCCGGTAGGTGCGGGAAGCGCGGATATCATTGAAGAGGACCTCGCCCCCGGGCAGTGCCACCGGGCCTTCGGTGAGACCGTAGCCTTCGCCGACGAGCGTCCACTCCTCCCCGGGGATCAGCACGGCGGCGAGGACGGCGTTACGCGTCGGCGCGGCGAAACCGACGGGCTGGGGCCAGCCGGACCACAGCCAACGCACGGCGTCCGGAAACAGCGCGGTGGCATGGCGGGCGTTGTGGCCGCCTTCGCCCCAGACGTGGCGCACCTCGTAGCCCGCGAATTCGAGGGCTCGCTGCAGGGTCTGGTTGGCCATCCACCAATCGCCCCCGTAGATGTTGTTGTCGTTGCTGCCGTCCTGGAGAAAGACCCGGATGCGCCGCGGCTCGAATTTGCGGACGAGCGTCGGGTAGCGGTCGCCACCCCGCAGCCCCACGTAGGTGCCGATCCCGCTGAAGACCCGCGAAAAGGCGTCCGGCCGCTCCCAGGCCGCCGTCCACGCCGCGATCGCGCCACTGCTCGAACCCGCAATCGCCCGGTCGTTGCCTGACCGCGAGAGGCGCAGCGGACGCCCATCGGCCGTGCGTTGCTGCTCCACGAAGGGCAGGAGTTCCTCGAGCACGAAGCGGGCGTAGGCGTCCCCCAGCCCGTCGTACTCGAAGCTCCGGTTGAAGCGGTCGAGGGCCCGGGCGCCATCGGCCGCCTTGAGCACGCCGGGGGCCACGAAGACTCCGATCAGCACCGGGATCTCCCCCTTGGCGATCAGGTTGTCGAACACCACCGGCGCGTTCCACTGGATGCGGTCCTGGTTCACATGGACGCAAGCCGGGCGCGCCGGATCATACTGGCGGGGCACGTAGACCTGCACTTCGCGGGTGGTGCCGGGAAAGATCCGGGATTGATCAAAGGTGAGCTTGAGCAGCTCGCCCACCGGAACCCCGGGTCGCACCACGGAATCCGGGGGCGTGGGGTAAGTCTCGGCCGGTGCCGCGGCCGGCGACGACGGGGCCAAAAGGGTGTGGAGCGCCAGCAGCGGGAGCAGGCAACGGGGGCGGGCGAGGAGGGGCATCGGCCCTCAACGCAGCCGGAACACGGCCTCGTCGACGAGCATCTTTTCCGGATAGACCACCCGGCCCCGCATCAGCACATCCCCGCCGAAGCTCTCGTGGCGGACCTCGTCGAGCCGCACCCCTTGGGCCACGCGCTCCGGCCGGAGGCCGCTGAAGCTGGCCCGCGCCTTGTCGTCCGCGAAGAGCAGCGGCGCGTGGTAGGCGAACAGGTAGTCCAGCTCCCGCGCCCGCAACAGTTCGCTGATGAGATGCGCTCCGCCCTCGATCAGCACGCCCGAGATCCTCTCCTCCGCACAGCGGCGCCGGAAGGCGGCGAACGGCACCCGTTGCGACGACGATTCGATCACCCACACCTGCACCCCCAGGTCCCGGAGCTTGCGCACGTAACCCAGGCCGCCGTGCGGCGTGGTGACGACGATCGTGCGGCCGCGGAACTCGTCCGAGAAGACCCGTGGCAGGTTCTTCTCGACGACCGTGCGCAGCAACCCGTCGAATACGAACCGCACCGGGCAGCTCTCGCCCCCCCCGGGCGGCCGCACGGTCAGGCGGGGGTTGTCGTGGAGGACCGTCATCGCCCCGACGCCGATGCCCGGGAACAGGCGGCGCCAGCGATGGACGTCCGCGCGGGCCGCCTCGCCGGTGATCCATTGGGAGTCCCCGGTGCGGCAGGCCAGCTTGCCGTCGAGCGTCGAGGCCACCTTGGCGGCGAGCAGCGGCGTGCCGTGGGTGATCCAATGGTTGAAGATCAGGTTCAGATCGGCGCACTCCGCCGCCAGCACCCCGCTGACAACCTCGACCCCGGCGGCCCGCAGCACCTCGAGCCCGCGCCCGGCGTGCGCCGGATTCGGATCGACGGCCCCGACGACGACCCGGCGAATGCCGGCGGCCAGGATCCGCGCGGTGCACGCCCCCGTACGTCCCTCGGTGCAACAAGGCTCCAGCGTCACGTACAGGGTGGCGCCCGGTCGCGGCGGCCGGCCCAGCGCCTCGAGGGCGCGGCGCTCCGCGTGCGGGCCCCCGTCGGGCGCCGTCGTCCCCTCGGCGACGATCACGCCGTCCTCCACCAGCACCGCGCCGACCATCGGGTTCGGCTGGGTCTCCCCCCAGACGCCCCGCGCGAGCGCGAGCGCGCGGCGCATCAGCCCCTCATGGACGGGATCAGGCGGCGACATGAGGGTTGCCCGTCTTCTCCGCGCCAACGGTCGTGCGCGGCCCGTGGCCCGGGAACACCGTGGTCTCCTCCGGCAGGGAGTAGATCTGCCCGCGGATGCTGGCCTCGAGCACCGCGAAATCGCCGCCGGGCAGATCCGTTCGGCCCACGCTCCCGGCGAAGAGCGCGTCGCCCACAAACGCCGCCCGCAGCGCGGCGCAGTAAAACAGGATGTTCCCCGGACAATGGCCCGGGACGTGGCGCACCTCGAAGGCGAGGCCCAGCGCCTCGAGCCGTTCGCCCTGCCCCACCCAGCCGTCGACCTGGAGCGGTTCCAATTTCAGCCGCTCGCCGAGGAAGCGTTCCATGATCTCCGGCGTCTCGATCAGCACCCGGTCATCGGCGTGCGCGCGGACCTTCGCGCCCGACCGCCGCACGACCTCGGCGCCACCCTGCGTGTGGTCCCAGTGACCGTGGGTGATCCAGAGCTCCGTGAGGCGGCACTGCTCGTCGCGCAGGACGGCTTCCACCTCCGGCCAGATCTCGCCCGGGGCATCGATCAGCACCGCCTCGCCGCGCTCGGGCGCCGTCAGCAGGTAGGCGTTGGTCTGGATCGGCCCGGCGGGCAGGACGTGAAGCTTCACCCGGCCAATCCAGCCCCTTTTCCCGGGTGCGCAATCCCGGAGTGGCCGCGGACGGGCGGCCGCATCGGTTTCAGGCCAGTCCGAGGCGACGCAGCACCTCCGGCGGCGGACCGGTGAACGCCTCCATCGCGTAGTTTCCGGTGTAGCCCAGATCCTTCATTCCTTCCGGCGTGGTAAAATAACCTCCCGCCGCCAGATCCCGGAAGCGCTGGAAGAAACGGGCGCCCGCCTGGAGCTCCGGCTTGGCGGAGGCGAGGTCACAGATCTCCTCCGCCAGGGCCGTGCGCTGGGCCGCGGTTCCACGGACGAATTCACTGCCCCAGCGGCGGCGGGCCTCGGTGTCGAGCCAGGCGAGGCCCTCGGTGATGATCTTCCGGTCGGCGTCGTGCCCGGGGTACGGGGCACTGATCCATTCGTCGATGAAGTCGTGCACCAGCAGGGCCTCGGCCCCCGGGCCTTCCGCGTCCGGCGGCAAGATCAGGCCGCACAGGGCGGCGGCGGCGGCGCGTTCGGCCGGTTGGAAGGTGAGCGGCCAGACGTCGCCCGGGGCATACGCGCGCTGGAGATCGGGGTCGGTGCCGTACCCGCGGACGACGGGGGCAGCGGCGCGCAGCTCGGGGGCAAAGGCGAGCGAGCTCGCGGCGGCGGCCGTGATCCACTTCAGGGCATCGCGCCGGCTGAGGCGCGGGGCGGCGTCGGAAGGCGCGTTCATGATCAAAGGTTCCCCCGGCGCAGCTCGGCCAGCAGGTAATCGCTCGCGCGCCACGCGAGCGCCATGATGGTCAGCGTGGGGTTCTTGTCCGCGTTCGAGCAGAACGGCCCGCCGTCGGTGACGAACAGGTTGCGCACGTCCCACGTCTGGCACCATTGGTTGGTGACCGAACGGCGGGCATCCGCCCCCATGATGGTGCCGCCCACCTCGTGGATGATCTTGCCGCCCGGCTCGATCGCCTTGGCACCGTCCATCGCGGGGGTACCGCGGACCTTGCCGCCCATCGCCGAGATCCAGTCGGCAAAGGTGCGCTGCATGTGCGCGGCCTGGCGGGTCTCGTGGTCGGACCACTTCCAGTGGAAGCGCAGCACGGGAATGCCCCATTTGTCGCGCACCACGGGGTCAAGGTCGCAGTAGGACTCCTCGTTGGGGATCATCTCGCCGCGGCCGGCGAAGCCGATGAAGGATCCGTAGAAGCGGCGGGCATCCTCCTTGAATTGGCGGCCGAAGCTCCCGCGGGTGAATGCCTCGAGGCCGGCCACCGTGTGCAACGTCGGCATCTGGCGGCCGCTGCCGAATTCAACGTGATACCCGCGGGCGAACCCCAGCTTCCCCGCGAGCTGCTCCCGGTACAGCCACCACGGCACGTAGGCGTGATTGCCGCCGGCCCCGTCCTCGTTGTGCCGCGGGAGGTTTTCCAGCGCCGGGATCTGGCCGGACAACCCGGCCCCCACGGTGTCCATGATGTACTTGCCCACGAGCCCGCTGGAGTTGGCGAGGCCCTGCGGGAAACGCGCGGAGCGGGAATTGAGGAGGATGCGCACCGACTCCGCGGAGCTCGCCGCCAGCACGACCACACGTCCCTTCACCCGCTGCTCCCGGCCCGTGGCCTTGTCAATGTACAGCACGCCGGTCGCCTTGCCGGCCGCGTCGACCGTCACCTCACGGGCCATCGCGTTGGCCACGATGTCGAGGTTGCCGCTGGCCAGCGCCGGGGGCAGGTGAACGGTGGTCGACTGGTAATTGGCGCGGATGGAGCACCCGCGGCCGCAGGGCGTGGCCCAGAAGCAGGCGGCGCGCTGGCGCATCGAGTCCGCGAGCAACCGCTGGGCGCGGGGATTGCCCGGATGGATCTTGGCCGGGAGCACGGCGGGGTCCTGGCGCCGGGTGAGCACGGCCCGGTGGATCGGGATCACGGGCAGGCCGAGGGCCTTGCCCTTGGCGCGCGCAAACTGCTCCCCCGCCCGGAGGATCGGCGGCGGCTGCAGGACCCCGGGGGGGGAATCCGGCGTGTTCTCGAGGCCGTTGTTGTCCCCGTAAACCCCGATCAGCATCTCGACCTTGTCGTAATAGGGCGCCACGTCCTCGTACGCCAGGGGCCAGTCGAAGCCGAGGCCGTCCCGGGTGCGCGGCTTGAAGTCGTATGGGCCGTTGCGCAGCGAGATGCGGCCCCAGTGGTTGGTGCGTCCACCCATCATCCGCGCCCGCCACCACCAGAATTGCCGGGCGGGGTCCTCCGAGGCGCTGGTGTAGGGCTCGCCGGGCACCTGCCAGCCACCGTCGATGGTCGCATCGTGAAAGCCGAAGGGTTTGTCCGGCGTACTCTGGCCGCGCAGCGGAGCCTGACTGTTCACCTGAAACATCGGGGTCTCGCGCGCCGGGTCGTAATCGCGCCCCGCCTCCAGCATCAGCACCTTCGCTCCCTCCAGGGCGCAGGTGTAGGCCGTCTGGCCGCCGGCGGCGCCGGAACCGACGACGATCACATCATACTCGGGCTGCGTCTGCGAAGGGGTGACGACGGGCATCGCGAAAGGGGTCACGGCAGGAGACCCGCCGCACCGCGCAAGGCAAGGCAAACCCGGCCGCCGCCGCGCGTGGCCTCACTGCAGCACCGCCGCCACGAAACCGGGACGATCGTCCAGGTGCGGGTTATGGCCGCAGGCGGGCAGGGTGACGATCTCCACCGCCGGGAAATGGGTCCGCAGGACCGCGTGATCCTCCGGCTGCACGTACGTGGACCGCCCCCCGACGATCACGCGGACGGGTCCCGGGTAACGATCTTCCGGCGCCAGGGGGTTGGCCTCCAGGGCGGGAATCGCCGCCGCGAGGACCGGCAGGTTCACCGCCCAGCGCCAGCCGCCCTCCGGGGTGGCCTCGAGGTTGGTCAGCAGGAACTTCCGCAGGAAGGCGTCCGGCACCCGGCCCTCGAGCCGGAGCTCGGCCTCGGCGCGGGAGCGCAGGTCACGCAGGTCGAGCTCCTGCAGGGCGGCGAAATTCGCCCGGTGCGCGGCCCAGAAGTAAGTCCGCGGCGCGATGTCGACCAGCGTGAGGGCGGTGAACCGTTCCGGGTGGCGGCAGGCGGCGAGCATCGCAACCTTGCCGCCCATGCTGTGGCCGAGCAGCGCGACCCGGGCCCACCCCCGGGCGTCAAGCCAGCGCAGCAGGTCGGCCGCCATCGCGGGATAGGACATCTCCGCATCGTGCGGGGAACGGCCGTGGTTGCGGGCATCGAGGGCGACGACCTCGTGGCGCTCCGCCAAGGCGGCCCCGGCGGTGAGCCAGTTCCGCGAGGAACCCAGCAGACCGTGCAGCAGCACCAACGGGGGCCGTCCGGCCCCCCCGAGTTCGCGCGCCGCCAGCGTGAGCATCCGGAGGGGATGGCACGGCGCCGGCCCGGCGGGCGAGTGGAATTTGGGCCTGGATGCATCCGCGGCCGGACCTTGCGCGTTCCCTTCCCTGAAAACCCCGGCGAAGGCGCCGGTCAACCCCGGCAGCCCCACCTGCCCCTCTCACCCGCCCCGGTCGCGTTCGCGCGCTCCGGGGCGGTTTTTTTGCGCGCCGGCCGCCGCGCGGTCAGGCGACGAACGAATAATCGTAGGGCGCCCGCAGCTCGCGGGCGACCAAGGCGTTACCCGCCGCCGCGTCGGCCCCCGTGAACTCCTCGCGCGCCGCGTCCCACGTGAGCCGGCGGCCGGTGCGCAGGGCGATGGCCCCGAGGTGGCACATCGTGGCCGAACGGTGCCCAATCTCCACGTCGCAGATCGGGTCGCGCCGGCTGCGGACGCAGTCGAGGAAGTTCTCCATGTGGTTCTTGCTCTCGTACAGCCGGACCGCCCCGGCTGGCAGGGGGGTCTTGATCAGGTCCGGATCGCTCGCGGTCAGCTGGTCGCGGTTGACCCAGATCCAGCCATTGGTGCCCTCGAAGCGGATGCCGTTACGCTGGCCGGTCGGGTTGAGCTTCGCCCCGTAGATGCTGTCGTCCTTCGTGGTGTGGATGACGAGGCGGACCCCATTCTCGTAGACGTAGCGGATTTCGTACTCGCTGAACGTGTCGTACCCGCCGGGGATCGGCTGGACCAGGGGCGTGGCCTCGACGGTGCGGGGCGCGAGCAACCCGATGGCCCAGTAGGCGATGTCGTTGTGGTGCGCCCCCCAGTCGGTCATCGTGCCCCCGGAATAGTCGTACCAGAAGCGGAAGGTGCGGTGGCAGCGCTCCTTCACGTAGTCCACCCGCTGCGCCGGGCCCTGCCAGTAATCCCAGTCGAGGCCCTCCGGGACGGGGCCGGGGGCGAAGGGCCCTTCACGGAGGCCGGCCGGCAGCCAGACGTGCGCCTCGCGCAGGCGGCCGATCCGCTCGTTGCGCACCAGTTCGCAGGCCAGGCGGAAGCGCTGGGAGCTGCGCTGCTGGGTGCCCGTCTGCAGGATGATCCGGCGGTCCCGCACCGCCCGCACCAACCGGCGGCCCTCGTCGATCGTGAGTGTGAGCGGCTTTTCGGAATAGACGTCCTTGCCCGCCCGTGCGGCGCCGAGGTTGATCAGCGTGTGCCAGTGGTCGGGCGTGCCGTTCACCAGCACCTGGATATCCTTCCGGTCGAACAGGCGGCGGAAGTCGCTCACCACCGCCGGGCGGCGGCCGTCGACCGTGAGCTTCGCGGCGGCGGCCTCGGCGTGGGTGCGGTCCACGTCGCAGACCGCGAGCACGTCGCCCCAATTGGCCGCATTCTGGGCGTCGCGGGTGCCCTGCCCGCCGGCGCCGATCAGCGCGATGCCCGGGCGGTCATTCGGGCCGGGACGCGGGGCGGGCGCGGCCTCAGCGGCGGCCAGGCGCTCCGCGACAAACCAGGCGGGCAGGCCGGAAACGGCGGCGGCCTGGGCACAGCGTTGGACAAAGCGGCGGCGGGAGAGCTGGAACGGGGGCATCGGGGTCGGAAACCGCGCGAGGCTCGGCCGCCGGCGGGCGCGGGGCAAGCCCGGGAAAACGCAGCCACCCCCGGTGGCCGAGCGCCGGATCGGCCCGGGGGTGGCGGAGGAAGAGGG
>JBMTAG010000098.1:0-13782 GCA_049428505.1 Opitutaceae bacterium | reverse complement strand
CAGCGCGAGCGTGCCCCGCGTGATCCGGTACCGCCCTTGGTCGAGGTCGAGCACGCCGGCCCCCGCGAGGCAAAACAGGAGGGTGAACGCCCAATCCCCGTTGGGCCGCGCAACCTTCTGGCCCTTCGCCCGCGGAAAGTAGCCGAGGCGGCAGGGCAGCAGCGCCGCCGTCAGCGGCTGCCGGCTGGCCGATTCCACGATCTTGGTCGGCAGCTTGAAGCTCCGCTCCCCGGGAAAGTCCTCGCGGCCGAGCAGGGACACCAGCTTGCGCCCGTTCACCGTGAACACCCGGGTCTTCGCGTCCTGCATGTAGCCCTCCAGCGAGAAGGCCGACGGATCCCGGACCGGCAGCACGCGCGAGCGTGGCTTCGGCGCGGAGCCGAAACTGCGCTTGGCCGTCGGTTGAAAGTCCATGACCTACCGCGGGCCCGCGCCGGCCAGCTTCCACAACGCCAGATACAAGACCACCGCAGCCACGGAGACCACCAGCGAAGCCCACCGCAGGCCGGGCCAGGGCGTCAAGTCGACGTCCGGTCCGGCCGGCGCGGCGGGCCGGATGGCCGGGCCGACCGGCGGCGCCGCGCGGGTGAAGCGCCCGATGCCCAGCATCAGGCCGCAAAGCAGGAGGGTGTTCAACGCGGCGAGATGCAGCCAGTGGAAGTGCAGGGTCGAGACGGTGAACCGGAAACCGAGGAAACCGTCGCCCCAGAGGCAATTCAGGAGGATCGAGGTGAACACGCCGCCGATCATCGCCCAGTTCGCCGCCCAGGCCGGCACGCGACGGCTCGCCATGCCGGTCACCACCACCGCGAGCAGGGGCAGCTTGAAGGCCGACATCACCTGCTTCATCATCGTGAAGATGCCCTCGGCGGACCCGCCCAGCAGGCTGCTGGTGAGGACCGACACGACCATGACCCCCACGGAGACGATTTTTCCCGCCCGCACCATGTCGCGGTCCGAAGCCCCGGGCCGCAGCCAACCCCGATAGAGGTCCACGCTGAACATCGTCGAGACGCTGTGCAGCCCGCCGTTGAAGGAGCTGATCACCGATCCCAGGAAGACCGCGGCAAACAGTCCCACCAGCGAGGCCGGCAGGACGGCCTCGACGAGCCGCGAATAGGCGAGATCGCCGTTCCCGATCGCGGCCGGGCCGAACATCTCGGTCGCGATGATCCCGGGGAACACGAGGAAGAACGGCCCGAGCAGCTTCAGGCCCGCCGTGGCCAGGATTCCCTTTTGCGCTTCCGCGAAACTCTTCGCCCCGAAGGAGCGCTGCACGATCATCTGGTTGGTGCACCAGTAGAACAAATTGATGAAAAGCATGCCCGTGAACAGCGTCTCGACGGGCACATTCGAACGCGGACCGCCGACCGGATCGAGCTTCACCGCCTGATGCTGCAGCACCCGGCTGAGGCCGGCGAGGAAGTCGCCGTCCCCCAGCTTGAGCAGGGCCAGCACCGGGACCAGCAGGCCGCACGCCAGCAGGCCGACGCCATAGAGCGTGTCGGACAGGGCCACGGCCTTCATCCCGCCGAAAAGCACGTACCACGTCCCGATGAGGGCGATGCTCCACGCCATCACCTGGAAGGACGCCGCCTCCGAAATGCCCAGGTGCTTATGGACGTGGAAGATGGTGCTCATCGCCACCCCGCCGGAATACAACACGAACGGCAGGATGTTCAGGGCGATGGTGAGGATGAACACGATGCCCATGATGCGGCGGGCCGTCGCATCGAACCGCTGCTCCAGGAACTCCGGCACAGTCGTGATGTTGCCCGACCAGAAGCGCGGCAGGAAGTACCACGCCATCGCGATGAGGGCGAACACCGGCACGACCTCCCACGCCATCACCACCGCGCCATGGACGGACGCGGCCCCGTTCAGGCCGATCAGCTGCTCCGTGGAGAGATTCGTCAGGAGCAGCGCCCCGGCGACCTGGATCCACGGCAGCTTGCGGCCGGCGAGGAAATAGTCCCGCGCGCTGCCGTTATCCATCCCGCGCGTCCACCACCACGAAACTACCCCCACCAACAGGGTGCACAGGAGAAAGGAGCCGATCGCAAGGGGCAGATTCATGGGGTGGGCCGTTCGTGAATGGAGGATTCGGGCGGCCAAGGACAGCCCGGATCACGTTGCGCAGAGACTTCCGTGGCGGTCTGCGGATGGATCTGCGAGCAGGCCGGACGGCGGCGGCGGGCTGGGGTCGATCGTCCGCGCCCGGCCGGTCACGGTCTGCGGAGCCCGGGTCGCGAAGGGACTGCTGGCGCGCATCGCGGTGACCTCCGCGTTGAAATGGCGGCTGAACGCGTGGGTGAGGTAGGCGCCCAGCCGCGTGTAGTCCGGATCCTAGTCGCAGCCGGAGCCGTAGATGGCGGTCTCCCGCGGCAGGACGCTGAAGTCGTTCAGGGGGCAGGTTGTAGCCGTCCGTCGAGGTGCGCAGCGTGCTGGCGGTCTTGTTGACGCAGTTGTGCAGGGAGCCGGAGGCCGCGGCCAAGACCAGGGGGATGTTGGCGGCCGCCAGAAGGGGGATCTGCGGGGCCGGGTTGGCCGTCGCGCCCCCATTGCCGCCGACCGCCTTCTCCGCCTCGACATGAAGATCCGTGTTCCGCGCCAGGCGCCCCTTGGCGGTGAGGTAGGAGCGCTCGGCATCCTTGAACTCGTGGTTCCGTCAGCTGCCGCGGTTGTCCTTCCCGGCGGTCACGCGCACGGCGATCCTGCCGCTCAGAACCTGGTTGTGATCGCCCTCCAGCCGACGCCCGCGCTCCGACCGGCCCTGCACGCCCACTTCGCTCGCACTGTTGCCCAGCTGCGCCCGCTCCTCGGAGACATTGATGATCCCGCCCGGGTTGCCGATGCCGAAGCGCACCGAATTCGGCCCCCGGGGCTGGTCGACCCGCTGGAGGTCGAAGGTGTCGGCCGTGCAGTTGGAGTTGAATCCGTTGACCGCCAGGGTGCCCCCGGTCAGGCCGCCCCGGCAGCATCGTTAGCCGGGCCCAGGAGGAAAGGTCACGCGGCCGGAACCACCCGGGCATGGCTGCGGGGATTCGGGCAGGGGCCCGCAGGGCACCGGAATCCGAACACCCTAGGGCACGTCCAATCCTTCTGACGTGGACGAATCGGGCGGCCCGCTGGACTCTTTCCATTGCCGACGATCGCGGACCCCAGGGGGTGGACGGGGCTAATACCGGCTTACCCGCCAGACCCCGTCCTCGCGGGCGATGAAAAAGTCCAGCGAGCCACGCGTAATCTCTATGGCTTCCCCGGGGGCCCTCATTAACCTTTCCGTGCCTCCCGCGCGCCCCGTTGATCGCCACGTCAGCTCAATCCCCACCCATGCCCGTCCTCCGCCGCCGACTCGTGCGCTCCGCCACCGCTCTCGGCCTCGCCAGCCTGCTCGGACTCGGATTCCCGGGTGCGCTGCGGGCCGCTCCGCCCAGCAACTCATTCGGGGTCTGGGATCGGGGCAGCACCTACGATCCCCGGGAGCATCCGTTCCTCAAGGGCCTCGCGTTCAATCAGGCCTGGGCCGACATCGAGCGGACGCCCGGGGTCTTCGACTGGACGACGCTGGACCGGGCGATGGCCAGCGCGGTCGCCAAGCAGCAGTTCGTGTATCTGTCCGTGAACGTGGGACCGGATGCGCCCCCGTGGATCTACACCCAGGGCGTCCCGCGCGTGGAGACCCGCAACCAGATGCACGACAACTGGCCGGTCTATCCGTTCTATCCGTCCCCAGCCTACAAGGCGTTCTTCCAGCGGTTGGTGGAGGAGCTGGGAAAACGCCTCCGCTCCTACCCGCGCGCGCAGCAGGAGCGCATCGCGTTCATCCAGGTGAAGACGGGATGCACCGGAGATGAATGCGCCTACAAGGGCGAGGTGATCGAGCCGAAGTACGATCTGCCGATGCGGTCCGCCGAATGGCGGGAGTTCCGCCTGTGGGCCTTCGACGCGTTCGTGCGGACCTTCCAGCGGGTTCCCGGCGAGCTTCCCCTCAGCCTGCTGTTCAACAACGTCGCGCCGGGCGAGGATGCCGCCGCCGGCCGCAGTTTTCCGGTCGAATGGAAGTGGGTGCAGGACAACGCCCGGGGAGGACTCGGGATCAAAATCGCCGGCAGCGGCCGCGGGCATCACCTGAGCGGTGAACGGAGCAAGATCCAAACCTGGGCGCCACGCCTCATCGCCGCCCAGGGTCCCCCGCTGTTCGCACGTTCCGAGATGGACCAGACGTGGCAGCGCGCCTGGTATCAGCTCAACCTGCCGCTCAGCTTCTACTGGGGCGCCCTGACCGGATTGCAGGGCGGCCAGAGCGTATGGGACATCTCCGCCAGCGCGATGGAAGCCTCCCGGGAACAAGGGTTCGCCTACGCCTTCCACTTCTTCAACCGCTACGCCGGGCAGATCCGGCCGGAAACCGCCACCGGCGCCTTCTGTGCCCTCCACAAGGGCCTCGATGCCGCCGACACCGCCGCGTATCCCGAGGCGGAATTCGGGCCCGCCAACGCCCGCAACGTGGCGCGCATGCAGAAGATCGTCGCCGCTTACGCGAAGTATGGCGCGGCGGTCGATGACCCGGACGCCCTCCTGCTGGGTCAGGTGCGCCAGCGTGACACCCAACGCGGCTTCAATGACGTGGGCTGGGACATCTGGCCCGAGAACTACGGCCGCTTCCTGGAACAAATTGATCCGGATGCCACCTCGATCCCCCTCTGGCGCGTCGGCGGTCCGATCACGAAGCGTTCCTCCATCTATTCCCGCTTCGCCCGCGGCTTCGAGCACGCCTCCGGCAAGAACACCCTCTCCTTCCGGCTGCACGCGGGGTTCTCGCAGGGTGCTGAACCCAAGGAAGTGTCGCTGACGGTCGTGTGGTACGACGGCACGGTCGGCTCGACCTGGCGGCTGGACTACGATGCCGGGGCGGCCGGGATGAAGACCGCGCTCGCCGTCACCGGCAAGGGTGACCAGCAATGGCGTCACGAGACCGTGACCGTCCCGGACGCCGTGCTGCGCCGGGGCGGCCCCCGGGGCGCGGACTTTGCCCTGGTGAATACGGATGACCGGGACGACGTTTTCAGCCTGCTGGAGGTCCATCGGGGCAAGCTCGACGCGCCCCTGCTGCTCCCGCCGACCGATTACACGGTGTCCGACCAGGCCCCCCGGCCGCCCAAGGCGGAAAAGGGCACCGAGCCCGTCCGCGAGAGGAAGGGAAAACGGAAGGCCAAGACGGCGGACAAAAAGGACTAGAGCCCCGCCAGACCATCCACCTTATTTCCATCCTCGTGAAGAAGGACCTCACTCGCCGCAAGGCGCTGCAACTGCTCTCCACCGCCGCCGTCGTCGGCGCCGCTTCCCGGACCCACCTCGCCGGCGCGGCGAATCCACCGGCGAGCACCACCGACGCCTGGCGTCGAACCCACGACCGCATCTGGCTGGGGGGCGAATACTGGGCCAATCCGATGGAGGACTGGCAGATGGTCGACGGCGGCGCGGAATGCCGCAGCCTCGGCGGCAACCGCAGCGTCCACTCGCTGACGCACCAAATCACGGACCCCGCCAGGGGCTTCACGATGTCGGTGCGGATGACGCGGCTGGAACTGCGCGGCCAGGACCCCGGGGCCGGGTTTCGCCTCGGCGTGCGGAGTGAGCTCAATGAGTACCGCAGCAACTGCTTCGTCGCCCGGGGCCTCCACGCTGGCGTCGGGGACGGAAAACTCCTCCTCGGAACCAAATCGGGATCGCTCACCACCCCCGCCGATGCCGGGGAGATCGAATTACGGCTCTCCGGCGTCGCCGACGGCAGCGGGGTCAAACTCACCCTGGAAGCCCGCGCACCCGCGTCCGGCGAAACGCTCGGACAACTGAGCGAGACGGTTTCGGCCGACAGCCTGCTCGGCAACGTGGCCTTGGTGAGCAACTACAGTTTGGACGCCTCCCCCGGCGGGGCCAAGAAGGCGGCAAAGGCCGTGAGCCGGGGCGGGGTGCGCCACCGGTTCACGGATTGGCAGCTGGCAGGCGCGGCCTTCACGATCAACCGGGCGCAGCGCTTCGGACCCCTGCTCTGGGCGATGTATACCCTCAGCGACTCGCGCACGTCCGAAGGCTGGGTCCTGAAGCTCAGCGCCCTGACCGGCCCGCTGGGCCCGAAGGACCGCCAGCAGGTGGAACTGCACGTGCAGCGCGACGGGACCTGGCAATCCATGGGCGAGGCGAAGCTCGATCCCGACGCCTGGGTCGCCACCTTTCGCCTTCCGCGGTGGAACGAAAAGGCGGCCACCCCCTACAAGCTCGTCTATCGGGAGCAGCACCGCGACGGCACCGTCACGCCTGACGAATTCACCGGAACCATTCTGGCCAATCCCGCGGGCCGGCCGCTGCGGATGGCGGCGATGACCTGCCAGAACGACTACGCGTTCCCCTACGAGCCCGTGGCCCGCAACGTCGCCCGGCTGAAGCCCGACCTGGTCTTCTTTTCCGGGGATCAGATCTACGAAAGCCACGGCGGCTTCGGCATCATCCGCGAGCCCGCCGGACGGGCCATCCTCAACTACCTGCGGAAGTTCTACCAGTTTGGCTGGGCCTTCCGCGAAGTGATGCGCCACTGCCCCACCCTCTGCCTGCCGGACGATCACGACGTCTTCCAAGGCAACATCTGGGGCGAAGGCGGTGCCAGGATGACCAACCTTGCCGCCGACCCCGGCGCATCCTCCAGCGGCGGGTACGCCGAACCCGCCCGGATGGTCAACGTCGTGCATCGGACCAATGTTTCCCACCATCCTGATCCCCACGATCCCGCCCCGGGCCTGCAGGACATCAGCACCTACCACGGCGACCTGGTTTATGGCGGCGTCGGGTTCGCGATCCTCGCGGACCGCCAATGGAAGAGCAGCCCCGAGCACGTGCAGACGGATGGTCCGCGGGCCGATCACGTGGTCGGTCGGGACTTCGACACGCGCACCCTGGATGTCCCGGGGCTGAGGCTCCTCGGCGAGCGGCAGGAGGCCTACCTGCGGCAATGGGTCCACGACTGGCGCGGGCACACGTTGAAGGCCGTGCTGAGCCAGACCGTGTTTGCCGGCCTTGCCACGCACCACGGCGGCTACGACGGATACCTCAAGGGTGACCTGGACTCAGGGGCCTGGCCCCAGACACCCCGCAACCGCGCAATCGACATCCTGCGCCCGGCCATGGCCCTGCACATCAACGGCGATCAGCACCTCACCACGCTCGCGCAGTATGGCGTGCATCGTCCGCGGGACAGCATGTGGTCGTTCTGCACCCCCGCGATCGCCGTGGGCTACCCGCGCTGGTGGCGTCCGGACGAGGTGGGCATGCCGCACGCCCGGCGGCCGAAGCACGGCCTGCCCCACACCGGCGAGTATCGCGATGGGTTCGGCAACCCGATCTACGTCTATGCGGTGGGAAATCCGGAAGTCGGACGCGCGCCGAACCGCTACGTCAAGGCCCACGAGAAAGGCAGTGGTTTCGGCTTCATCACATTCGATCCGGAGCGGAAGACCTACACCCTCGAGTCGTACCGGTTCCTCATCGATCCAACCGACGGCAAAGCCTCCAACCAATTTCCCGGCTGGCCGGTGACGATCCACCAATCCGAGAATCGCGGCGAGAACCGGCTCGACTGAGACCGTTCATCCAGGCGGATCATCAAACTCCCGCGTCCGGCCCGGCCTGAGCTTCAGCCAGCGAGGGCCGCCGATGCCCCTTTTATCCCTTTGCGCGAGCCCACTCCTCCCTTCACCGCCGCTCCCTTGTCCTCGTTTTCCGACCAAACCGCGGCCGCCTTCCAACAGCACTTTAACTTGCCGCCGACCGTGCTCGCGGCCGCTCCCGGCCGCGTGAACCTCATCGGTGAACACGTGGACTACAACGGTGGCTGGGTGCTCCCCGCCGCCATCGAACGCTGGATCGTGGCGGTCGCCGCCCCGCGCGAGGATGGCCTCGTCGCCCTCCACGACGCCCGCAGCGGGGAAATCGCCTGCTTCTCCGCCGCCGAGCCCGGGCGCGCCGCACCCCGCTGCTGGACCAATTATGCCCGCGGCGTCCTGGCGGGCCTCGCCGCCTCCGGCCTGCCGCGGCGGGGATTCTCGCTGACCCTTTCGTCCAATATTCCCCTCGGTGGCGGGCTGAGCAGCAGCGCCGCGCTGGAGGCCGTCGTCGCCCGGGCTTATTGCCAGCTCAGCGGCGCGGAGATCGAACCCCTGCGCTTGGCCAAGCTCTGCCAACAGGCCGAGCATGAGTACGCGGGCGTTCCCTGCGGCCTGATGGATCAAGCCGCCGTCCTGTTGAGCCGCCCGGCGCAGCTGCTCCTGTTGGATTGCACGACGGAGGCGGTCTCCTACGTCCCGTTTGCCAACCCGGACTGGCAGCTGCTGATCATCAATTCCGGCGTGGCTCACGCCTTGGCCGATGGGGAATATGCCCGGCGGCGGTCGGCGTGCCACGAGGCCGCCCGCGCCCTGGGCGTCGCCTCCCTGCGCGAACTGGAGGCGTCCTGCCTGCCGCGCGCCCGCCGGGTCTTGAACGAGGAAGGGTACCGCTGCGTCCGCCACGTGGTCTCAGAGCATGAGCGCACCTTGGCGGTCGTCGCCGCGCTGCGCCGGGATGACCTGCCGGCGGTCGGCCCGCACCTGAACGCGAGCCACGCTTCGCTCCGGGACGACTATCGGGTGAGCTGCCCCGAATTGGACTTCATCACCGCCACCACCCAGCCCCTCGAGGGCGTCGCCGGCTGCCGGATGACGGGCGGCGGCTTCGGGGGTTCGGCCATTGCCCTCGTCCACGCGGATGCCGTCGAGGCCGTCAGCAGGACGGTCTCCGCCGCATTCACCGCCCGTTTCGGACGAGCGCCCGGGATGTTTGCCACCCGGCCGGCGGCCGGCGCCGTGGCCGGGCCCTATCCCCACGGACAGGACGCCTGAGCTCCGTCCGGGACGGCGGCCGGGCCGAGGGGATGGTTTCGACGTCCTTCGTCTGGCCGCCCTCCGCAACGGATGTGGCCGCGGCCGTTGCCGCGGATCGGGAGGAAACACCGACGGCGCCAGCCTGGCCCCTTCGGGGCAGTAAATCCTTCCGTCCGGATCCGCGGCTACAGCGGCGGCCACAACGCAGGCGGAGCGGCGTCGGAAGGCATTTTCGTCCCGCCGTCCGGGGATGGAATCCCCGGCTACAACAAGCCGCGGCCCTTCCGTCCTGGTTTCGGTCTGCGACTGCCGACTGACCGTCCGCGGTCAACCGCTTCAACTGTCCACCGACGACCCCGCCGCGGCCGGACACGCGCCCCGGCTTGCCTGTCGCCGGGGCAACCCCAAGCTCGCCGGGATGCCCAAGCCGCTTCGGCGCCTGAGCCGCCCCCAAATCGCCCGCGCGCTGGCTCGGCTTGGTGAGCTTTGCACGGCGCAGGGGGTGCGCGCGGAAATCGCGATCTACGGCGGTACGGTCATGATGTTCGCCTTCGATTGCCGCACCGCGACCAAGGACGTCGACGCCCTCTTTCAGCCCGTCGAAGCCCTCGAGCCGCTGATCGCGCAGGTCGCCGCGGAGCTCCGCCTGCCGGGGGACTGGATGAACGCAGGCGTGAAGCCTTTTGTGGCGCAGCGCGAGGCGCGGATTCCGTTCTCTGAATTGCCGGCGCCCGGGCTCTTGCTGACCCGACCCACCCCCGAATACCTCCTGGCGATGAAGTGCCTCGCCGGCCGTCTGCCCACTCCCTTTCGACAGGGAGACAGCGACGATATCCGGTTTCTGGTGCGCCGACTGGGGATTCGGTCGATCGCGCAGGTCGATGCCATCATCGGTGACTACTATGGCACGGAGGGACTCGACGCGGGTAAACGCTGGCTGGTGGAAAAACTCATCGAGGAGGCGCACCGGGATGCCGCACCCAGCACCTAACGGGGACTGGGAACGGCCGCGCACGCTGGCGGCGGCGGTGACCCGGGCGGCGACGCCGGAGGACCTCGGCGATCACCTCGCCGATTTTCTCGATCAGATGCGCCTGCTGGTTCGTCAGGGAGCCTCGCGGCGGACGTTGGCGGCCGCCTTGCGCCCCGAGCCTCCGTGGCTCGGGGACGCGGTCCAGGACGCCTATCTCGCCGCCGTCGCGGCCCACTTGGCGGCCACCCACGGGATTCGTCCGCCCCGGTGGACGGACCAGCCGGGCCGTCGCCTACCGCGGCCCTGGTTTGCCCTGCCGGATCCGTGGGCCCGGGCCTGGCTCCTGCGTGACTCGCCGGTCGCGTTCCGAGAGCGCAATCTCTTCACCGACGTGAGCGCGCTGCACCGCGCCTGACGAAGCCGGAAGGCATTTTCGTCCCGCCGTCCGGGGATGGAATCCCCGGCTACACCAAGCCGCTGCGCTTCCGTCTTGGTTTCGGTCTGCGACCACCGATTCACCGCCCACGGTCCACCGATTGTACCATCCACGGCCCACCGCCGCACCGTCCAACGATTCCCCCGCCCCCTTCCCGCGCGAAGCGGGCTTGCCGCGGCGCCCCCCGCCCCCTCCGATCCGGCCATGGCCAGCCACCCCACCACCCCGGGCGCCCGCGCCCATACCTACGACGCCATCGTCGTCGGCTCCGGCATCAGCGGCGGCTGGGCGGCCAAGGAACTCTGCGAGGCCGGCCTCCGCACGCTCGTGCTCGAACGCGGGCGCGACGTGCAGCACCTCCGCGACTACCCCACGGCCCTCGCCAACCCCTGGGACCTCCCCCACCGCGGCCGGCTCCCCCGCGCCCTCGCGCAGGCCAACCCGATCGCCCGCAAGTGCTACGCTTTCGACGAAGCCACGGAACACTTCTTCGCCAAGGACGCCGAGCACCCCTACGTGCAGGAAAAGCCCTTCGACTGGATCCGCGGGTACCAGGTCGGCGGCAAATCGCTCATCTGGGCCCGCCAGACCCAGCGCTGGAGCCACCACGACTTCGAGGGCCCGGCCCGCGACGGCTTCGCCGAATGGCCGATCACCTACGCGGAACTCGCCCCCTGGTACAGCCACGTGGAGCGCTTCGTCGGGATCAGCGGCAATCGCGACGGCGTCGACGGCTTGCCCGATGGCGAATTCCTCCCGGCCTGGGAGATGAATGATGCCGAACGCTCGATGGCCGGGCGCATCGAGGCCGCCTTCCCCGGCCGCCGCGTGGTGCAGGGCCGCTGCGCCCACCTCACCGAGGCCCGCCCGGAACACCTCGCGCAGGGCCGCGGCAAGTGCCAGTCCCGCAACCTGTGCTACCGCGGCTGCCCATTCGGCGGCTATTTCTCCTCCAATTCTTCCACGCTCCCCTGGGCCGCCAAGACGGGGCACCTCACGATCCGCCCTGGCTCCGTCGTCGAATCCATCCTCCACGATGACACCACCGGCCGCGCCTCCGGGGTCCGCGTGATCGACGCCGCGACCAAGGCCGTCACGGAGTACTTCGCGAAGGTGATCTTCGTGAACGCGGCCTGCCTCAACACGAACCTGATCTTGCTGAACTCGCGCTCCAAGCGCTACCCGGCCGGCTTGGGCAACGACCACGGGCTCCTCGGCCGCCACGTGGCCTTCCACAATTACCGTGGCAGCCTCAACGCCTCCTTGGACGGCTTCGCGGACGCCTATTACTCCGGCCGCCGGCCCACGCAGCCGATGATGCCCAACTTCCGCAACGTCACCAAGCAGGAGACGGACTTCCAGCGGGGCTACATGGTCTTCTTCAGCGCCGCCCGCCGCGGCTGGACCCGCGGGCAGGGCGCTCCCGGGATCGGCGCCGCCTACAAGGAAGGACTCACGCAGCCCGGCCCCTGGGGCATCTACATGATGATGCAGGGCGAGACCATCCCGCGGTACGAGAACCACGTGCGGCTCTCCGCCGACCAGCGCGACCCGTGGGGCATCCCGCAACTGGTCACGTCCATCGGCTATACCGACAACGATGAGCGGATGATCCGCGATTTCCTGGCGCAGGGGCGAGCGATGCTCGAGGCGGCTGGCGCCCGCGACATCCGCGCGACCGACGACCGCCGCAACCCGGGACTCGACATCCATGAGATGGGCGGCGCCCGGATGGGCCGTGATCCGAAGCAGTCTCTCCTCAATCGCTGGAACCAGTTCCACACCTGTCCGAACGTCTTCGTGACCGACGGCGCCTGCATGGCCTCGACCGGCGTGCAGAATCCTTCCCTCACCTTCATGGCCCTGACCGCCCGGGCCGCCCGGCACGCGGTCGAGGAACTCCGGAAAGGCACCCTGTGAACCGCCGCACCCTGCTCCGCCACGCCGCCCAGCTCGCGGCCGTCGCCGCGTTCGGCACCCTCCCCCACCGCACCTGGGCCGCCCTGCCGCGGCCCGAGGGCTGGACCGAGGCCGAGGAGACGCTGCTCGACGGGATCGGCGACACCATTCTGCCCGCCACCCCGGGGTCACCCGGCGCGGGGTCGGTCGCGATTGGACGTTTCATTTTGCGGATGACCGCCGACTGTTACGCGCCGGCGGCGGCCGACGCGGTGCGGCGCCTGCTCGCGGAAGTGGCGAAGCAGGCCGGCGCCCGCCCCTTCCCCGCGCTGCCGTCCGCGGAACGGGAACGCCTCCTCGTGGCCTTGGAGCGCCAGCCGCCGCCCGCGCGCGACGGCGTGGCGCCCTGGCGGCACGTGAAGGATCTGGTCCTGCTGGGCTACTTCACCTCGGAGGCGGGGGCGACGCAGGCGCTGCGGTATGATCCCGTGCCCGGAGCGTACCGCGGATCGGTGCCGCTGCGCCCCGGCGAGCGCGCATGGGCGACGTGAGGCGGATACGCTGTTCCCCCCTAAACTAGGGTCGGCGAGACTCTTGACCCTCGGGTAAACGATGACAGCCCTCCCGGTGTGAAAAAGAAACCCTCCCGAAAGCTTCAGGCCCGCACGGGATCTTGGGCGCCCCGGGCAGCCAAGTCGCAACTGCTGATTAGCGATCGCAGCCGCAAGGTCGCTTCGCCTCGGGCCGCGCCTGACCCCGAAGTCCTGCAGCCGATCTTCAGAGGCCGCGATTGGAGCAAGCTGCCCAAGATCAATTTTGATTCCACCCTGATTATCTCGGAAGAGCGAGACGCCCGGTGAGGTCACGGTGCACTATCTGGACACCTCCTACCTGCTGAAGCTGTACGCCCAGGAAAACGGATCCGCGGAAGTCACCGCGTGGAGGACTGGCCGGCGAGGATTCGTTTGCTCGCGTCATGGCAAACTGGAGCTGGTTTCCGGCCTCAAGCGCCATCAGCGGGAGGGTCGGATCGACACCGTCGGGCTGGGACAGTCCTTGGCGCAGTTGGCCGCGGATGAGACGCGTCGGCTCATCATTTGGCTGCCGCTGGAAAAAAATCTGTTCGATGACGCCTGCGCTCGCCTGGCGGCCCTGCAGCCGTCGGTCTTCATCCGCGCCGCGGATGCCCTTCATCTCGTCTGCGCGGCCAGAGCAGGCCTGAAGGCGATCTACAGCCACGATCGCCACCTCCTCGCCGCCGCCCCACACTTCGGGCTGCAGGGAATCGATATCCTTTCCTCGCCCTGAGCGTCGTCTGCCAACGGCCTCGTCCGATCCGGCTACGCGACACGCCGATCCGATGGCTCCGGTGGCGCCCTCCGGGTGAAACACTGGAGCGGACCCTCCGCCGGCGGTGAATAACCGGTGAACAACGTTGCGCCCAACTTGTTCACCGCCCGCGCCGGTGCAGCGATGGTGAAGAACAAACCCTTTCGTTTCAGGGCCAACCGCGCACTGTCTGCCTTGTTCCTTGATAGAACAGTCGCGGTGCAGCGGCC
>JBMTAG010000097.1:0-13845 GCA_049428505.1 Opitutaceae bacterium | reverse complement strand
GCTGACGATCGCCTTGATCGAGGCGAGCTCGATGTTCGTGTCGATGCCGGCGCCGAAGAGCGTCTGCCCCCGATCGGTCTTGATCTGGATGTAGCTGACCGCCCGCGCCTCGGAACCCTGGCCGAGCGAATGTTCGGCGTAGCTCAGCACCTCGCAACGCGGCAGCGCGGTCGCGGCCAGGGCCCGAGTGAACGCGTCGATGGGACCGTTGCCCTGGCCGGTCAGCTCGTGCGCCACCCCGTCGATCGTCAGCGCCGCGACGCAGGTGACATCGCTGTCGCGCTCGGTGGACTTGAAGTGCTGCAGGGCCACCGGCGCGCGCCGATCCAGGTACTCCTGCCGGAAGACCTCGTGGACGTCCGCGGGCGTCAGTTCGGTGCCCCGGGAGTCAGCGACCTCGTTGATCAGGCGGCCGATCTCCCGGTGCATCGCCTTCGGCAGGCTGTAGCCAAACTCCTGCTCCAGAATGTAGGCGACCCCGCCCTTGCCGGACTGCGCGTTGATGCGGATGATCGCGCGATAACTCCGCCCGATGTCGGCCGGGTCGATCGGGATGTAGAGCACATCCCAGGGATCGTTCGGCCGGGACGGGTCACGCGCGGCCCAGGATTTCTTGATGGCGTCCTGATGCGAGCCGCTGAAGGCGGTGAACACCAGCTCGCCGGCGTACGGGTGACGCGGCGAGACCTCGAGGCGGGTGGTCCGCTCGTAGACCTCCCGGATCTCGTTGATGTTGCTGAAGTCCAGCCCCGGGTGGATGCCGTGGGTGTAAAGGTTCAGCGCGGTCGTCACGAGGTCGAGGTTGCCGGTGCGCTCGCCGTTGCCGAAGAGCGTGCCCTCGACGCGGTCCGCTCCCGCCAGCAGGGCCAACTCGGTGGCCGCGACCCCCGTGCCGCGGTCATTGTGCGTGTGGAGCGAGACCAGCGTGCGGTCCCGGCGGGTCAGGTGCCGGCACATCCATTCGATCTGGTCGGCATGGACGTTAGGCGAGGCGTACTCGACCGTGGCGGGCAGGTTCAGGATGATCGGCTCGGCCGCGGTCGGCTGCCACGTGTCCGTGACCGCCTCGCAGACCTCCAAGGCGTACTCCAGCTCGGTGCTGGTGAAGCTCTCCGGCGAGTACTCGAACCGCACGCGCGTTCCAGCCGCCAAGAGCGCCGCGGCATGCTGCCGCACCCACGCCGTACCCTGGGTGGCGATGTTCAGGATGTCCTGCCGCGACGCGTTGAACACGTGGCGGCGCTGGGCCGGCGAGGTCGAGTTGTACAGGTGGAAGATCGCGTGCCGCGCGCCCTGGAGGGCTTCGATGCTGCGCCTGATCAGGTCCTCCCGTGCCTGGCAGAGGACCTGCACCGCCACATCGTCCGGGATCAGGTTCCCCTCGATGAGCCGGCGGCAGAAATCGAATTCGATCTGCGAGGCGCTCGGGAAGCCGATCTCGATCTCCTTGAAGCCGATGCGCACGAGCAGGGCGAAATACTCCAGCTTCTCCTCAACGCTCATCGGCTGCGCCAGGGCCTGATTGCCATCCCGCAGGTCGACGCTGCACCAGATCGGCGCCCGGGTGAGCGTGCGACCCGGCCACTGGCGGTCAGGCAGGTTCACCGGGGGGAATGGCCGGTATTTGGTGATGGGCGCGGGTTGCATGGACGGAAGAGAGGCGGAAAGGGAAGGGGCGGGAAAAGGAAGGGCGACGGGCCCCGCGGCGGGGGCCGGACCGCCGGCCGCGGAGCGCACCGGCGTAAACCACGGCGCAACGCACGACCCGCGTCCGGGGGACGCCCTCAACGGCCGTGCGCACGCGTAAGTCGGAGACCCGGGCGGCACGCAAGCATTCGGGGGGTATCCGCCCCGCACCCGGAAATGTCAAGGTCCGGGCCGGTTCCGCGAACTGTAACGCACCGGCGTGCAAGGGCGTCTTGCCACCCGTGCATGGTCGCGGCTCCATCTCCCTATGCCTGACCCCGCCGAACCGCCCTTCGACGTGGTGGGCTGCCTTGTGCTCGTGCGGAAAGGCGACCAGCGCGCCGCCCGAGAGCTCGTGGAGCATCTCTATCCCCTGGTCATCCGCATCGTCCGCTCTCACCTCCCCCGCCGGGTTGCGGAGGAGGACCTCGCGCAGGAGGTGTTCCTGAAGATGTTCTCCCGGCTCGCACAGTACCAGGGGGCCGTGCCCTTCACCCACTGGGTGTCCCGCATCGCCGTGACCACTTGCATCGATCACCTGCGGGCGCAGAAACGCCGGCCGGAGTTTCGGTGGGCGGACCTTTCGGAGAGCGAGGCGGACGTCCTCGACGCCGTGCTGACCAACGAGCGCGAGGTGCCGGCGAATGACGCCCTTGCGGCGACCGAGCTGGTGCAGAAACTCATGGGCCAGCTGAAGCCCGACGACCAGCTCGTGCTCCGCCTGCTCGATCTCGAGCAGAAGACCATCGCCGAGATCGCCGACCTGACCGGCTGGAACCAGTCCCTGATCAAAGTGCGCGCCTTCCGCGCGCGAAGGAAATTGCAAAAGTTGTTTCTGGAACTCAGAAAGAAGGAACGTTCATGACTCCCTCCCCCCTGCAGCCCGGTTCAATCTGGAACCGTCTGGTGAACGCCGCCCGCCGGTTGCCCGACGCCCGCGACACCGCGGCGCCGACCGGCTTCGCCACCCGGGTGGCCGCGCTGGCCTTCGGTCGCCGCGCGCCGCGGTCCCTGCTGGATCTGCTGGCTTGGCGCGCCCTCGGGGTCGCCTGCATTCTCGCCCTCAGCGCCGTCGCCCTGAACTACGAGGAGGCCGCGCGCCGGCTCGCCGGGCGGGCGGGCGCCGAGGAGCCGCTGCCCATCGGCGAGGATGTGGTGGCCGTCGTCCTCGCGCTGGCTGACTAGGATGGATCGGACCTGGAAGGTTATTCTGGCCTTTGTCGGCGTGTTCATCGCCGGGGCGGTCTTTGGCGGCTTCTTCACGTTGCGTTCTGCGGCCCGCGTGGCCGAGACCACGCGGCCCAAGGCGGGTTCCGCCAAGGCCTCCGCCAGCAAGCCGACGCCGGGCGGCCCCGCCACCCCGGCGGCGGCCAAAGGCATCGCCCCGCAGTTGATGCGCCAACTCAACCAGCGCCTGAGCCCCACCCCGGAGCAGCAGAAGGCGATCCGGCCGATCGTCAGCCGCGCCTCGGAGGATCTGCAACGGATGCAAAAGGAGCACCTGGCCGACACGACCCGGACCACGGAGCGGATGTACGCCGACGTGGCCGCGCTCCTCACCCCCATGCAGCGCACCCAGCTGGAACAGATGCGCCAGGAGATGCTCGAGCGCGTCCGCAAGGTGCGGGAAAAACGCGAAGAGGGCGCGGCGGACGGCGCCGGGAAAACCGCCGCTCCGCCCCCCGCCCGCTAGGCGCGTTTCACTCCAACCCGAGGGCCTTCCGGCCGGCGGGGGAAATCATATGCGGGGTCCACTGCGGATCCCAGACGATGTGGACCCGGGCCGAGTGCACGCTCGGCAGCTGCGCGATCTTGCCGCGGGCATCCTCGGCGATGACCGGCCCCATCCCGCAACCCGGCGCGGTGAGCGTCATCTTCACCTCAACCCCATGGTGACCCGTGCCGTCCGGCTCGATCGCCAGGTCGTAGATCAGCCCGAGGTCGACGATGTTGACGGGGATCTCCGGGTCGAAACAGGTGCGCAGCGCCGCCCACACCGCCTCCTCGCTGAACGCGCCCGCGACCGGCGCGGCCTCCGGCGCAGGCTCGTAGCCGGCCAGCGCCGCCACCTGATCCCGGTCGATCCGGAACAGGCCCGCGTCCGTCCGCACCGTCACGTTGCCGCCCAGGCTCTGGACGACATGCGCGCGCGTGCCGGCGGGCAAGGTCGCGCGATGCCCGGCCGGGATCGCGGTGGCGGTGACTTCCTGTACGAGAGTGTGGGGAGAGGACATCAAGGAAGGGGGCTCAACGGACGGACAAGGTGAAGGGGAGTCGCGCGTACACGCCCTGGGGGTCGTTGCAGGCAGCGAAGGTGCGGAGTTCCCGCTCGAAACGGCGGCGGAGCTCCTCCAGCGGTCCGGTGGAGACACGGGCGGCGCCGGGCACGGCTTTCTCGATCAGCTCCTGGATGGCCTCCACCAGCTCGCGTTCCCGGGGAATCTCCACCACGCGGTAGTCCGCGCCGAGGCCGGCCTTGCCCGCCGCGTACGCCAGCGCGGCCTCCAGCCCACCCAACTCGTCGACCAAGCCATGTTCCAGGGCGTCCGTTCCGGACCAGACGCGCCCTTGGGCGATTGCGGCGACCCGCTCCGCCGGCAGGTTGCGGCCCTCGGCAACCTTGGCGAGGAATTCGCTGTAGATCCAATCCACCATCCGCTGGAGCACAGCCATTTCCTCGGGGGTCTTGGGCCGGGAGAGGGTCATCGCGTCGGCGAAACGACCGGTCTTCACGCGGTCGAACGTCACGCCGATCGTGTCGGCAAGGCGCTGGACGTCGAACTGCATCCCGAACACGCCGATCGAGCCGGTGATCGTGGTCGGCTCGGCGAAGATGCGGTCGGCGTAGGCGGAGATCCAATAGCCGCCCGAGGCGGCGTAGCTGCCCATCGAGACGACCACCGGCTTCTCGCGGCGGAGCAGCCGGACCTCACGTTGCACCACCTCCGAGGCGGCGGCGCTGCCGCCGGGGCTGTTCACCCGCAACACGACGGCACGGACGTTCTTGTCCTGGCGGAGCTTGCGCAGTTCCCGGGAGAGCCGCGCGCCGCCGATCTCATCGGGGCTGCCCTCCCCGTCGACGATCTCGCCCTCGGCGTAGACGATCGCGATCCGTCCGGACCGCGCGGACCCGGGCTCGATCCCCTCCACCGGGCGCGGAGCCGGCAGCGCGTCGGCCGACTTGAGTTGCCGCGCGTAGGCCGCGACCGTGACCTGCTTGAAGGGCTTCTCGGAACCCGCGCGGCCCGTCTTCGCCTTGAGGGCATCGTAGATCTCGTCGCGGTAGGCGGTCCGGTCGATGAGCCGCGCGCCGAGCGCCTCGGCGGCCCGGATCAGGCCCTCTTGATCCACGACCGCCTGCACCTGCGCCACGGGCACCCCGCGACTGACGCCGATCTCCCCGAGGAGGCTGTCCCAGATATCCTGCAGCAGTTCGCGGACCTCCTCACGGTTTTCCGCGCTCATCTCGCGGCGGGTGTAGGGTTCCACCGCGGACTTGTATTTCCCCGCGCGGGTGACCTGCACATTGATGCCGACCTTCTCGAAGGCCCCGGCGAAGAACATCGGCTCGCTGGCCAGTCCGGGGAGCAGGATCATCCCGTAGGGGTCCAGCGCGAGGTCGCTGGCGGCGGAGGCCACGTAGTACGTGCGGGTCGAGGCGAAGGTCAGGTACGCCACCACCGGCTTGCCGGCCTCGCGGAAGGCCAGCAGCGCCGCGCGCAACTCGCGCAGCGCGGCGTGGCCGGAACCGTATCCCGCAGGATTGAGGTCCCCGGTCAGGTAGACGCCGGCGATCCGCTCGTCCGTCGCGGCCGCCCGCAGGGAGCGCGTGACCGCCCGGAGCTGCAGGGAATCCTCCCCGCCGCGGAGGGAGGTCAGGTCCAGGTGAGGCGGGGCGTCCGAGAAATTGGTGGAAAGATCCAGCACAAGGTAACTTCCGGGCAGCACCGTCGGGGAGGACTTCTCGGACTCGCCAAGCGCCGCCAGGGCACCCAGGAGGCCGAGCCCGAGCGTCACGAGCGCGCCGGAGAAAATCACCAGGGCGGTCAGCGCGCCGAGCAGCGAACCGAGAAAGTTTTTCATGCTAGGCCGCGACCCTAGCCGCTTTCGCCGCTTCCTCCAGTCGAAACCCGGTGCAAAGCGCGGTTGCGCCGGACCGCACGCGGCGCACCCTCCGCGGTATGACGGAACAGAAGGAGCTCCTGACGACGAACCGGAAGGCCCTGACGATCAACCTCGACGAGGCCAAGTACGGGACCTTCGCGGAGATCGGCGCGGGGCAGGAGGTGGCGCGCGTCTTCTTTCAGGCGGGGGGCGCCGCGGGGACCGTGGCCAAGACGATCTCCGCCTACGACATGACCTTCAGCGACGCGATCTACGGCAAGGCCCCGCGCTACGTGTCGCGCGAGCGCCTCACGCTGATGCTCGACCACGAATACGCGCTGCTGCAGGAACGCCTCGCCGGCCAGCGGGGCGATCGCACGACGTTTTTCGTCTTCGCCGACACCGTGGCCACGCGCGGGTTCAAGGGGAACAACGAGGCGCACGGCTGGATGGGCATCCGGTTCCAAGCGACCCCGGGGGGGGAACCCAACGACATCATCCTGCACGTGCGGATGTGGGACAAGGAGGCGGTTGCCCAGCAGGCCGCGCTCGGTATCGCCGGCACGAACCTGATCTACGGGGCGTTCTACTACCGTGAGGACCCGCGGCGGCTGATCGAGTCGCTGGTCGATCACGTCGGCGCCGCGCGGCTCGAGGTCGATATGATCACCTTCCGCGGCCCGGCGCTGGCGCACGCGGACAACCGCCTGATGGCGCTCCACCTCGTCCGCCACGGCCTGACCAACGCCGTGATGTTCGGCGCGCGCGGCGAGGTGCTCCAGCCCTCGGAGGTGCTCTACCGCAAGGCCGTGCTCGTCGAGCGCGGCAGCTTCCGCCCCGTGACCCACGCCAACGTGGACATGCTCACCTGCGCGACCGCCCAGTTCGTGCAGGAGCCCGCGGTGCAGGGCCGCGAGGTGATCACGCTGATGGAGATCACGATGAACAACCTGCTGGCCGCCGGGGCGGGCGAGCTCGACGCGGCTGACTTCCTCTCCCGCGTGGACCTTCTCGGCGAGCTGGGCTTCACCACGCTGATCTCGAATTACCCGGAGTACTACCGCCTGACGTCCTACTTCCGTCGCTACACCCGCGAGATGATCGGGATGGCCCTTGGCATCGACAACCTGCTGGAGGTTTTCAACGAGAAGTACTACGAGCACCTCGAGGGGGGCATCCTCGAGTCCTTCGGCCGGATGTTCCGCCACGCGGTCAAGCTCTACATCTATCCGATGCGCCAACCGGCCCTCGAGCCCGCCTCCGCCGCGGGGCTCCCGCACGGCTCCATCGCCGGCCACGCCTTCGCCCGCGACGTGCTCATCACGGCCCGCAACGTCCACATCGCGCCCCACCTGCGGAACCTCTACGACCACCTCCTCCAGAACGGCTCCATCGAGTCCCTCACCGGCTTCGATCCCGCCGCCCTTGGCACCCGCTCCGGGGACGTCCTGCAGCTCATCCGGGCCGGAGATCCCGCCTGGGCAAGGCAAGTGCCGCCGACCGTCGCGGCCGCGATCCGGCGGCGCGGCCTCTTCGGCCATCCCGCCCCCGCCTGATCCCTGCCGCAGTCCGATGGATCCCCTCGCCTTCGCCCTCAGCCCCGCCGATTACGGCCTCCCCACCCGCGACGAGCTCGTCGCCTACCGGATTTGGGACACCCACTTCCACGGCTTCAACGCCACCACCGACCCGCTCGGCCAGTTCCACGCCAACAACCTCTACGTGCGCCGGATGGGCATCGAGCGCTCGATCACCCTCGAGGCCGGCGGCACCCTCCGGGCCCCGCTGGAGCCGGCGCCCCACGACGCCGAGATGCGCGCGCTCCTCGTCCGGGAGCGGTCCTGGCTCTCCGGCATCACGCCGATCGACCCGGGGTTTCCCGACGAGAGCTGCGCCAAGATGGAGGCGTGGATCCGCCACGGACCGTGCATCGGGATCAAGTACGTCGGCGGCAACCGCCGCGGCATTGCCTGCAGCCACCCAAACAACGACCCCATCATCCGCCTCGCCGCGGAGCTCGGCGCCACGATCTACATCCACACCTGGCTGAAGGTCGGGGGCACCCCCCGCGCCCCCGGCCGCGGCAACCTGCCCGGGGAAAGCACCCCGCAGGACGTGGTCGCGCTCGCTCGCCGCTTCCCGGACGTCCGCTTCATCTGCGGCCACAGCGGCGGCGACTGGGAGCTCGGCGTTCGCATCGTCCGCCCGCAGCCCAACGTCCTGCTCGAGTTCGCCGGCTCCGACCCCCACTCGGGGGCGGTCGATTTCGCCGCGCGGGAGTTGGGCGCCGACCGCCTGGTCTGGGGCGGCCACGGGCCCAGCCGCAGCTACGCCACCGAGCTCGCCAAGGTGCTGGAGTCGGAACTCTCCCCCGCCGACCGCCGGAAGGTCTTCGGGGGCAACTTCCGCCGCCTCGCCGCCCCGATCCTGCGCCGCCAAGGCATTCCCTTCGAGCCGTGACTCCCGCCCCGCTCCTGCCCCGCCGCCGTTTCCTCCGCCAGGGTGCCGCCGCCGGCGCGGCCGCCGTGCTCGCCCGGGCCGCGAGCCCCGCCCCGGTTCCGGCCGCGCCCTCGCCCGCTCCCGCGGGGATCATCGACACGCACGTCACCCTCTTCCGCTGGCCCTTTCGGCGCCTCAAGTACGACGCCACGCCCGCGCTCGTCGCCAAGCTCCGGCGGCACCGCATCACCGAGGCGTGGGCCGGCTCCCACGAGGCGCTCCTGCACAAGGACCTCGCGGGCGTGAACGCGCGCCTCGCCGCCGAGTGCCGCGCCCACGGCGATGGGATGCTGCGGCCCTTCGGGAGCGTCAACCCCGCCTGGCCCGACTGGGAGGAGGACCTGCGCCGCTGCCACGAGGAGCACCGGATGCCCGGGGTGCGCCT
This sequence comes from Opitutaceae bacterium, assembly GCA_049428505.1. Lineage (GTDB taxonomy): Bacteria > Verrucomicrobiota > Verrucomicrobiia > Opitutales > Opitutaceae > ER46. The sequence continues at coordinate 5,171 of JBMTAG010000097.1, read as the reverse complement.
CTTTCCCGGTTACCAGACCTTCGACCTCACGCATCCCGACCTCGGCCGGCTCGTGCAACTCACCGCCGAACGGGGACTGATCCTGCAGATCGTCTTCCAACTCGAGGATCCGCGCGTCCACCACCCGCTGCTGAGCCTCCCGGTCATCGACGCCCGTCCCCTCGTGCCGCTGCTCGAGCGGACGCCCGCGGCCCGCGTGCAATTGCTGCACTTCGCCGGCAACGTGGCGGGCACGGACCTGCGTACCCTGGCCGATCGCACCGGGGCCTGGTTCGAGTTTTCCCGCTGGGAGGGAAATGGCCGCCTCGGGCAAATGATCCAGCCCGGGCCGGGCGGCGCGCGACCACGGGTGCCCGCGGCGCGCGTGCTCTTCGGCTCCCACGCGCCGTACTTTCCCGTGGAGACCAGCCTGCTGCGGCTGTTTGAATCGCCGTTGGACGCGGAGACCCTCCACGCGCTGATGCACCGCAATGCCCGGCGCCTGCTGCCCGCCTGAGGCCGCGGCGCCCGGGCGGGCCCGATGCCCCGCAAATCCGGGGGGCGCGGCGGCGATTTTTTCCGTGCCTCTGGGACACGCCGCCGTTGGCATCGGACGCGATGCGCTTCCATAAGTACCACGCCCTCGGCAACGACTACCTCGTCCTGAACCCGGCCGACTTCCCGGCCTGGGGTGCCGCGCCCTCCCGCGAACAGATCCGGGTGGTGTGCCACCGGAACTTCGGCGTCGGGTCCGACGGCATCCTCTGGGGCCCCCTCCCCTCGCGCACGAGCGAGCACGGATTGCGCATTTTCAACCCGGACGGCTCCGAGGCCGAGAAATCCGGCAATGGCCTGCGGATCTTCTCCCGCTTCCTCTGGGACCAAGGCCTCGTCCGGCACCCCGTCTTTACCGTCGAGACGCCCGGCGGGGACGTGCGCGCCGAAATCCGCGAAGCCGGCCGGCTCATCACGGTCGCGATGGGACAGGTGAGCTTCGACAGCGCCCGCATCCCCGTCCTCCTGCCCGGAGCCGCGCGGGAAGTGCTCTCCGAGAAGGTCACCGTGCTCGACCGCGAGTTCACCTTCTGTGCCGCCACCATCGGCAACCCGCACTGCGTCCTCCCCCTCCCGGAGATCTCCGCGGACCTGGCCCACCGCTACGGCCCGCACCTCGAAGTCCATCCGCTGTTCCCGCGAAAGACGAACGTGCAGTTCCTCCAGGTGATCGACCGCGCGAACATCCGGATCGAGATCTGGGAACGCGGAGCCGGCTACACGCTCGCGTCGGGCAGCAGCTCCAGCGCCGCCGCCGCCGTCGCCCACCGCCTCGGCCTCGTCGACCGCGATCTCACCGTGCATATGCCCGGAGGCCGGATCGGCATCTCCATCGGACCGGACTACGCGATCCAGATGACCGGTACGGTCAACAAGGTCGCCGAGGGCCAGATGCACCCGGACCTGTTCCAAGTCACGGTCTGACGCTCAGCGCCCCCGATGCCCTTCGCCACGACGCGGCAGGAACGGCGCATCCTGGCCAGCCTCGGACTGATCCTGATTCTGGGCCTCCTCGGGCTCGCCTTCCTCTGAAGGCACCGCAATCGCCGCTGGAACCCATGGCAACTCTTCCCACGGAATTTGGCTCGCCTCCCCCGCCGCGCATCGGCCTCCTCTGGCACCACCCCGCTGGGGTTACCTCCCTATGGCCGAAGCCCCTCTGCTGCTGACTAACGATCCCGGGGAAAGGGATCGGACAGACGCGCTGCTGCTGGGGTTGGTGGCGGAGGGCGATCGTGCGGCCTTCGGCCGCCTCTACGACCGCTTCTCCGGTCCCCTGTACAGCGCGGCGCTGCACATCCTACAGGACGCCGCGGAGGCGCAGGACATCGTCCACGACGCTTTCATCACCCTCTGGGAGAAGGCCTCCACGTTTGAGCGGACCCGGGGCAGCGCCTTTTCGTGGGCCGTCACCTTGGTCCGCAACCGGGCGATCGATCGCATCCGGATGCGCCGCCGCCGGGCGGAATTACTGGCGGAGTCGGTGCCCGAGGATCTGGGCTACGGCACCGAGGGGGGGGCGCCGTCGGCGGACGATGCGGCGGTGCAGGGCGATAACGCCCGGCTGGTCCGCGCGGCGATCGCCGCGCTCCCGGTCGAGCAGCGCCGGGCGCTGGAACTCGCTTTCTTCGGCGGCCTGACCCAGGAGGAAATCGCGCGGCGACTGCAGGAGCCTCTGGGCACCGTCAAGGCCCGCATCCGGCGGGGACTTCTCAAGTTAAGGGAAGCCCTCGGGTCGCAGCTATGAACGCGGCGTGGCGCGAGGAATCTTCCGCCCTGCATGCCTTGGGGCTGCTGGCGGGCGAAGAGCGGGCCCGTTTCCGGGAGGAGTGCCACGTGGATCCCACCCTGCGCGAGATGAGCCGCGCCCTCCGCGAGGTGACGTCGCAACTGGTGCACTGGGCGCCGCCGCATTCCCCGCCCGAAGCCCTCCGGGAGCGCCTCGTCACGGGCATCGACGCCCATCGCCGGAACCCCGGCGGGCCGGCGGGCCGGTCCGCGGATCGCCGACCAAACGGTTGACCGCCCCGGTGGGGCGGCGGGGCGCCCGATGCGGCCATCCGCTTGACACCACGAAGGGGCACCTCTGAGTCGCAGGCCCGGCCGCGGCGCCTTTGCCCGTCCGTTACCCACCCTCTCCCCTATGAAGCTGCTCGGGCTGCACCTGGTCGACGTCGCCATCCTCCTCGCCTACATCGTCGTCGTCCTCTGGATCGGGCAGCGGTTCTCCCACGGGGTGAAGAACGACAAGGATTTCTTCCTGGGGGGCCGTTCGCTCGGGCGCTGGCTCCAGTTCTTCCTGAGTTTCGGCAACATGACCGACCCCGGCCAGGCCACCACCACGGCCAGCTCGGTCTACCGCCAGGGCGCAGGCGGGGCCTGGCTCGCGCTGATCACACTATTCCTCACCCCTTACTACTGGTTCATGAACGTGTGGTTCCGCCGCGCGCGGCTCACCACGATGGCGGACCTCTTCGCGGACCGCTTCGGCAGCAAGTTCCTCGCCTCCCTGTATGCGGTGACCATGCTGATGATCGCGATCATCGGGGTCATTGCCGGCGGTAACGTGATGGCCCTCAAGACGCTGCAGCCCCTGATGGTCAAGGAACCTGCCGCCTACACCGCCGCGGAGCGTCAGCGCGTGGCGGACTTCCACGAGTTCATCGCGCTCCGGAAGGAACGGGCCGCCGCCCCGCTGGCCCCGGAGCAGGCCCTGCGCTACGACACGCTCCGCGACCACTACACCCGGGGTACGCTCCAGCCCTACGTCACCTACCTCCAGCCCGTCACCTTCTACCTCGTCTCCACCGGACTGGTCGCCGTGTTCATCATGCTCGGCGGACTGAAGGCGTCGGCGGTGGTGGATGCGATCCAGGCCCTGTTGGTGGTGCTGATCTCGGTGATCCTGATCCCCTTTGGCCTGCATCGCGTCGGCGGGGTGGAGGCCCTGCACGAGAAGGTCCCGGAGGTGATGTTCAACCTCTTCGGGGGAGACGTCGCCTCCGAATACACCTGGTACTCCATTGCCGCCCTGCTGCTGGTCCAGCTGATCGGCATCGCCGGCACCCAGGCCAACATGACGATTTCCGGCTCCGCGAAGGACGAGATGGCGGCGCGGTTGGGCGCGGTGACCGGCGGCTTCAGCAAGCGCTTCGTGACGATCGCGTGGGCCTACTGCGGACTGATCGCGATCGCACTCTTCGGGCCGGGACTGTCCGACCCCGACCAAGCCTGGGGCCTGATGACGCGCGAATTGCTGCCCATCGGGCTGATCGGGATCATGATCACCGGCATCCTCGGCGGGAAGATCGCGGTGTTGGGGGCCCAGTCGGTGGTGCTCTCGGGGCTCGTGGTGAAGAACCTCTACGAACCGCTGTTCCCGGGCCGCTCCGACCGGCACTACGTGCTCATCGCCCGCCTGGCGGTGCCTGCGCTGCTCGCCGTCGGCGTCCTCGTCGGGCTCTTCATGAACAGCATCGTCGCGATTCTGAAGTTCGCGATCGTGCTCCTGCTCGTCTGGGGCGTGCCGGTGACGATGCTCTTCCTCTGGCGCCGGGTGACCGAGACTGCGGTCAAGGTGCAGGTGATCGCCACGGTCGTCTTCATCGCGGTCATTCCGGCGGTCGTGCCCACCCTGCCGGCCCTCGCTCGTTCGGAGACGCTGACGCGGATGTCCCGGGAACAGACGGTGGTGTCGCGCGTCGCGGCGACCGCGGAGGACGTGGCCGCCGGGCGTGCCCGGGTCCCCGGGGAGTCGATCGAGCGCGCGCGCCGCATCGAGCCGGTCGCGGTGTTCTTTGAGGAGGGAGTGGTCCGGGTGAACCCGAATGACCCCGCCTCGGCCCGCACCGGCAAAGGGCTATTCCGCGTCGAAGTCTACCTGCTGCACCTTCTCGGCGCCGACGTTGCCGGCTTCACCCCGGCCCAGCTGCTCACCACGCGCTACCTGGTCGATGCGTTCATCCCGATCAGCCTGCTCGTGCTGGTGAGCCTCCTCACGCGGCCGACGGATCCGGCGCGCGTGGCGCGATTCTACGCGCGGATGAAGACTCCGGTCGCCAAAACCCTTGAGGACGACGCGCGGGAGGTGGAACTCAGCTACGCCCATCCGACCCGCTTCGACCACCTGAAGCTGTTTCCGCGCTCCAACTGGGAATTCACCCGCTGGGACCGCATCGACGCCCTCGGCTTCATCGCCTGCTGCGCGCTGGTGGGGGTGGTGCTGCTGGTCTTCAAGGGCGCGCTGGTGCTGGGGAGCGGCTGAGCCGCACCGGCACCTCAATCCGCGCCCGCTCCGCCTTGGCCGGGCGCGGCGAGCACCGGGGCGAGAACCACGCCCTTCATCCGCACGCCGGCGAGCTTGCGCAGGATCAGCTCGGCGTGCTCCTCGGCCACATCCACGAGGGTGTGGCGTTGGTGCAGGTCGATCGCCCCGACGACCCCCGCCGGCAGGCGGGTCACCCCCGCGATCTTGCCGACGACGTCCGCCGGCTGGACTAACTGCTTGCGGCCGACGTTGAGGAACAGGGTCGTCATCCCCGGCTCGCGGCCGGTCCGGGCGGGACGCTCGGCGGGCTCGGACGTCGCGGTCTCCGGGGCCTCCCCGGCCTCCGGGATGACCCCCGGCGCGGGCGCCC
>JBMTAG010000096.1:0-14085 GCA_049428505.1 Opitutaceae bacterium | reverse complement strand
TGCCGCCGCTCCGTCCCGCCCCGTCGGCTCCGGTCGCCCCCGCTGCGCCGGTTGCGTCGATGGCTCCCGCGCCGGTGGCCGCGCCCAAGCCTCCCGCGCTGCCTCCCCGTGCACCCGCGCCGGTGATGGCCCCCAAGGCGCCGCCCTTGCCGGGAAGCTCCACCCCGGCCCCGGCCGCCCAAATTACCATTCAGGGCGACGTCAAGATCCTCCATCTCAAGCCGCCCATCGTGGTGCGGGACTTTGCCGCCGCGCTCGGCTTGAAGCCTTTCAAGCTGATCTCGGAGCTCAATCAGTTGGTGGGCTTCGCCGCGATGAACTCCACCATCGAGGAGTCCGTCGCCCAGAAGGTCGCCGAAAAGTACGGGTTTCTCCTCGAGATCAAGCACCGCGGCGACGCCGCGGCGCAGCAGGCCGCGAAGGAGAAGAAGGAAAAGAAGCCGGAGGAGGATGAGTCCAAGCACCTCGTCTCAAGGCCCCCGGTGGTCTGCATCCTCGGCCACGTCGACCACGGCAAGACCTCCCTCCTCGACGCGATCCGCAAGGCCAACGTCGCCGCGGGTGAAGCCGGCGGCATCACCCAGCACATCGGCGCGTATCAGATCGAGTTCAACGGCCGGAAGCTCACCTTCCTCGACACCCCCGGCCACGCGGCCTTCACCAAGATGCGGGCCCGCGGCGCAAGCGTCACCGATATCGCCATCCTCGTCGTGGCGGCCGACGATGGCTTCATGCCGCAGACGGAGGAGGCCCTCAAGATCGCCCTGGCCGAGAAGCAGTCCCATCCGGAACGCTTCGCCCTGCTGGTCGCGGTCAACAAAATGGACGTGAAGGGGGCTAATCTGGATCAGGTGAAAAACCAGATGCAACAGCGTGGCATCGCTCCGGAGGATTGGGGTGGGGAAACGATCACGGTCCCCGTCGCCGCGATCAAGAATCAGGGCATCAATGAGTTGCTGGATATGGTGGTGCTCCAGGCCGACGTGCTTGAACTGAAGGCCAACCCGAAGGCTGAAGCCAGCGGATTGATCATCGAGTCCGAGATCGACTTTGGCCGCGGCCCCCTCGCCACGGTCATCGTCCAGCGCGGGACGCTGCGGGTAGGCGACGCCTTGGTGAGCGGTCCGAATTACGCCAAGGTGCGGGCGATGTTCGACGACCAGGGCCGCAACGTGAAGGAAGCCTCGCCCGGCACCCCCGTCCGCGTCATCGGGTGGTCCGGCACGCCGGACAGCGGCGCAACCTTCAAGGCGGTCAAGAACGCCCGCGAGGCGGAGCAGCTCGCGGAGGAGGAGACGCTCCGGCTGAAGAAGGAGGCGACCACTGCCGCCTCAGCCCCCAAGGAAGTCTCGGTGGAAAGACTCTTCGCCAACATCGCAGCCACCCAGGCCAAGGTCCTCAAGGTCATCATCAAGACCGACGTCTTCGGTTCCTCCGAGGCGGTGCGGGTCATCCTCGACGGCATCAGGAGCGCGAAGGTCCAGTTGGAGATCGTCTCCATCGAGGTGGGCTTGGTCACCAAGAACGACGTCCTGATGGCCGGCGCCTCCGGGGCCCTAATCATCGGCTTCCACACGCGGTTGGAAAATGGCGTCACTCCGCTCGCCAAGCACCACGGGGTGCGGATTGAGACCTTCGACATCATCTATGAGATGGGCGACAAGGTCCGCGAAATGATGGCGGATCTGCTCGATCCCGACATCAAGGAGATCAAGACGGGCGCGGCGGAAGTCCGGCAGGTGTTCCCGCTCGCCAAGGGCTTCGTGGCCGGCTGTCTGGTCACCGAGGGCAAGATCAACCGCAATGCCGCCGCGCGCCTGCGCCGGGGCCGCGAGATCCTGCACGAGGGCCGCGTCGGCACCCTGCGCCGGTTCAAGGACGACGCCAACGAGGTCCGCGCGGGGCTTGAGTGCGGCATCAAGCTCGACGATTTCAACGGCTACGCGCCGGGCGACGTCATCGAGTGCTTCGAGGTGCAGAAGGTCCGGGCCTCCCTCTAGGCCCGGCTCCGGTGCCCCGTTTCTGCCTTCGGCGATGAGCAACCGCACGGTGCGCGTCAACGAGCTCGTCCAGCGTGAGCTGGGCGACATCCTGCGGCGTCGCTATCAATCGGAAGCGGTGAACGTCACGATCACCGAGGTCCGGGTCTCGCCGGACCTCCGTGACGCGCGGGTCTTTGTGGCGGTGGTGGGCGACGCGGAGGCCGCCGAGACCAAGCTCCGCTGGCTGCGCGCCCAGGCCGGCGCCATCCGCGCCGAGGTCGGCCGCCGGATCGTGCTCAAGTACCTGCCGAAGTTTGAATACGTCTTGGATCATTCGGCGGCCCGCGGCGCCCGGATCCTGCAGGTGCTGGACGCCGTGACGCCACCTGCGGCGCCCCCGGCAGTGGCACCGAAGGAGGAATGATGGAGCCTTTCTTTCCGGAGCTTCGGCCGGCCTTCACCCGGCTGCTGGAGCGCGTGGCCGGGCTTCCCGTCGCCGTCTGCGGCCATGCGCGCCCCGATGGCGACTGCATCGGCTCCCAGGTGGCCCTCGCCCGGGTGCTCATCGCCCGGGGCCAGGACGTCATCTGCGTGAACCCGGACCCCGTCCCCCGGCGGCTCGAGTACCTGACCCGCGGGATGGAGTTTCGCCGGACGGATGAGGTGCTCCGCGACCCCTTGGCGCGCGCGGCGATCTTCGTCGATTGCGCGGACCACGCCCGCGGCGGCGAGCGGCTGCAGGCCCATTACGCCCACCCGGTCGGTGTGATCGACCATCACCTTTCGAATCCTGGCTTTGCCGAGGTGGACCTCATTGAGCGGACCTCCGCGGCGACCTGTGAAATCCTCGCCGGGCTCTTCCTCGACGCGGGGTTGCCGATCGATGCGGCGACGGCGCGGGCCCTCTACGCCGGGATTCTGACGGACACGGGTCAGTTCCGCTTCCAGGCGACGACGCGGCGTTGTTTCATGCTGGCGGGGGAGTTGGTGGCCCGGGGGGCCTCCCCGGCGGAGGCGGGCTTCGAGCTCTACGAGCGGGAGACCCCGGGCAAACTCAGGTTGCTCCAACGCTTTTTGGCCTCGCTGCGGCTGGCGGCGGGCGGGCGGCTGTGCCTCGGCGTGCTGCCGGCGGGGATCTTCGAGGAGACCGGCTCCAACTCCGAGGACACCGAGGGTCTGGTGGACTACGCCCGGAGCATCGACGGGGTGGAGATCGGTGCGTTGGTGGAATGGCGCAAGGATGGCACCGTCAAGGCCAGCCTGAGGGCCAAGGAGCCGGCCTTGCGCGTGGATCTCGTGGCGGCGCAGTTCAAGGGCGGGGGCCATGCCTGCGCGGCCGGGCTAAGCCTGAAGTCACCTCCGGTGGATTTTGAGGCGCGCTTGCTGGCCGCGATGGCCGAGCGTCTGACGCCGCCGCCCGCCGCCTGAATCATGCTGCTCCCAGCCAAGGAAATGGAGGGTATCCTCCTGGTCGATAAACCCGCGGACCATACGTCCCACGACGTCGTGGCTCGCCTGCGGGGCAAGCTGCGCCTGAAGCGCATCGGCCACGCGGGCACCCTTGATCCGATGGCCACTGGTCTCCTGGTCATCCTGGTGGGTAAGGCCACCCGGGTGTCCCAGTACCTGATGGGGGTCGATAAGGAATACGAGGGCACCGTCGAGTTGGGCAAGACGACCGACACCCAGGATGCGGAAGGGGAGGTGATGGAGACCCGGCCGGTGCCCGCGCTGACCGCGCAGGACCTCCAAACGGCGATGAACGGCTTCCTGGGGGACCAATATCAGACCCCTCCGATGTATTCCGCGGTGAAGATCGATGGGGTGCCCCTGTACAAAAGCGCGCGCAAGGGTCAGGAGGTGGAGCGTGAGCCCCGGTTCATCCGGCTGATGGAATGGACGCTGACTGGCTGCGCCCTCCCGCGGTTCGATTTCCGCCTGAAGTGCACCAAGGGCACCTACGTGCGCACCCTGGCCCACGACCTGGGCAACCGCCTCGGTTGCGGCGCCCACCTCGCCGCGCTGCGCCGGACGGGCGCTGGACAGTTCGGGGTGGCGCAGGCACTCACCCTTGATCAGATCAACGCCCTGCCGCTCCCGGAGATTGAGCGGCGCTTGATTCCGGTGGTCGCGGCGGTCCCTCCGGTGGCCCTCTAAACGGAATGCCTCCCGATGCCGCCGGAAGCCCTCGCTCACCTGGCTGCGGTGCCCCCCTACGCCGCCCCGCTGCATCTGGCGGTGGGGATGTTTGATGGCGTCCATCTCGGCCATCAGGCGGTCATTCGCCGTGCGGTGGATGCGGCGCGCACCTCGGGTGGAACCGCGGGCGTACTGACGTTCTGGCCGCATCCGAGCGTGGTATTGCGGCCCGCGGCGCCCACCCGGGTGATGCAGGATCCGGCGGCCAAGGCGGGAGTGCTGCGCGGTCTCGGCGTAGACCTCATCCTGACGGAGCCCTTTGCGGCGGGGATCGCGGAGGTGGAGGCGGTTGCCTTCGTGGCGTGGCTGCGGACGCGCCTTCCGGGCTTGGCTGGCCTCTACGTGGGGGATAATTTCCGTTTTGGCCGCGGGCGTCGGGGCGACGTGGCGGTCCTGGTGGAGACGGGCCGGGCGGAGGGAATTGCCGTGGTGGTGGTGCCCCCGGTTCTGGTGGATGGAGCGCCGGTGAGCAGCACCCGGATCCGGGCCCTGTTGGTCTCCGGCGAGATGCTGGCGGTGGCCGGTCTGCTCGGACGCGCCTACGAGTCCCGCGGTCCGGTAGTGCCGGGCAAGCGATTGGGCCGCACACTGGGGTTCCCCACCTTGAATTTGCTTTGGTCGCCGCCGGCGGCCCCCCGCTTTGGGGTTTATGCGGTCCGGGTACGCGGGAACCACGGGCCGGCGCAACCGGCGGTGGCCAACTACGGTCTGCGTCCGACGGTCGAGCGCGCGACGGAGCCCCGTCTGGAAGTGCACGTGTTCGGCGACTGTCCGTGGACGGAGGGAGACCTCCTAAGCGTGGAGTGGACGCATTTTCTGCGGCCGGAACGGGCGTTTTCGGACGTCGGTGCACTCCGGCATCAGATCCAGCAGGATTGCGCAGCGGCGCGGACGGTCCTAGGGCTCCCGACCGCGTGAGCGCCGAGGTTTTTCCTTGCGCTGCCGCGGGGCGAGTCTGTTATTGAATTTTCGATCGGTGCGGACCCTTAGCTCAGTTGGTTAGAGCGTTTCCTTGACATGGAAAAGGTCACTGGTTCGAGTCCAGTAGGGTCCACCATCGAAGGGGTTTCGTATTATAATTCGTTGATTTGAAGCAGGTTGGAGTGCTTTTGGTGCGCTTTGACCGGCGATCCGCGGGGCTGGCCGCAGAGATGGCCGGCTAAACGGAGGGACGTGCAAGGATGCTCGTGATCGAGCGTCGGACGGCCGGTTTACGCTACCCAAGCCATCCTTGGCCCGACTGCGGGTTAAGGACGGCTGGGGCGAACTTGAGAGACGGGGGCGTCGAAATCGGCCATCAGGCGCGAGCGGCCTGCCCAGGCGAGTTCCAAGAGGCGAGGGTTTGCCGGCGTCGCTGGCCCGCCGTATTAGCGGGGCCGAACCGAGACCGGTCGCCCCCGCGCAGAAAGGCGTTTGCCTCCGCGGCGGGCGGACTGTTTAGATCCTCGGCGTGAGTGGTGAAAAGACCGATGTCCTGCCGGCCGAGGCGCAACGTACGTCCACGGTGAACCCGTGGCGCGTCGTCGTGCTCAATGATCCGGTGAACCTGATGTCCTACGTGGTCCTGGTCTTCCGCCGGGTGCTCGGCTTTGATGAAACGACTGCCCGGCGAAAAATGCTGGAGGTTCACGAACAGGGGCGGTCAGTGGTCTGGTCGGGACTGCGGGAAAAGGCCGAGGCGTACGCTTTCACATTGCAGGAGTGGCACCTTTCCGCGGTCGTCGAAGTCGATGAAGCGCATTGAGGTGAAATTGGCGGTGCCCGTCGTGGCGCCCCTGCTCGACGTGATCCGGGCGCTCGGCGAAGCGCCCCCGGTCGCGGCTCCAGGAGTCGTTGTGCCGCCAGACGCTGATCCGGACCTGCGGAGCGCTTGGATCGGGGAATTGGCGGCCGCGGAGACCGCCGAGGTGCGCGCCCTGCTGGCGCTCTTTGACGACGGCTTTTTTCGCGATGGAATCGTGGCGTTCGACGCCGAGAACGCGGCCGTCATCCTGCGCGCCTGCTCCGTCCTCCGGCTTCGCCTGCGGGAATCGTACCTTCGGGCGTGGGGAGACGACGCCCTCGAGAGCGGCGACGTGGAGGCCGGACCCTTTGAACCCGGCGGCCACAAGGCGATGGCCTGTTTCCTCTTTCTTGCCACCGTGCAGGAGCTCATCCTGCAGCATCTTGGCGATAGCATCCTCGCGAACTGAGCGGCGCGAGTTCGCCGTTGACCGCAGGGGCGAGCGACCTAGGGTCCCGCGCGACACTCTGCGGTGTGCGAGGTGCTTTCAATAACAGCTCGTTGCCTTAGGATTCCATCGGGAGCCGAAGTCCACGGGAGGAATGTCAGGCCGTAAATCGGAAGACAGAAGACCCGGGGATGGCGCCCACCTTAACCTAAAAAGGTCTTGAGCCTTTGAGCATACGGCATCGGCGGAGTGTCGTTTTTCATTTTCGAGCGAAAATCCTGAGCTTTTCCTTGAATTGGTGATTGCAACACCAGGAATTGGGTACCTCTCTGGGGTTTTTACTGGAATGAGCGCCAATTCCGTCGAGACTACAGGGAGCGTCCCGGCTAGCACCCCCAATTCGGCCGGGGTTGATACCTTACGCCGGATCTGGATCGTCGAGGATCACATTTCGGTCCGGCAGTTGCTGGAGGCGTTCATCAACCTGATCCCTGGATTCAAGGTGATCGGTGTCAGCGCCGGGGACGTTCCGGCGCGGGAAGCGGCGCAACGGGGCGAGGTGGATCTGGTTGTGCTGGACCTGATGATTCCGGGGATTGGGGGCATCAATGCGCTGCAGAAGTTGCGGGCCCTGCCGGCCCCGCCCCGGGTCATCATCTACTCGGGGACCACCACGGTGCACTCGCTCCAACTCGCGCTGGCCCACGGGGCCGCGGGATATGTCGACAAGGGCGACTCGATTGAGGAGCTCAGGTCGGGGTTACAACGGGTGAGTGAGGGCGGGATTTATTTCAGTCAAGGGGCCAGCCGGCTGATGTCCTCCCTGATGCGGAGCGGACCGGGTGCGATGCTCAAGTTGGAGCCGACCGAGTTTCGGGTCCTGGAGTTATTGGCTGGCGGCTATCCGATCAAGGACATCGCCAAGGAATTGAAGCTTTCGGATCAAAAGGTCTATCGGATCCGGCAGAGCCTGATGGAGCGGGCGGATGCCCGGAATGCGCAGGACTTGGTGCGGTATGCCTTCGAGATCGGTCTGGTCGGCCTGCATCGGGCCGGGGCCGAGGCGACGGAAGCGGCAGCGCGCGCCGGCGAAGCCCGACGTCCTGAGTGAACCCCACGGGGCTTGCGGGCGGGATACCCCTAGCCGCGCCCCCGGTTTCCCGCCGCCGGCTTTAGGTAGCACCCGCGGCGGAGGGCGCTCGCTCCCGCGGCCATCCCATTCTCAACTGCGCTCGTGCCCACGCCACTCACCCTCCAGGGGTTTCGTCCAGTCGCGCCCGTTTCCCCGGCAACGGCGGAGGTTGGCTTGGCCCTGCCGGCGGACTTCCAGCGCCAGCTGGCGCACGAATTCAAGAACCACATCGCTTCGCTCCAGAGCGCCTCTTACCTGCTTTCCCGCCACGGGCGGGACCTGACCGAGGAGCGCGAGCAAAAGTGGCTGGCGACCTGCGATCGTTCGATCGAGGCCTTGCGCCGTCTGGTCGAGCAGATCGAGCAGGTGGAACGTGCCCTGGGGGAAGCGGATCCGGGCCGGCGGGAAACGGTGGAGTTGCGGCCCTGGCTGTCCGCGCTGGCGGATCAGGCCGGGGTGGGGGAAGAGGCGGCGGATTGGACGTGGGAGGGAACGGGACGACCGAAGGAGCGCTGGGTGCTCCCCCGGCGCGCGGCGGAGGAAGCTTGGCCCTGCCTGTTCGTCAACGCCGCCCGTTTTGGGGAACCGGGGACGCGGCCTGCGTTGCGGATCCGTGAGCGCGACGGGGGGGTGGAACTGGCCGTGGAGAATGCCGGCGCGGGGCTGTCGACCGAGGAGTCGGCCCGACTCGGGGAACCTTTCTTCCAAGGCCACAACGCCCGGGGGCACGGGGGCGCCGGATTGGGCCTACCCCTCGCGCTCGTCTGGTTGACCCGGTGTGGCGGTACCCTTTGGCACGAGCGTACGCTGGGGGAGCGCACGGTATTCCGTTCCTGGATCCCAGCCAAGCGGGCGGCAGGAGCCTGAGCGAAGCTTCGTCGCGGCGAGAACGACGAGGCGGCGCGAGCGTTTTCCGTTCCCGGGGCGCCGGCGCGCCTTGACAGCCGGGGCGGCGCGTCGCTACAGCCGAGCCAGCAATGGATGCCGCGCTCGAGCAGCCCGTGCTGGTGTTGAACCGCCTCTGGCAGGCGATCAACATCGTCGCCGCCCGGCGGGCTTTTGGCCTGTTGTCCCGGGGGCAGGCGCAGGTGGTGCTGCAGCAGGAGGACGACTACCGCACCTTCTCGATGCTGGACTGGATCGACTTTTCCGCGTCGAACCCGCCGGTGGCCCCGCAGGAGGCGGTACGCACCCCGCACCGGGTGATTTTGTTGCCCAAGGTCATCCTCCTCACGGTGTTCGACCAGCTCCCGTGCAAGGAATTGAAGCTGACGCGGAGCAATGTATTCGAGCGGGATAAGGACACCTGCCAATATTGTTCCCGGATGCTGCCCCGGGAGCAGCTGAACCTCGACCACGTGATCCCTCGGGACCAAGGCGGGCGGACCACCTGGGAGAACATCGTTTGCTCCTGCATCAAGTGCAACACGCGCAAGGCCAACCGACTCCCGCACGAGGCGGGCATGCGCCTCATCCGCCGCCCGGTGCGGCCGAAGTGGCGTCCGGTTATCGCCCTCGCCCTCGGGGGCCGGCGGCGCGAGCAGTGGCGCGATTTCCTCGACGTCGCCTACTGGAACGTGGAACTGGAAGAATGAGGGACGCCGGCAACCTGACTTCGTGATGATCCAAACCTTGGTGATGACCCTGATCGGGGCCGATCGTCCCGGCCTGGTGGAGGCGGTGGCCAAACGAGTGGCGGACCACGGCGGTAACTGGCTGGAAAGCCGGATGTGCCGGCTGGGCGGCAGATTTGCGGGAATCGTCCGCGTCGAGGTGCCCGCGGAAAGCCAGATCCCCCTGCGGGACGTCCTGGCGGCGCTGGGTGCGGAGGGGCTTTCCGTGGTGGTCCAGGCGGAGGATCCGACCGCGGCTCCCCCCGCGTCCGCCGACGCCACGATGGGCGGAGTGTTGGCGCTGGTCGAATTGGTCGGACATGATCGTCCGGGTATCGTTCGTGCGGTTTCCGCGGTTTTCGCGCGCCACGGCGCCAATGTGGAGGAGTTCTCCTCCGCCCGCGAAGGCGCCCCGATGGGCGGCGGCATCCTGTTTCAGGCGCGGGCGAGCATCCGGGTGCCCGCCAACGTCCGGCTGGTGGCGCTGCGGGCGGATCTGGAGCAGATTGCGGCGGACCTCATGGTGGACCTTCACCTGCGCGAGGCCGGAGCGGGAATTCGCCCTTGACGCTCCCGGAGTGGGATGCTGCCCTCACGGGTTCCCGAGCCCGGGCCCCCCTTCTCTCTATGCGCGACGATTATATCAAGGAAGCCATCAAATCCATTCCGGATCCGAACGTGCTGATCAACGTGGTTTCCCGCCGTGTGAAGCAACTCAAGCGGGGTAACCGTCCCTTGGTCGAGTCGCTGGAGAAGCTCTCGCCGGAGGATGTGGCCCTGCGCGAGGTCATCGAAGGCAAGATCAGTTACGAGCTGGCTTCCTGACCCTCCTTCCGAGCCCGAACCCTTGGCGGCGCGACCTTGTCGGCGCCGCCTTTTTTTTCCACCCTGCCTGCGGCTGAACTTTCCTCCCGATGGCCGCGTCCAAAGCCTCCGGCGCCCCGCGCTTCACCGAGATCCGCAATGCGAAGGCGTTGCGGGATTACTCCGTCGACGAACGCTTCGAGGCGGGTATCCAGTTGCGGGGCACCGAGGTGAAGTCGATCCGCGCCGGGCGGGCGCAGATCAGCGATGCCTTTGCGCGGGTGGAGAAGGGCGAACTCTGGCTGCACAACGCGCACATCGAGCAGTACGCGTTCGGGAACATCCACAACCACGAGGCCAAGCGGATCCGCAAACTGTTGCTCCACCGGCGGCAGTTGGAGCGCATCCGGGTCGCACTGGAGACCGGCGGCGGGCGGGCGGTGGTGCCGCTCCGGATCTATTTCAAGGATGCACTCGTGAAGGTCGAGGTGGCCCTGTGCACGGGTAAGAAGCAGTTCGACCGGCGCGAAGACCTGCGGGCCCGGGCACATCAGCGGGAGGTTGAGGCTGCGCTCAAGCGCCGGCGCTGAGGGAGCGGGATGCTGCACGTCGTTCTCTTCCAACCCGAGATTGCGCCCAATACGGGCAATATCGGCCGGATGTGCGCCGTCACGCGCACCCGGCTCCATCTGATCCATCCGCTGGGGTTCGTCATCAACGACCGCAATCTGCGCCGCGCGGGGATGGACTACTGGCGTTTCCTCGATGTCCGCGAGCACCGGGATTGGGCGGCTTTCCGGGCCAGCCCGGACGGGCCCGGCCGGCTCTGGCTGTTCACCACGCGCGGCGAGCAGGGGTTCTGGGACGCCGCGTTTCAGGATGGGGACGGGCTGGTGTTTGGCTGCGAGAGCGCGGGGGCGCCGGACTGGTTGCACGCGGAGCTGGCGGGGCGTCGGCTCACGCTGCCCCAGCCGCATCCGGAAGTCCGTTCCCTCAACCTGAGCACGGCGGCCGGGGTGGCCTGCTACGAGGCGCTGCGCCAGCTGCGGGTGCGCGCCGCGACCCCGCCGGCTTGACCTCGGTGAGGCTGCCGGGAGGATGCGCCGGTGCAGTCACTCCCCGCTTCCGGCCCGGCCCTGCGTCGGATGGCGCGATGGGGATTGTTGCTGGTGTCCCTGCTCTATTTGGCGGTCGGCTGGTGGCCGTGGCGCCCCTGGCCGGAGAACCGGGTGCGGTGGAGGCAGGATGGTCCGGGTTTGGTCTTCCGCCCGCCTTCGCTCGCTTGGGTGCGGCCGTTGCCGCGGGACGTCCCCGCTTCCTCGTCCGGCGGCCTCTGGATCGAGTTCGAGCTCTTCGGTTTGCCCCAGACCGTCCCGGGACTGCAGCAGGTGTTGACCCTCCACGATGGCCAGTTGCCGGCCAAGCTGGCCGTATGTCAGTGGAAGTCGGATCTGCTGCTGTGGATTCCCGCTCCGGGCACCCCCCGGGGCATCCGGGAGCTGGGTACGACCGTAGCGGATGGGCGGCCGCATCTGATCACCTTGGTGCTGGGGGAGGCGGAGACCCGCATCTACGTCGATGGGGTATTGCGCCGGCGTTCCACCGAGTTCCGGGTTCATCCCGAGGCGTGGCGGGGCGAATGGTTGCTGGGCGATGCGCCGGAGGGGAAGCGCGGTTGGCGCGGGGAGTTACGGAGTCTCGGGGTGGGGCGGGGGCCGCGGAGTACCGATCAGGTGGTGGAGCGGCAGCGCGCGTGGGAGCGTCGGTCCACGGAGGGGTGGGGCCCGGAGGAGGGGATGGTGGCCTTTTTTGCCCTGCACGAGGGGCGCGGGCGGATGGCGAGCGGGCGGTTTCCAGGCGTCTGGCTCGAGCTGCCGGCGGTCTACGAGGTACGGCACAAGCGGCCGCTGGCCGGCAAGCTGGACCTCGCGCAGGTGTGGGGCCGGGATGTCCGGGATACCGTCCTTAATGTGCTGGGATTCCTGCCGGTGGGACTCCTGGCTTGGTTGGCGGCGAGCAGATCTAGGCTGGGTTGGCGCTGGTTGGGCGTCCTCGGCAGCGGGCTTGGGTTGAGTCTGGCCATCGAGACCGGACAAATCTGGCTCCCCGAGCGGGTTTCCTCGGTGATCGACCTGGC
The DNA here is from genome assembly GCA_049428505.1 of Opitutaceae bacterium. Classification (GTDB taxonomy): domain Bacteria; phylum Verrucomicrobiota; class Verrucomicrobiia; order Opitutales; family Opitutaceae; genus ER46. The sequence continues at coordinate 2,047 of JBMTAG010000096.1, read as the reverse complement.
GGCCAACGGCGTGGGAGCCGTCGTGGGCGGGGTGGGCGCCGCCCTGGTGGCGCGTTTGGGCGCCCGGCGCCAATCCGCTTCGGGCGTGCCGACTCGTTAGCTCACCGGCTGGACCACCGACATCGTTTCCTCGGGCGAAGGCGGCAGGCTGGATTCCAGTAACTCGGCGGCGAGGCGGATCAATTTGGCGGCGTGGCGGCCGTTGGGGGATCGGGCGGCGGCCAATTTCTCCAATTGTGTCACCGTGACCTCAAACGGGGTCAGGGGTTGATTCGTAATGCAGGAAATTTCCGCATAAACGAGGATCTTATCCACTGCCTTCGAGCGGCGTTTGAACTGTCCGCGGAGGATGCGGGAGACCGTGGCTTGATTCAGGCCGAGAAGTTGCGAGATGGCGCCTTGGGATTCGGCCTGCAGTTTAGCCGATGCCTGGATCTCCTGGCGGAGTTCGGGGATCGTTTTGGGGCGCATTATGCATTTTTATCTCGCATAATTGGAATCCTGAGTAAAGCGTTTGTTCGCGGCGGCGGTTACTTAGTCCGCGAGCGGTATCGGTGCCGAGGCGGACGGGTGGTGGTCGCCCGAACTTACCCAAATGATGACGATCCTACTCCTGGGGATAGGTGCGGTGGCCGTGGTGGCCACCTTGGTTACCGTGGCGGCCGTCCGGAAAGCCCCGGAGGGCTATGAGGATACCAAAGGATTTCACCCGCGGACGAGCGGGGGGCTGGCGGACCAGCCTCCTGTCGTCAGCGTGGTGGTGGCGACCCCGGCGGAGCGGCCGGCTGCCGGGGCGCAGAAGGTTGGCGGGGGCGTTTTCGCCGCCTCCTAACGGTGCGCGGTGCGCTGACCGGATCCGCGGCGTGATCCGGTCAGCGGCTGCCCCTAGGCTTCGCGCAAGGCGTCAGCGGATTTCGTACACCTCGAGGAGGGCGGAGCCCCCGCGGCGGTCGGTATCGACGGCCTTGGCGGTGTACGCTCCCGGCGGAAGCGTCAGCAGCAGGACAGCATCCTTGCTCCCATTCAGGGGCAGCGGGAAGGCGCCGACACTGGCGGCGAGGGCAGCCACTTGGCGATCCCCATTCCAATCGTTGTTTTCGGCGAGGAAGGTGGTGCCGCGGAACATTTCGAGCTTCGGATCTGCGGCGGCATCGTCGACTCCGAAGGCCGCGAGTGCGGGGCCGACGGCCCGGACCAGCACCGTGGCGGGCGTAGTGCCGTCGACCACGAAGCCGGCGATGAGTTCACCCCGGCCGTCGCCGACCTTGGCCCGGGCAGACACGTTGATCAGCCGGGGGGTTGACTCGGTGATTTCGGCGGCGGGGGTGGCGTCGTATACTTCCGCAAGGACATTGCCGCGGCCCTCGACGTTGTTCGTGATCTGAATCGTATAGGCTCCGTTGGGGGAGGTGAGTGCGACGGCAGCGTCGAGGGAATCATTCCCTGAAAGGGCGAAGGCCCCAGCTTGGGCGCTGCGGGCGGCGATGAGGGGGTCGCCGAGCCAGTTGTCGTTTTGGGCGACCTGGAGGCTGTCGCGGAACATCTTGAGTACCGGATCCTCCATCACATTGGGCACCGCGAGGGCGGCCAGCGAGGGGCCGACACCGCGGACGAGGAGGGGCTTGGTGCCGGCGGTCCGGGCATCCCCGATGGCGAAGCCGACGATGAGCGGTTCGAAGAAGTCATCGGCGTCCGTGCGGACGGCGAGGTTCACCAGGCGACCGCGACTGTTGGCCGGGGTCGACACCGCGGTCAGCGTGGCGGGCAGGCTGACGGAGGTACCCAGCGAATTGGAGACCCGGCAGGCGTAGGTGCCGGCGTCGTTGGCGGCCACGTTGCGGAGCACCAGGAAGGGGCTGGAGGGGGCATTGAGCGGGACGCCGTTCTTCACCCACTGGTAGGTCAGGGGGAAGATGTCGGCGGCGCCTCCCGTGGCCGGGGCGTGAAAGACGACGCTGCCCCCGAGGGCGACCGTCTGGTTCACCGGGTGGGCGGTGAAGACCGGGGCCAAAATGGACTCGGGGGGGACGGTGACCTGGAAGCGGGT
>JBMTAG010000095.1:0-14143 GCA_049428505.1 Opitutaceae bacterium | reverse complement strand
AGGCCGTTGGGCTGCACGAAGTCCCGGACCACCGCGGTGGTCACGCCCGTCGCCGGATCGTGGCGGTAGACGAAGTTGCCGGGCTGTTCCTTGCCCTCCCGCTGCTTGGTGGCGGGATTCGTCTTCAGGCCGTACTCGGGGTCGGTGAACCAGAGGGTGCCATCCGCCTTGACCACGACGTCGTTGGGCGAATTCAGGCGGCGGCCCTCGAAACGGTCGACGACGGTGACGAGGGTGCCGTCCGCCTCCTGGCGGGCCACGCGGCGCCCGGTATGTTCACAGGTGAGCAGGCGCCCCTGGAGATCCAGGGTGTTGCCGTTGGCATTCCGACTGGGTTCGCGGAACCCGGAGACCCCGCCCGCGGGCGACCAGCGGAGGAGTTGGTCCTTGGGGATGTCGCTGAACACCAGCAGGCCTTCGCGGGGAAGCCAGACGGGCCCCTCGGTGAACCCGAGCCCGGTGGCGAGGCGCTCGACCTTGGCGTCGGCCGGCAGGCAGCGGGCGAATTCCGCGGCGTCGACCGGGGCCAGATCGGCGGCCGCCAGGGGGGCGGGGAGCAGGGCGAGCAGGGGGAGCAGGAGACGAAGCCGGGTGGGGGTGTTCATTGGGGCGAAGAAAGAGCGAAGTTTTTTGGGCGAAGATTGAACGCGCCCCGGGGCAGGGCGTCTTTCCCCGTGGTAGTTCAATGGTTTGCTTGGTGTTAGGTGCGAGGGCCGCCTAGGGGTAGGCGGCCCTCATCTTTTACCGGGTCAGCCGCCCCACTGGCGGCCGTTGCGGAAGAGTCGCATCCACGGGCTGTCCTCCCCCCAATCCCGGGGAGCCCAGCTCAGGCAGGCGGAGCGGAAAACGCGCTCCGGATGGGGCATCAGGATCGTCGCCCGTCCGTCTCGGCTGGTCAGCGCCGTCATCCCGGCGGGGGAGCCGTTCGGGTTCAGCGGGTAGCGCTGGGTTACCCGGTGATGATTGTCCACGAAGCGCCCCGCCACGAGCCCCGAGGTGCTGAAGGCCTCCGCGGCGGCGGCGTCCGCGAATTCCGCCCGGCCCTCCCCGTGCGCCACGGCCACCGGCAGGACCGCGCCCTCCATCCCCGCCAACAGCAGACTCGGGCTGGATTCGATGCGCACCGAGACGTAACGCGCCTCGTAGCGTTCGCTCTCGTTCTGGACGAAGCGCGGCCAGGCGGCGGCCCCCGGGATGATCTCGCGCAGGTTGCTCATCATCTGGCATCCGTTGCACACCCCGAGGGAAAAGGTATCGGACCGGGCGAAAAAGGCGGCGAACTCCGCCCGCGCCCGCTCGTTGAACAGGATGCTCTTCGCCCAGCCCTCGCCGGCACCCAGGACGTCCCCGTAACTGAAGCCCCCGCAGGCTGCCAGCCCGCGGAAGTCGCGCAGGCTCACCCGGCCCGCGAGGATGTCCGACATATGGACGTCCACCGGGGCGAAGCCCGCCCGGTGGAACGCGGCCGCCATCTCGACCTCCCCGTTGACGCCCTGCTCGCGCAGGATGGCGAGCGGCGGCCGCCCATCCAGGTCACGGCCGACCGAGACGGTGAACGGCACCACGGGGCGCAGGCCGGGATCCTCCCGGTCGAGGCGCAGCGCGTGTTCGGATTCGGCGCAGGCCGGGTTGTCGCGCAGGGTGGCGATGCGGCGGGTGACGTCGGACCAGAGGTCGCGCAGGACAAACAGATCCTCGGACCAGAGCTCGGTTCCAGCCTGCCGGACTGACACCCGTGGCTCCGCCGTGGTCCGGCCGAGCGGGTGGGTGCAGTCCGCGAGTCCGTGCCCCGCCAGGATGGCCTGAACCCGCTCCCGGTGCTCGGCGCGGATCTGGACCACGGCGCCCAACTCCTCGGCGAACAGGGCGGCGAAGGGGTCCCGGGCCGGCTGGGGCAGGTCGAGGCAAACCCCGCGGCGGCCGGCGAAGGCCATCTCGACCACCGTGACCAGCAGGCCGCCGTCCGAGCGATCGTGGTAGGCCAACAGGAGGCCTTCGCGGGCGAGTTGCTGGATTGCATCCCAGAAGCCGCGGAGATCCGCGGGCCGGTCGACATCCGGCGGGGATTCCCCGGTCTGCCGGAAGACCTGGGCGAGAATCGAACCGCCCAGCCGGTTCTGGCCGCGACCGAGGTCGATCAGCAGCAGTTCCGCCGGTTCCGCGGCATGCAGCTGCGGGGTGAGGGTAAGCCGCACGTCCGTGACCGGCGCGAAGGCGGAAACGATGAGGGAGACCGGGGAAGTTACCCGGCGGTCGGTCCCGTTCTCGGGCCAGACCGTCGACATGCTCATTGAGTCCTTGCCCACCGGGATGGTGATCCCGAGGGCGGGGCAGAGCTCCATCCCGACGGCGTGGACGGCCGCGTAAAGGTCGGCGGCCTCGCCGGGCACGGCGGGCGCCGCCATCCAGTTGGCGCTCAGGTTCACGCGCCCGAGCTCGCCCACGGCCGCCGCCGCGAGGTTGGTCAGGGCCTCGCCGACCGCGAGGCGGGCGGAGGCGGCGGCGTCGTTGACCGCGGCGGGCGTCCGCTCCCCCATGGCCATCGCCTCACCGGTGTACCCGTCGTAGCCGGCCGCGGTGACCGCGCAGTCGGCGACCGGCACCTGCCAGGGGCCGACCATCTGATCGCGCGCGACCAGGCCCCCGAGCGTCCGATCGCCGATCGCGATCAGAAAGGTCTTGTCGGCCACGGCGGGGTGCAGCAGCACGCGGCGCACGGCCTCGGCAAGCGGGGCGTCGATCCGGAGCGGGGCGAGCGGGCGCCGGCGGGAAGTTTCCCGACGGTGCATCCGGGGCGGCTTCCCCAGCAGCACGTCCAGGGGCAGGTCGATCGGCCGGTTGCCGAAGTGCTCGTCCGTGACCACCAGGCGGCGTTCGGCGGTGGCCTCGCCGACGGTGGCGTACGGCGCGCGTTCGCGTGCGCAGATCCGGGCGAACTCGGGCATCCGGGCCGCGGGGATCGCGAGCACGTAGCGTTCCTGGGACTCATTGCACCAGAGCTCGAGCGGGGACATCCCCGGCTCATCGTTGGGCAATCGGCGCAGCTCAAAGCAGCCGCCCCGGCCGCCGTCGTTGACGAGCTCGGGCAGGGCGTTGGAGACCCCGCCGGCGCCAACGTCGTGGATGAAGGCGATCGGGTTCTCCGCCCCGAGGGCCCAGCAGCGGTCGATGACTTCCTGACACCGGCGCTGCATCTCGGGGTTGTCGCGCTGGACGCTGGCGAAATCGAGGTCTTCGCTGCCGTGCCCGCTCGCGACCGAGCTGGCGGCTCCGCCCCCAAGCCCGATGAGCATCGCGGGACCGCCCAGCACGACGAGATGGTCGCCGGGTTCGATCGCGCCCTTCCGCACGTGGTCGGGACGGATGTTGCCGACTCCGCCGGCCAGCATGATCGGCTTGTGGTAGCCGCGGAGTTCGGGCCCGCCGGGACCGGGGACCTCGGCCTCGTAGGCGCGGAAGTAACCGCAGAGGGCGGGGCGGCCGAACTCGTTGTTGAAGGCGGCTCCGCCCAAGGGGCCGTCGAGCATGATTTCCAGGGCCGGCGCAAGCCGTGCCGGCCGGCCGTGGTCGGTTTCCCACGGGCGCACCGCGCCCGGCAGGCGCAGGTGGGAGACCGTGAAGCCCACCAGTCCCGCCTTGGGTTTGGCGCCGCGGCCGGTCGCGCCCTCGTCGCGGATCTCCCCCCCGGAGCCGGTGGCGGCGCCGGGAAAGGGGGAGATGGCGGTCGGGTGGTTGTGCGTCTCGACTTTGCAGAGCAGGTGGACGGGTTCGTCGTGCTCGACATACCGGCCGGTGCGGGGATCCGCGAAGAAGCGGCGACCTGGGTGGCCGGCGAGCACCGCGGCGTTGTCCTTGTAGGCCGAGAGGATTCCCGCGCTGTGCCGCTCATGGGTGTGGCGGATCATCTGGAACAGCGAGCGGGCGCGGGCCTCCCCGTCGATCTCCCAGGTCGCGTTGAAGATCTTGTGCCGGCAGTGCTCGGAGTTGGCCTGGGCGAACATCATCAGCTCCACGTCATGCGGGTCGCGTCCCAGGTCCGCGAAGGCCTGCGCGAGATAGTCGATCTCGTCCTCCGCCAGCGCGAGGCCGAGCGTCCGGTTCGCCTCCACGAGGGCGGCGCGGCCGCGCGCGCGCAGCGGGATCCGGGTGACCGCCCGCGGCTCCTCGCGCCGGAAGAGGGCGGAGCACGCTTCGAGGTCGGGGAAGACGGTCTGGGTCATCCGGTCGTGCAGCCGGGTGCGGATGCGGCCGGCGACCTCCGCCGTGGGCGCCGTCTCCAGGTCGAGGGTGTATTCCACCACCCGCTCCAGACGACGCACGGCGGCGAGGCCGCAGTTGCGGGCGATGTCGGTCGCCTTGGATGACCAGGGGGACAGCGTGCCCGGACGCGGCCCGACCACGAGGGTCCATCCCGCCTGGCGCTCGACCGTGCGGCGCGGGCCGTAGGTCAGCAGCCGCCCGGCGAGCGCGAGGTCCCGGTCGTCAAGCGGGGCGCTGAGGTCGGCGAGGTGGACGAATTCCGCGGTGAGTCCACGGACCGGGGCGCCCACCGCCACCAGGTCCTGGCGCAGCTTCTGCAGGCGGAACGGGGAAAGGGCGGGGGAGCCGCGGAGGATCAGCATGGACGTCGGGTCCGCGACGCTTTCGCATCGTCCGGGCACGGTCAAGGCGCCCCCGGTGCGAATTTTTTTCGGCGGCCGAGAAAGCCGTTGACCAAACCCCCGGCGTGCCCGAGATCAGCCGCCTCTGATGACGTCCGCCGAGCGAATCCCGTCCCCCGGCCGCGCCCCGCGCGGCTCCCGCCGAGGTCCGTCCGGGCCCGCTTATGTCTGACCGCATCAGCCACGAGTGCGGCATCGCCTTGGTCCGGCTGCTCAAGCCGCTCTCGTACTATCAGGAGAAGTACGGCACGCCGCTCTGGGGCTTTACCAAGTTGTTTCTCCTGATGGAGAAGCAGCACAACCGCGGCCAGGACGGTGCCGGCGTGGCCTGCGTCAAACTGGAGATGCCGGCGGGCGTCCCGTTCATGTTCCGCGAGCGGAACATCAAGTCCAACCCCCTGGACCGGATCTTCCGCACGCTCCTCGACCAGTACCAGTCCAAGGTGACCTCCGGGGAGATTCATCCGGAGTTCGCGGACACGGTGAAGCGAAACTTCGATTTTGGCGGCGAGCTGCTGCTCGGTCACCTGCGGTACGGGACCTCGGGCGGCTACAGCCTGTCCTCGTGTCACCCGTATTTCCGGCGTAGCCCATGGCCGACGCGCAACCTCGCCCTGTGCGGGAACTTCAACCTCACCAACACTGAGGAGCTGAACCAGTCGCTGATCGCGATGGGGCAGCACCCGATCTTTGCGACCGACACGCAGGCCATCCTCGAGAAGATCGGCTTCTTCCTCGATGAGGAACACGAGGATAACTACCGCTTCCTGCGCACGCGTGACCTGAGCGGCGAACAGCTCGCGCGCCGCATCAGCGAGGATCTGGACCTGACCCGCGTGCTGACCCGGGCTTCCCAGAAATGGGACGGCGGCTACGTGCTTTGCGGACTGGTCGGCAGCGGCGACGTCTTTGTGGCGCGCGACCCGGCCGGCATCCGGCCCTGCTTCTGCTTCCAGAATGACGAGGTCGTCGCCTTCGCCTCGGAGCGCGCGCCGCTGATGACGGTGTTCGACCTCGCGGCCGAGGAGGTGCGCGAGGTGGCGCCCGGCCACGTCTGCGTGATCAAGCGGTCCGGCCGCGTCACCGAGGCCCCGTTCACCGCGCCCCTGCCGCGCGCCGCCTGCTCCTTCGAGCGGATCTACTTCTCCCGCGGCAACGACGTCGACATCTACCGCGAGCGCCAGGCGCTCGGCGCCCAGCTCGCCACCCGGGTGGTCGAACGGATCGGGAGCGACTGGGAGAACACGGTCTTCAGCTTCGTGCCCAACACGGCGGAGACCGCGTTCTACGGCTTGATGACCGCCCTGCGGGCGCAGCGGCGCGACGAGGTGAAGGCGGCGATTCTGGCGGCGTCCCGGGCGGGCCGGCTCGACGAGGCGACGCTCGACGACCTGATCCTGCGCAATTGGCCGCGCGGCGAGAAGGTCGTCAGCAAGGACATCAAGCTGCGCACGTTCATCGGCCAGGAAACGATGCGCAACCACCTCGCGAGCCACGTGTACGACATCACCTACGGCTCGATCCGGGCGGGCCGCGACACGCTCGTGGTGGTGGACGACTCGATCGTCCGCGGCACCACGCTGCGGCGCTCGATTCTGCGCATCCTTGCCCGCCTTGGACCGCGGCGCATCCTCATCGCCTCCACCGCGCCCCAGATTCGTTACCCCGACTGTTACGGCATTGATATGTCGGAGCTCGGCAAGTTCATCGCGTTCGAGGCCGCCGTCGCGCTGCTCCGGGAACGGGGTCAGGCTTCGGTGCTCGAGGAAATCTACGAATTGTGCCGCCGGGAGGTCCGGGAGGGCGGCAGCCGCAACCACGTGCGCCTCGTCTACGAGCCGTTCACCGCCGAAGACATCTCCCGCAAGATCGTCGAGCTGGTCCGGCCGAAGCAGCTCGATTGGTCGGGCGAGGTGGAACTGATCTTCCAGTCCGTCGAGAGCCTGCACGCGGCGGTGCCGCACCACCCGGGCGATTGGTACTTCACCGGGCGTTACCCGACGCCGGGTGGCTACCGCGTGGTGAACCAGGCCTTCGTGAACTACTTCGAGAAGAGCGACGGCCGGAGCTACTGAGATGGCGCTTTCCTACGAATCCTCCGGCGTCCGCTATGACCAGCTCGACGCCTTCAAACGGGCCTGCCAGCAGGCGGCCCGCACGACCGTCGGTGCGCTCGCCGGCCACGGGTACGCGGAACCCGCCTCCACGCGGGGCGAGAGCGCCTACCTGATCGAAGGGGCGGATCACTTCCTCGCCCACGTCGAGGAGGGGCTGGGGACGAAGAACCTGGTCGCCGACGCCGTCGCCGCGCTCACCGGCCGCACCTTTTACCGGGAGGTCGCGATCGACACGGTGGCGACGATGGTCAACGACCTCATCACCTGCGGCGCGCTGCCCGTCTCCGTCGCGATGCACGCCGCGGTCGGGGACTCCGCGTGGTTTGCGGACGCGGCGCGCACCGAAGCCCTGGTGGCGGGCTTTGCGGAGGGCTGCCGGCAAGCCGGCGCGGTCTGGGGCGGGGGCGAGACGCCCACGCTCGGCGGGGTGGTGGAGCGACCGGCCATCGTGCTCGCGGGGTCGGCGCTCGGCCGCATCGCCCCCAAGGACCACCGGATCACCGGGGAAGTCCGCGAGGGCGACGCCATTCTCTTTCTCGCCAGCTCCGGGGTGCAGACGAATGGGCTGACACTCTGCCGGCGCATCGCCGCGCAGCTGCCGCAGGGCTACCTGACGCCGATCGGCCATGGTGATCCGCGGACCTACGGGGAGGCGTTGCTGGCTCCCTCGGTGATCTACGTGGCCTTCGTCCGCGAGTGCCAGCGCCGCGGGCTGCGGCTCAATTACCTCGCCCACGTCACCGGCCACGGTTGGCGCAAGCTGATGCGCCTCGAGGAGCCATTCGTGTACGAGATCACCGCGCCGCGGCCGGCGCCCGCCCTGTTCCGCTTCATGCTGGAGGCCGGCCCGGTCGAGCTGCGCGAGGCCTACGCGACCTTCAACATGGGCGTCGGCTTCGCGGCCTACGTCGCCCCCGACCTGGCGCCCGCGGTCCTCGCGGCCGCGCAGGCGACCGGCTACGAGGCGTGGCTCGCGGGCCACGTGCGCCGCGAGGGCGCGCGCAAGGCCGTCGTCGTCCCTTCCCTCGACCTCGCCTTCGAGGGCGACACGCTCCAGGTCCGTTGAGCGGCGGGGGTCAGGGCTTCCCGGGCGCTACCTGCCGTTCACTGCGCAGATAGGCCAGCAGGTCGCGCACTTCGTCCGTCGCGAGCGAACGCAACAGCCCCTCCGGCATCAGCGAAACCGCCGCGGTGTCGCGGGAGATGATGTCCGCGCGGGCCACGACGGTGTCCTGGCCGACGGAGCGGAGCGTCACCTGGCGTTCGTCCTCGGCGCGGACATTGCCCGCGAGGGTGCGGCCATCCCGCGTGGCGATCGTCACCAGCCGGTAACTCTCCTGCATCACCTCGCTGGGGTTGATGATCTCCGTGAGGATGTAGTCCAGGTTCGCACGGTTCGAGCCCGTCAGGTCCGGGCCAATCTCGCCGCCTTGATCGAAGAGGCGGTGACAGGAGGCGCAGGTGCGCTCGAAGATGCTCCGGCCCCGCGCCGGGTTCGCCCGGGCGAACTCCTCCGCGGTCAGGACGCGCTTCAAGCGGGTCATCTCCGCGAGCTTCTCCTCGTCCGGCTGCGCGACCGCGCCCCAGAAATCCCCGAACGCGGGCCCGATCACCCGCTGCAGTTGCCGGGCGGCGAACGCGGTGACGTCGCGGCGCGGCACCGCCCCGCGACGTAGCGCGGCAAGCAGGGCCTGCGCGGAAGCGCGGCGGGTCGAAAGCGTCAGGATCGCCTCCGCGCGCTCGCCGGCGTCGAGGGCGGTGTAGCGGGAGAGCAGCTCGCGCTGGACGGCCGGATCCTCGAAGGCGGCAAGGGCACGGATCACGTCGCGCCGGAGCCCGGGTTCGTCGAGCAGACGCAGGATGGCCGGCAGCGCCTCCGGGAAGCCATCGCGGGCGAAGGCCTGCAGGATCTCGCGGCGCGGAGCGGCCCCGGGGGCCGGATCGCGCAGGGCGGCGAGGCGCGCGGCGCGCGCCTTGGCGTCCCCGAACAGCTGGCCGATCTGCGCGAGCAGCTCCCGCACGGCCGCGTCGCCCGCGGCCTCGAGGACGGACGCGGTGACGGCCCACGCGGGCGGCGCCTCCGCGTCCCGGCGGCCTTGCGCCGCGAGGCCGTCCCGCAGGCCCTCGAGGAGCGCCTGCCGGGACCCGCCCGCCGGCGCGGCGCCGAGGGCGGAGGTGATGGCGACCAGTTGATCCGCCGCGACCGCCCGCCGGGCGGCCCAGCGGGCCAGCACCGGGATCCGTCCGCCGGCGGCGAGCGCTAGGGCGCGGGGGGAGTCGGCCGGAACCAGCGGCTCCAGCGCGAACCAGAGCATCTTCGGCAGGTTGTGATCGGCCGCGTCGCCGGCGTGGCCCAGCAGCCCGGCGAGGAGTTCCCAGCGCTGCTCCGCGGGCAGCCGCTGCAGGGCGGACGCGAGGTAGAGCCGGACCACCGGCGAAGGGTCGGTCTGCGCCAGCGCAGCGAACCTGGCCAGCGTTTCGCTCCCGACGGCCCGGTCCTCGGTGAGGAGCTGCACGGCCCAGGCGCGGACATAGGCCTCGGGATGATCCAAGGCGCCCCGCAGGAGCGCCGGGGTCGCGGTGCCGGTGACGTGCAGCGCCCAGAGCGCGTTCAGCTTGCCGGCCGCGTCGGGCGCCTCCCGGAAGAGGGCCTCGAGCCGGGGCGCGACGGCCGGCGAAAGGCGTCCCTCCGCCGCGCGCTGCTGCAGCAGGACCCGCGCACGGCGGTTGAACCAGTCGTTGCGGTGCGAGAGCAGACTGGTGAGCTCGAGATCGGAGTGCGCCGCGAGGTTCCAACCCCGGCTGCCCGGCAGGCCCTTGGGCGCGACGCGGTAAATGCGGCCCGTGTCCTTGGCGTCGACCGAGTTGCCGCAGATGTCGCCGTCGTGCCAATCCAGCACGTAGACCGCGCCATCGGGCCCCGTTTCCACGCTGAAACCGACCCACGCGGGATCGTTCGCCAGCAGCGTGTCGTCACCGTGGCGGCCGACGAAGCCGGAACCGCGGGGTTCCAGAATGTCGGAGAGGAGGGCGTGTTCGTGGATGTTCGCCATGAAGATCCGGCCGCGGTACTCGCGCGGGAAGGCGTCCGCGAGGTAGACGCGCGCGCCGCCGTGCGCGGAGCGGTGGCTGTGGTCGGCGATGGTGCGAATGTCCTCGTAGACGTGGGGATTGAGGTGCTTGCCGCCCTGCCGGTGGTAGATGCCGCCCGGGATCACGTGCCAGAGGTGCGGGATGACACACGCGGTGATGAACATCTGGCCATGGGCGTCGAAATCGAGGCCCCACGGGTTGCTGAAGCCGTGGGCCACGATCTCGAAGCGGTCCTTGAGCGGATGGTAGCGCCAGACGCCACCGTCCAAGTATTGCCCGTCGATGACCGGGATCTTTTCCGGAAAGGCGTCGCCGCGCCGATAAAGCCGTCCGCCGTCCGCCGGCTTGCCCACGGTGGAGCGGGTGGCAAAGCCCTGGCAGCCGTAGAGCCAGCCATCCGGGCCCCAGTTGAAGCTGTTCAACGTTTCGTGGCGGTCCTGGATGCCCCAGCCGGTCAGGCGGATCTGGATGTCCGCGTCGGCGCGGTCGTCGGCGTCGCGGTCGGGCACGAAGAGGAGGTTGGGCGGCGCGCCGAGCCAAAGGCCGCCGAAGCCGACGGCGATCGCCGCGGGAAAGGGGATGCCCTCGAGGAACACCTTCCGCTGGTCGAACGTGCCGTCCCCGTCGGTATCCTCGAGGATCAGGATGCGGCTGTCCCCGTGATTGGCAAAGCCCGTGCGCCGCGTCTCGTAGTCGCGGTTCTCCGCGATCCACAGCCGCCCGCGATCGTCCCAGCAGAAGGCCATCGGCTGCGTGATCATCGGCTCCGCGGCCGCGAGCCGGACCTCGAGGCCGGGGGCGGGGGTCATCCGCGCGACGGCCTGTTCGCCGGTGAGGAACGGGGCGGCCTTTCCCTCGGCCCGCGCAAGGTTCCAAAGTACGAAATCCGAACGTTCCCCGGTGTACGCCTTCCAGGCCTCCAGCAGTCCGACATCGTCCAAGGGCCCGGTGTAGACGACGAGCTGGTGGCGGAAGATTTCCGCGCGGCCCCGTGCGATGGTCCAGTCGCCGGCGATGGCACGGCTCGGCCCGACCCCGCGCTGCGTGTCGACGCGCCACGGGAGCGGATAGCCGGGGTTCCGGGGGTGATCGAGGATCGCGATGTGCGCGGGATCCGCGCGGCCCTCCACCTTGAGCCCGAGGTCGAGCCAGACGGCGCGCTGGCCGTTGGCGCGCTCGTCGCGCTGGCGGTTGCTGTTCGTGACCGTCCCTTCCATCCCGGGGCGCCACGGCATCCGCAGGAACAGTCCGCCGTGGTCATCTTTCGCGACGGTGAGGTCGACCAGCCCCTCGCCCTTCCATTCAAGGTCGATCAGGTAGCGGCCGCCCGCCTCCCGGAAGGTCCAGGTCTGCGTCTCCGCCATCACCGGCTGGCCGGCCTCGTCGAGCAGGTGGTAGAGCGTGGACCAGCGCACCTCGCTGCCCTCGGCGACGAGCGGGGTCAGCGCGACGCGGCGCCAGTGGCTCGCGCCGGGATGGTGGAAATAGTCGCGGCCGTTGACGCGGGTGAGGCCCCAGTAGATCCCGGTCTGGTGACGGTGGTGGCCGGGGCTGAACTCGGTGAGGACACCGCGGCCGTCCGGAGCGACGAGCGGGTGCAGGTAGGGACGGAAGTCGGGTCGGGCGTGCTGGGTGAGCAGCGGTTCCGGGGTGCCTTCGCGGAGCACCGCGAGCGTGTGCTGACCGGGATCGTGACGCAGGGTGAGGCCGGCGGCCGCCAGCGTGCCGGGCAGGAGCGCGACGAGAAGCCGCCAGCCGGGTCGAGCCAGCGTGCGGACGAAGCCTTCAGCGGGTTTCACGGTAATCGGGATTGGGTTCCATGACGGCGGCACCGACGGAACGCTGCCATTGGCGGAGGCGATCAGTCAGGGCCTGGGCGAGGGCGGGTTGGGCGGAGGCGAGATCCTCCTGCTCGCCCGGATCGGTGCGGAGGTTGAAGAGCTGGACCCGCTGCTGTTCGAAGTAGAGGAGCAGCTTATGATCCCCGGCGCGGATGGCGCCGCCCGGGCTTTGGCGCCCGTGGTTGCTGTAGTGCGGAAAGTGCCAGAAGAGCGCCTCGCGCGCCGGCGCCGTTCCGTCGCGCAACAACGGGGCGAGGCTGACGCCGTCGCGATGCTGGTCCGGCAGGGCGGGCAGGCCGGCGAGCTCGAGGAGGGTGGGATAGAGGTCCGTGCTGATGACCGGGACTTCACTGACCACGCCGCCACGCACGCCGGATCCGGGCGCGCGGATCATGAGGGGAACGCGAATGCCGCCCTCGTAGAGCCAGCCCTTGGCACCGCGCAGGGGCAGGTTCGAGGTCGAGTAGGCGCCGTCGAGGGCGTTGGCCGCGACCACGCGGTCGGGCCGGCCAAAGTTGGCGGCGGACATGCCGCCGTTATCGGAGACGAACACCACGATCGTCCGCCCGGTGAGTCCAAGCGCGTCGAGCTTGGCGGTCAGGCGGCCGAAGTTCTGGTCGAGGTTCTCGACCATCGCGGCGAACACGGGGTTGTCCTGATGCTGGCGGATCTTAACCGTCCGGTTGGGAAAGACCTGATGTCCGGCGAAGGCCTCGCTCCGGGCGAGCTCCGAGAGTTCCGCCCGCGTGGGCGGCCGCTCGTCGTCGGGGTTGCCCTCGAGCACGTAGGCGGGCCCCGGCGGGGCCGGGCGGCCTTGGAGCTTGGCGCGGTATTTGGCCACCAGGGCCGCGGGCGCCTGGATCGGGTCGTGCACCGCGAAGTGGGAGAGGTAGAGGAAGAACGGCCGGTCGCGGTGCTGCTCGACGTAGCGCAGCGCCTCGTCGGTGAGGCGGTCGGTGAGGTACTGGCCGGGGGCGTCCGCGAGGCCCTCGAGCTTGAAGGGGGCGTGGAAGCCCGGGTTCGGCCAGCCCTTGTTCCACCTGGGCACCTGGACGTCGAAGCCCTGGGCGCGCGGGCCGTTGGGCTCCTCGCCGAGGTGCCATTTGCCGAAGTGGGCCGTGGCGTAACCACGGGCGCGCAGCGCTTCCGCGAGCGTCGTCTCCTCGAGCGGCAGGTGCTGGCGCACCGGCGCGTTGCGCAGGCGCTGGAAGGGGAATTCCTTCCGGCCCGGCAGCCAGTCCGTGAGCTGCAGGCGGGCCGGGTACTTGCCGGTGAGGATGCTGGCGCGCGTCGGCGAGCAGACGTGGCAGGCGGCGTACGCGTCGGTGAAGCGGACGGATTCGCGGGCGAAGCGGTCCAGGTTTGGCGTCTCGTGAAAGGTGCTGCCGTAGCTGCCGAGGTCGCGCCAGCCGAGGTCGTCGATCAGGACGAGGACGATGTTCGGCGGCCGCGCCGGGGTGGCGGCGGGCGCGGCGAGCGGGAGGAGCGCAAGGGCGAGGAGGGGCAGCGGGCGCATCGTGGGGCAGGGTCAGAAGTCGCGTTTCACGCGGAGGATGTAATCGCGCAGCCGGATGTTGCCGTAGCGGCTGTAAAAGAAGGGGGCGCGGTTGTTGCCGGCGTCGAAGGCGGGTTCGGTGCCGAGGACATTGTTCAGCGTGAACTGCAGGGAGAGGCGGCGCAGGGCGGGCCAGGGGTGGCGCGGGCCGAACGCGTGGCTGACGTTGAGGTTGTGGTAGGTCTGGGCGGCGACCCCAAACCCGCCCTGCGGCCCGGTGCTGGTCGTGATCAGCGTGGGGCTGGCCGCGCCGAGGTAAACGGGATCGCCCGGGGCGCCCGCCTGACGGTAGCCGCCGTGGTGCACCGCGGTCCACGACGCGCGCCAACCGCGGCCCCCGGACCAGCTGAGCGTCAGGTTGGCCTTCGCGCGGTTCGTGCCCCCGGAGTTCGGGTAGCCCACGTACTCGAGCGCCGGGTAGCCGATCGCCGGCGGCAACTGGAGGTTTTCCGTGAGGGTCGCGCGGGCGCGGGCGGCGAAGACCCCGAGGGGCGTGGCGCGGCGGTAGTCGACCGAGGCGTCCCAGCCGTCGGTGAGGCCGTCGCCGACGTTGTAGAAGGCGAAGGTGAAGAGCTCGATGCGCCGCGTCGTCGGATCGCGCTGGATGCTGCCGGCCGGGGCGCGTTCGCCCATGTTGGCCAGCTGCTGCACGTTGTTCACGTTGCGGATGAGGCCGGCCTTCGCGATCCGCCAGTATTCGAGGTTCACGCGGAGGTCCTTGAGCGCCCCCTGCGGTTCCCAGATGACGCCGCCCGCCCAGTTGCGCGAGGTCTCGGGGCCGAGGGCGGGATTGTTCCCCGCCACGCTCAGCGAGGTGTAGCTGGTGCCGGTCACCGGATCGATGACGCGGAGGCTGTGACTCTCCGTGTCGGCCAC
>JBMTAG010000094.1:0-14179 GCA_049428505.1 Opitutaceae bacterium | reverse complement strand
CGCAGGATTGTCGCTTCGGGGTCGAGGGACGCCCAGCAGTCTCAGGACAGCTTCACCCCGCGGGCGGCGGCGGAGCGGAGCAGGGCGTCGGCCAGATCGCTCGGGGTCGCGGCGACCTCGA
Organism: Opitutaceae bacterium; assembly: GCA_049428505.1. Classification (GTDB taxonomy): domain Bacteria; phylum Verrucomicrobiota; class Verrucomicrobiia; order Opitutales; family Opitutaceae; genus ER46. Next base: position 14,058 of record JBMTAG010000094.1, on the reverse strand, counting down.
TCCCGCATTCGCGGAAGATCGCGATCTTGGCGGCGGCGGTGTCCTCGTGGCCACCGATGACCGCGCCGGCGTGGCCCATCCGGCGGCCGGCGGGGGCCGTCGCCCCCGCGATGAAGCCGGCGACCGGCTTCTTGCAGTGGGCCTGGACCCAGCGGGCGGCCTCGACCTCAGCGCTGCCGCCGATCTCGCCGATCATGATGATCCCGTGTGTCTCCGGATCCGCGTCGAACAGCTTGATCACGTCCAGGTGCGACGTCCCGTTGACCGGATCACCGCCGATGCCGACGCAGGTCGACTGGCCGATGCCCTTGGAAGTGAGCTGGAACACGGCCTCATAGGTGAGGGTGCCGGAACGGGAAACCACGCCCACGTGGCCGGGGCGGTGGATGTAGCCCGGGGCGATGCCGATGCGGCAGCCGCCCTTGGAGCCGGGGCCCGTGCCGGGCGTCACCAGCCCGGGGCAATTGGGGCCGACCAGGCGGGTGCGGCGGCCCTGCATCGCGCGCTTCACGCGGATCATGTCGCGGATCGGGATGCCCTCGGTGATGGCCACCGCGAGGTCGAGGTCGGCGTCGACCGCCTCGAGGATCGCATCGGCCGCGAACGGGGGCGGCACGAAGATCGCGGAGACCGTGGCGCCCGTGGCGCGGGCGGCCTCGTGGACCGAGTTGAAGATCGGGACGCGCTGCCCCTGATGCTCGAAGTGCTGGCCGCCCTTGCCGGGCGTGACGCCCGCGACGACCTGCGTGCCGTAGTCGAGCGAGAGCCGGGTGTGGCGGGCCCCGAACTCGCCGGTGATGCCCTGGATCAGGAGCTTCGTGGTGGGGGTGATGAGAATGGCCATGGGAGGGAGGTGCGGACGGGGTTCAGGCGACGAGCCGGACGATCTTCTGGGCGGCGTCGGCCATCGTGTCGCCCGACACGAGGGTGAGCCCGGACGCGGCGAGGGTGGCCTTGCCGGCCTCGACATTGTTGCCTTCCAAGCGGACGACCAGCGGCAGCTTCAGGCCGACCTCGCGGACCGCTTCGACGATGCCTTGGGCGATCACGTTGCAGTCCATGATGCCGCCGAAGATGTTCACCAAAATCCCCTTCACGTTGGAATCCCCGAGGATGATCTTGAACGCGGCGACCACCTGGTCCTTGGAGGCGCCGCCGCCCACGTCGAGGAAGTTGGCCGGCGTGCCGCCGAAATGCTTGATGATGTCCATCGTCGACATCGCGAGGCCGGCGCCATTGACGAGGCAGGCGATGTTGCCGTCGAGGGCGATGTAGCTGAGGGAGTACTTCGAGGCCTCGATTTCCTTCGGGTCCTCCTCGTTGAGGTCGCGCAGCGCGACGAGCTCCGGGTGCCGGAAGAGGGCGTTGTCGTCGAAGGAGACCTTCGCGTCGAGGGCGAGGACGTCGCCGGTCGGGGTGGTGATGAGCGGGTTGACCTCGACCATCGCGGCGTCGGTCTCCCAGAAGCAGGTGTAGAGGTTGCGGATGAGCTTGGCGGCGTTCTTGGCCTCCGCGCCGGTGAGGCCGAGGGCGGCGATGAGGTCGCGCACCTGGAAGTCGGCGAGCCCGTAGGCGGGGTCGACGCGGACCTTGGTGATCTTCTCCGGGGTTTCGTGAGCGACCTTCTCGATCTCCACGCCGCCTTCGGTCGAGGCGACGATGACCGGGCGGGAGCTGGCGCGGTCCAGCAGAATGGCGAGGTAGTACTCCTTCTTGATGTCGCTCGCGACGGTGAAGTACACCGTCTGCACCCGGCGCCCGGCGGGGCCGGTCTGGGCGGTGACGAGCGTTTCGCCGAGCATGTTGCCCGCCATCGCGAGGGCGGCGGCCTTGTCCTGGCAGAATTTGACGCCGCCCTTGAAGCCGTTGGTGAACGTTCCCTTGCCGCGTCCGCCGGCGTGGATCTGGGACTTCACCATCGTCGCGCCTTCGGGGAGCTGGGCCAAGGCGGTGGCGAACTCCTCCCGGCTCCGGGCGGCGGCGCCCTTGGGCACGGGAACGCCGAATTTCTCGAAGAGGGCCTTGGCCTGATACTCGTGGATGTTCATGCGGGAAGGTTCGTAAAGGCCGGAGCAAACCAGAGGCAGGGCCGCGGAAGCACGCCCAAAATCGTTCCGCCGCGCTGGGTTGCGTTTCCAAGGGTTCCGCTCACGGTCGGGACCGATGCAAGCTTACGAGGTGATGAAGGAGGTCCTGAAGCAGACCAGCGCCAAGCGGATCGCCGCCGACATGAACCTGTCCCTTTCCCTGGTCTACAAATGGGCCGAGCCCGTGGATCCCAGCGCCGCCTCCGGCAGCCCGCTGGAGCGCGTCGGCCAGTTGCAGCGCATCACCGGCGACCCGCGGATCGCCCAGTGGGTCTGCGAGCAGGGTGACGGCTTTTACATCCGCAACCCGCAGGAGCTCGCGGGCAGCGCCCGGCTGATCCCCGCCACCAACGGCATCGTGCAGGAATTCGCGGACATGCTCGCGACCATCGCCACGGCCTCCGCCGACAGCAACATCACCAGGGAGGAGGCGAAGCACATCCGGCGGCGCTGGGAGGAACTCAAGGGCGTCACCGAGGCTTTCGTGCGCGCCGCCGAGACCGGCAATTACGGCACCCCGCCGGCGACGCCGCCGGCGCGCTGAGGCCGCGAGGGGGTCGGCCCGCGCCCGCGCGAGGGGCGGACGCGGGCCGGGCGCGGTCAGCGTCCCAGGTACTTGTCGCGGCCCAGCACCAGGGCCTCGATCTTCCGGTCGGCGATGGAACGCTTGAGCATCCAGAAGCCGCAGTCGGGATGCGCCCAGCGGACCCGGCCCGGACCGACCTTCTTCTCCACGGCCTCAAGGCGGCGGGCCACCTCGTCCGGCGTCTCGATGTGGTTCACCTTGATGTCGATCACGCCGACGCCCAGGGCGATGCGGCGGTCGATGTGCTTCAGGGCGTCGAGGTCCGCGGCCGGCCGGTGGGCCAGCTCCAGCACCAGGTGGTCGGTGTGGAGCGCGTTGAGGAAATCCAGCAGCTTGCGCCAGTTGCCCTTCTGGATGGTCTGGCCGCCGTAGTTGCCGAAGCAGAAGTGCACGCTGCGCTCGGTGCCGGGGGAAATGGCGTCGAGCACGAGGTTCATCGCCGCCGCCGCGAGGGGCGCGTCCGCCGGGTTGCCCGGGATGTTGGCCTCGTCCACCTGGATGCAGGCCGCGGGCAGGCCGGTGACCTGCGCTGCCAGCACCTCGCCGAGGGCCATCGTCAGGCGGTCAAAGTCGCGGTAGTGATGGTCGAGGAGCGTCCGCGCCAGCATGTAGGGACTGGTGACGGTAAATTTGAACGGTCCGCCGGCCACGGCGGCCGCGCGCTGGCAATCGGCGAGCAGGTTGAGCGAACCTTCCCCGAGGGCGCCGGTGACGACGCCAGCCGGCTTGCGGCGGAAGCCCATGGGGTGGTGGCGGGAGAACTCATCGGTCACCGAGCGGCCGACGACCGAGGAGATGCCGGCCATCGGGCGGATGAAATATTCGATCATCCCATTGGTGTCGGGATGATTGATGTCGAAGCGGTACAGTTCCCCGTCGGTCGGCAGGTCGATCCCGGCCTGGCGCTGGAGGTCGAAGACGACGCGGGTGGCGTCGATCACGGCCTGCTCGCTGGGCAGGGCCGCGAGCCAGTCGGGAATCGGATAGGAGCCGACCGTGGTCGTGAGGATCCGGGGGGATTTCGGGAGTTTCGCGTTGGGCATGGAAAGGGGTCAGCGGGCCGCGGTGCGGCCGAGCAGGTCGTGCACGGTGGAGACGATCTGGTCTTCCAGCCCCGGGGCCCAGGGTCCGGGCTGACCGTAGGGCACCATCGAGGTCTCGCCCTCGTAACGGCCCTCGCGCCGCACGCGCTCGCTCGGAATGTAGGCCATCACATCGTTCGCATAGCCAAAGACCCACAGGGCGTCGCCGGCCTCGCGGCGCAGGCGCAGGGCGTAGTCCACGACCACCTCGCCGCCGAGCGCCACCCACGCCAGGCCGCCGAGCCGCCAGGCCTGCACCGGGTAATCGTAGTCCAGCAATCGCGCCCCCCGGGTGCGCTGGAGCTCGCGGACGGAGGCGGCCCAGGCCTGGTGCATCTCGCGGTTGGGCTGCACCTTCTCCTCGGCCTCCTTCAGCTGCGCCTCGGTCGGCTGGCGCGCGAAACGCAGCGTCACGTCGGTCCAGGCGGCGGCGAAGCGGCCCTCGACCGGGGCCAGCGGACGGCCCAGCGCCCGGTCGGCGGCGTCGGCCAGGGCGCGGCCGTGGGCCTCGACGTGAACCAGTTCCCGGCGCGGGGCCGGGTTGATGTCCGCCCCGCAGCCGATGGCGAAGAGGACGGTCGCGCCGGGATGACGCTTTTCCAGCTCCAGCTGGGCCACGCCGGCATAGTCCCCGTGCCATTGGAAGATTCCCAGCGTGGTGTTGTGGCACGCGTAGGAGACAAGCAGGGCGCGGAGCGCGCCATCGGTCCCCCGCACCGCGAGCACGGGCACGCGGGGGTCGAAGGGGCCCTTCAGCTTGCCGGCGGTGCGCAGGGCGGGAACGTCCTTCTCGGGATTCTCGCGGCGGTTGAAGCCGAAGGTCGCCTCGTCCACGCCCCAGCCGATCCGGGCCGGCGCGAGGGCGGCCAGCGCCGCTTCCGCCGCCTGGACCATCTTGCGTTCCAGTTCCGCCAGGTAGGCGAGCGAGCGGGCGCGGCCGTCGGGCGGCAGGATTCGGATGCCGCGCAGGTTGCCCTCGAGGGCCGGGGCGCAATGCGTGTGTGAAACATTCGTCATCACCGCGGCCCGCGGCAGGCCATGCCGCCGCTGCAGTTCCGCCGCCACGCGGTCCGTCGTCTCCCGCGCGATGCCGCAGAGGTCGAGGGTCAGCAGCACGCCCCGGTTGCCGGCGGGATCGCTCACGGCGAGGGCCTTCACCCACAGGTCCTGCAGCTTGCCGTCGGCCGGCCGGTCGCGGGAGGCGTAACCGGTCATCCACAGACCCGCGGGGGGGGTGATGTTCTCGCGGCCCGTGCCGGCCCGCCAGGTCGGCGTCTCCCCCGCCCGGAGCGTCGCGGCGGCCAGGAGCAGGCAGGCCAGCAGGACGGTAGAAAAGGCGGGACGGCGGGGCATCCGTCGAGTAACCCTTTCGCCACCGGCCGTGGCAAGGGCGGAGTCGGTCGACGGCGGCCGGGGGCGGCGAGTTTTGGCGCGACGCCGGCCGGGCTGCCGCCCAGCCTCTGGCATGCCCCTCCGCCGCCTGTTCCTGCTGCTGCCGTTCCTGCCCCTGCTCGCCCCGGCCGCCGAACGCCTCGATCGCCACCAGTTGTTGGTGTACCGGGGGACCGATGGGCGGCCGGCGCCCGTGCGTGATGCGGCGGATTGGGCGCGGCGCCGCGCGGAGATCGTCGCCGGCGCCCTCGCCGTGATGGGACCCCTTCCGGGCGCGTCCCGGCGCGTCCCCCTCGACCTGCGCGTGGTCTCCGAGACGGACTGCGGCACCTATGTCCGCCGCGAGATCACCTACGTCGCGGAACCCGGCGGGACGGTGCCGGCGTACCTGCTGGTCCCCAAGGACGTACTCGCGGGTCGGGCCGTCCGGCCCGGCATCCTCGCGCTGATGCCCACCAATAATGCCGAGGGGAACCGCCCGGTGGTCGGCCTGGGTCGGCCGGACGGCAAACCGGGCCGCAACTACGGGGAGGAGCTTGCCGCCCGCGGCTTCGTGGTGCTGGCCCCGCCTTACCCGCACCTCGGGGAGTACCGCCCGGATCTGGCGGGCCTCGGGTACCAGAGCGGGACCATGAAGGCCATTTGGGACAATATCCGCGGCCTCGATGTCCTGGCGGCCATGCCAGGGGTCTCCCCCCGCGGCTTCGGCGCGGTGGGGCATTCGCTGGGCGGCCACAATTCGATTTACACCGCCCTGTTCGACGAACGCCTCCGCGCCGTGGTCTCGAGCTGCGGCTTCGATTCATTCCTCGATTATTACGAGGAGAAGCGGGACGTGGTCTGGCGGCCGGGGCAGGGTTGGACGCAGGAACGCTACATGCCGGCGCTGGCCGCCTACGCGGGCCGCTTGGCCGCCATCCCATTCGACTTTCCGGAACTTATCGGGGCCCTCGCACCCCGCGCCTTCCTCGCGATCGCGCCCACCGGGGACGGCAATTTCAAGTGGCGGAGCGTGGAACGCAGCATCGCCGCGGCTCGGCCCGTCTACGCCCTGCTCGGCGCCCCGGCGAACCTCGACGTCGTCCATCCCGCCTGCGAACACGATTTCCCGCCGGAAATGCGCGCGCGGGCGTACGCCTGGCTGGAGCGCCACCTCGCGCCCTGACACGGACTTCGGCCGCTTTGACTTGCGCGGTCCGCCTCCCGCGATTGGTTGGCGCTCGCGGATCCGGGCGTTTCCGGGTCCGCCGTCCGCTGCGATCGTTTCCACCCCCCCCTCGTGATGCACCACCGCCTGCTGCCCTTCCTGATCCTGGTCCTCTGCCCGCTGCTGCCGCTCGCCGGTCAGACCTCCGCGCCCAAGTCCGCCGACAAGGCGGGCAAGGCGCCCGCCAAGTCCGCCGCCGACCTCGCGTTCGAAGCCTTCAACCGCGAGCGCGGGGCTGGAGGCGCGCGGGATCAGGCGCGCTTCCAGAAGGTCATCGGGGCAGGCATGGATTACCTCGCCAAGCACCCCACTCATTCCCGCGCGAACGAGGTCCTCCTCGGCTTGGCCTTTTACGGTGGCTCCATTCCCAAGGAACAGGCGGCCCTGCAGACCTCGTATGTCTCGTTCCTGAAGCTCGAACTCACCAACCTGCGCTACAAGGACGGCGTCTCCGACGCCACCAAGGCCGCGCTGGCCGCGCTGGATGCCTCCATCGCTGATTTCGAGGTCCGCACCGCCTTCAGCCGCGACAACCTGACCAACTTCCGCGATAAGCTCGATGCCTTGGACGAAACGCCTGGCACCGCGCGGTTCCAAGCGGACCGGGAGCGGTCCTACGGGCATGTCATCACCCTCGGCAGCGCGCCGGCCCGCGGCGAGGAGCACTTCCGTCGCCTGCTCGCGCACAAGGAGAAGGCGGTGAAGGATATGGCCCGGGAGGAACTCAACTTCTACGAGGCCCGCAAGGAGCCTTTTGCCCTCAAGTTCACCGGGCTCGACGGCGTCGAGACCGATCTGTCCCAGCTGCGCGGGAAGGTCGTGGCCCTCTACTTCTGGAGCACCACCAGCAAAAGCTCCACCGACCGCTTCGGCGCCCTCAAGCAGGTGCATTCCGACTACCGCCGCCGCGGCTTTGAGGTGGTGACCGTGTGCCTGGACAAGGCGGAGGATCGCGCGAAGGTGGAGCAGGTCGTGAAGTCGGCCCGCATCGCCTTCCCGGTTCATTTTGACGGGCAGGGCACCCGCAACGCCTTCGCGCCGAAGTTCAACGTCACCGGCGCCCCGCGCCTGCTGGTGTTCGACCAGAAGGGGATGCTCCAGATGAACGTTCAGGGCAGTCCCGTCGGCCGCATCGTGGCGGACCTGCCGCAGAGCCAGCTGGAGCCGACCGTCCGGCGCCTGCTGGGCATCAAGTAAGACTCCCGGGCGCGCGTGCCGTCGCCGGACTTCCTTGCCCGTTTCGGCGGCCTCGGCCGGATCTTCGGCACCGCCGCCCTCGCCCGCCTGGCCGCCGCCCGGGTGGCGGTCGTCGGGGTGGGAGGCGTGGGTTCGTGGGCGGCGGAAGGGTTGGCCCGGAGCGGCATCGGCGGGCTGACCCTGATCGATCTGGACGACGTCTGCGTGACCAACGTCAACCGCCAGTTGCCGGCGCTCGACGGCCAGATCGGCCGCCCGAAGGTGACGGTGCTCGCGGAGCGGATCGCGCTCATCCATCCGGCGTGTCGGGTGGAGACCAAGCTGGAGTTCTTCACCGCGGCCACGGCCCCCGCGCTGCTGGCCCCGGGCTTCGACTTCGTGATCGATGCGGTCGACCGGATGTCCCACAAGGCGCTCCTCATCGCCGCCTGCCGCGAACGCGGGATCCCGGTGCTGACCGTCGGCGGGGCGGGGGGCCGGAGTGACCCCGGTGCCCTGCGCACAGGGGATCTGGGGGAGGCGGGCGACGAGCTGTTGCGCCAGGTGCGCCGCAAGCTGCGGCGGGCGCACGGGTTTTCGCCGGGCGCCGCGCGTGGGGTCACGCGGCTGGAGGTGCCGGCGGTCTGGTCGGACGAGGATCCGGTTTATCCGTGGGCGGACGGCACCTGCGGCGCGCGTCCGGAACCGGGCTCGGCGGTGCGCCTGGACTGTGCGGCGGGCCTGGGCAGCGCGGTCTTCGTGACGGGCCTCTTCGGCCTGGCCGCCGCCGGCGAGGTGGTCCGCCGGATCGCCCGCGGCGGGGAGGCCACCGGCGGATCCGCGTCGCCCGCCGGGGATAAAACGTCGCTCGCTACCGCGAGCTGACGCCAGCGGGCGTTCCGTGGATCAATCGAGGCTGGCGTTCAGCGGATTGGTGTAGCCGGGGCTGCTTGCCCCGGACGGCAGAACCGCGACACCTCCTGCGGAGCGATCCGCCTTCCCCCCCCCACGCCGTCAGCGCCAGTCGATCCGCGCCTGCTTCGTCGCCAGATCCACCCGCACCTGCGCGTGCGCGAATTCCCGGGTCGCCGTGAGCCCCTGCCACACCGCGTCGCCGCGCGGCGGGCCCAACGGGCGCTCCAGCTCCGGATACCGCTCCAGCATCCCGTGGACGTCCGTGTAGCCCCAGGAATAGCAGAAGTGTGCGCCGGGCTGCGCCGCGATCAGGAAGCAGGCCAGCGGGAAGGTGATGCGCTCCCGCGCGCGCGCCAGCAGCTCCGCCCGCGGGCGCCGCATCTGCTCCGCATCGAGCCAGGTGAAGCCCGGCCAACCCTTCAGGACGATGAACTTGCCCTTTGCCGCGGCGAGGGCGAACGAGTCGAGATCCGCCTTCATCGCCGCCGCGTCGTCCGTCTTGAAGCTCCCGAAGTGCTCGATCATCAGCCCGTCGATCTCCGCCCAGTCGAGCAGCTCCCGGAAGTCGGTCGTGCGCAGCCCGTTCACCAGAATGAGCCGCTCCGGCCCGAGCTTGCGGCGGGTCAGGGCGATCATTTCCCGCAGCCCGGTCACCACCTCCCGGGCCTTGGCGGCACCGACCTGCCGTGCGAGCCCGGGCGCGAGGGCCTGGGGCAGCGCGTCGATGAAGACGCCGCCCAAGGGCGCATCCCGGTGCGCCGCCGCCACCACGTCGGACCACCATTCCCGGAACGCCGCCTGCGAGGGATCAGGGCGCGGCGTGCCGGACGGGTGCCGGACGATCTCCCCGGCCCGGTCGCGCAGGGTCCATTCGTCACGGTAAGTGGCGGCGGCGGCGTACCCCGGCCAGTTGATGAAGGCGTTCAGGTAGAACAGGACCCGGGCTCCGGGGCGCTGCGCGACGATGCGGCGCGCCGAGTCCGCGATGCCGGCCTCGGTGCTTCCATGCGGGTTCACGCCGTGACTCTTCTCCAGCGCGATGAGGGCGCTGTGCCGTGCGACGAACGCGACCTCCGCCTCGGTCAGATCCCCGGTGCGCTTGCCGAAGTGAAGGTTCAGCGGCACGCGCTCCCAGGTGAAGCCGGTGAGCCGCACCACGCGGTCCCGGGCCGCTTCCGGGCGGGGCTCCGCCGCGCCGCCCGCGGTGAAGCCGATGGCCAGCAGGAGGGCCAGGAACCCGCCCGGCCGGGCGGCCGGCGGGCGGGCAGGTCCGGGGCGATTCACGGGGCGCGCAGATGGGCGGGCACGTTGACCTCAGAAGGTGCCCCGGAGGCCGAAGGTCCACAGCGAGCCGAAGTCGAGGCGGGAGCGGAACTGGGCGTGGGCCGGCGTCGTCGGACCGTGGATCTCGGTATCCTCGGTGGCGTCATTGATGTTCCGCAGGTTGGTGAAGAGCGCGAGGCGCCGGGTGAGGGAGTATTCGGCGGACACGTCAATGTAGAGCCGCTTGGAGCCCCAGTTGTAGGTGCCGGGCTCAATGCTCGCTCCCGTGGCCACGAGCGCGCGCCGCTGCCGGCCGCGGTAGTTCCAGTTGATGCGCACGTTGTACTCCGGCCGCGTCAGGCTGATGCCCCAGCTGCCGCTGCGCGGGATATAGCCCGCGAAGTTGGCGGTGGCCGTCGCGTCCCCCGTCACCCGTTGCGCGCTGGCATTGGCGAAGACCTGCACTCCCCGGGCCCAGGCTGGCAGGCCGGTCAGCGCCTGCTTGTAACTGAAGTCGAGCCCCGTGAGCCGCACCTTGCCGGGGAGGTTCCCCTGCGTGGTGACGTCGAACTTTCCGAACAGCGCCGGATCGAGGCCATAGAGGGCGAGGAACTCCGGGGTCGCGTCGAGCACGGTGCCGCCGAAGAAGTCCCGGATGTCCCGCCGGAAGGCGCCGACCGAGAGCTGGCCCACTCCCGCGAAGTAATACTCCAGCCGCGCGTTGGTCGTTTCCGCGCTCCAGGCCTTGATCCCGGCATTGTTGACCACGATGCGGTTGGCCGGATTGGCCGCATCACTGTCCGGATCCGGCAGGGTCAGGCCGCCGGCGTATTGGTTCAGGTTCGGCCGGCCGACCGACGAGTAACGGGCCGCGCGGAGGACGAGGTTCTCGCGCAGGTTGTAGGCCGCGTTGAGACTCGGAAACAGGCGCAGGTACTCCTTTTCCACCCGGGTGCCCCGGGCCAGAAAGGTCAATTGGGAGACGGCGAGGGTGTTGCTGGCCGGATAGATGAGGACCGGGGTGCGGCGATTGGGGTCGGCCGGGGTGGGGCTGGCCACGGTGAGGACACGTCCACTGGCGTCCCGCTGGTAATTGCGGGTGAGGTCCGTCAGCGGCCCCTCGGCCTCGATGTTGGCCTGCTCGGCCCGCAGGCCGCCGACGAGCCGCAGCCGCCGGTCGAGCAGCGCAAGATCCCCGCGCAGGTAGGCCGAGGAGATCGTTTCCTCGATGTGTTTCGAGTTGGTGACGGAGGCCCGATACCGAGCGTTCTCGTCCGTCGTGAACTGGGCCGGATTCGCCTGCTGGAAGGCGAGGAGCCGGGTGTTGCCGACCCACTGGATCCGGGGAAACCCATAGCTGTGCGGTCGTTCGGAGAGCTCCGGGGCCCAGAAGGGCGCCGCGCCGTCGTCCCCGGCGAGGGGGTTCGTGCTGGAGCGGCCGTCCCGGCCGACAAAGGTGAAGGTGCGATTGTCGTCGCTGCGGACGTCCCGCACGCCTTGGCGGCGGTCAAGGCCGGCCCGGAGGGTGACCGGCAGCCGCCAGGGCAGGTCGCGGCCCACGTTGAGGAAGGCGGTGCGTTGCTGGTCGTTGTTCTCGGGCTGGCCGCTGCCCGCGCTCTGGAGGGCGTAAGTCCCGAGGGCGTAAGGGTCGATGGGCGCGCCGGTGGTGCCATCGGTCACGGTGATGCGGTTTGGCCGCAGGTAAAAGATGTCATCAAAGGCCACGGTCACGCCGGTGCGGCGGGCGGTGGAGTTGGCGAAGTAGCCCCGCCCGAGGTCACCCCCGTTGTAGCGGGCCCGGGAATAGCCCGCGCCGGCCTCCGCCTTCCAGACGGGCCCGTTGTGGCGCCAGCGCAGGGTCGGCATGTAGGTCTCGTTGCGCCGGTAACCGCCGGCGTTGCCACTCACCAGGTCGCCCGCGCCGGCGTTCCCCCGGGTGGAGAAGGGGGTGAAGGCTCCGGGCGCCACGCCGCCAACATTGAAGGTCAAGGTCTGGCTGAGGTAATCCTCCTCGAAACGCGAGGCTTGGACGGAGAGCGAGAGGGTGTCGTGGCGCGCCAGGCGGAAATCGAGGGTGGCGGCGAGCGAATGGCGGGTGGTCTCCTTCAGGCCGCCCCGCACCGCAAAGGTCGATAGGTAGGGCCGGTCCGGCGTCGTGTGGGGGAAGGTGGTGCCGTTGGTGGCCGTGCCCGCGCCGCGCCAGGTGTTGGTCACCTGGTCCTGGCCCGCGAACTGGCTGGTGCGGCCACCCGAAAGGGTGAAGCCGAAGCGTCCGTTCACCGGGACCACCCACGAGAAGTCGAAGCCCGGCGCCACCTTGCGCCGGCGGTCCTCCCGCGGCCCCGGGGTCGCGTGCAGTTCCTTGCGGTGGTCGCGCGCCATCCCGTAGACGCTGCCGTTGAAAACCGGCCGCGAACGTTCAAACGCGCTGCGCGGCACCATATTCACGGATCCCGCCAGCGCCGCACCGGAGGTGTCCGGGGTCGGCGAGAACGAAACCTCCACCCGCGATATGCCGTTGATCGAGACCATGTCCACCGCGGCCGCCCGCGCGATCCCGCTGATCGCCGTCGCCAAGGCAAAGCCGTCCAGGGTCACCGGCACGCTCTCCGCCGGCGCCCCGTTGATCGAGATCTCGCGCGCGTTGCCCCCGGCGTAATCCATGGTCACGCCCGGCAGGAACTTCAGGAACTCACCCACGTGACCCTCGGCCACCGTGCCGAACTCGTCGCTCGAGACCACCGTCTTCAGGTTGGAGGCGAACCGCTGCTCGTTGATCGCGATCGCCGACGCCTCCATCTCCTTGGAGGTGGCGACGACAAATTGATCCAGCTTCACCGGAACGTTCCCCCCGGCGCCACCCCCCGGGGCTCCCAGCGCCACATCAAACGGCGTCGACCGGCCGGCGACCACCGTCACGGTCGCGGCCTGCGCCGCGAGGCCGGTAAAGAACATCCGCACGCGGACCGCGCCCGGAGTCACGCCATCGAGGCGGTAGGCGCCCCCGGCGTCGGTGAAGGTCTCGAGGGACGTGCCTTCGACGGTCACGCGCACGCGCTCGAGGAAGGTGTCCCCGGCGGCGTTGGTGACGCGGCCGGCGATCGATCCGGTGGTGGCGGGAGGGGTCTGCCCCGCGGCCGGCAGGAGGAGGGCGAGCAGGAGGGGCAGCAGGAGCCGCCGCGGACTCAAGGGAGTTTTCATGGGGTGAGGGGAGGGATGCACGCCCGCGTGCGAGGCGTCCATCGCGAATGATGCTGCCTCCGGCGCGGCTGCCGCCTCAGCCGCCGCGGCGCCGACGCCATGGGGCGTCGGCAATCAGGGTGCCGACCCCCAGCAGCCAGCCCGCCGGATAGGGCAGCAGCAGGAGCAGCCACATCCCGGAGCGGCCCGTGTCGCCGCCGATGCCACCGCCGGTGCTCAGGGCGAACATCGCCGCCACTCCCGCGGCGATCAGGACCGTCACCAACGTCCAGCGTCGCGGGCGGGGCAGCGGCGCGCGGGGCAGGCTCGCACTCACCCGCAGCAGCACGCTCCCGGCGAGAATGACACCGGCGCCTTCCAGGGGATCCAGCGCGCCTCCGACGAATGCGATGACACCGAGCCAGAATAACCGGCGGGACCAAGCGGGAGACAGGTGCATCGGGAGCCGCTCGGGGAGCCGGGGAAGGTAACTCCGAAATCTCCGGAATGGAAATCCGGACGGGGGGGCCGGCCAACCCACACCCGAAAACACCACAAGCCGGGCCCACGCGGGGCTCCGGCTTGTGGAGGAAACGCGGGCGGCGCCCGCGGCGTGCAGGCGCTTACTGCGCCAGCAGCATGTTGCGCGACTGCTTGATGGTCCTGGTGACCGCCCGCTGGTGCTTCGCGCACAGGCCGGTGTACTTGCGGGGCAAGATCTTGCCGGTGTCGGTGACGTAACGGACCATCGCCTGCGGCTGGGTGTAGGGAATCTCGGCCGGGGTGGGAGTCTGCTGCTTCTGCTCGGTGGTGCTCATTGAAAGGAGGAAGGGAGACGCTGAACCCGGGCCCCGACCTGTCAACCTGCAATTCACCCGCTTGCCTCCCACCGGGAACCGGCCTGAGTGACCGGCCGGCGATGCTGTTCCAACTCCAGTCCGAGTACGAGCCCAAGGGTGATCAGCCCCAGGCCATCCAGCGGCTGGTGGACTCCCTCCGCGCGGGGAACCGTCACCAGACCCTCCTCGGCGTCACCGGCTCCGGCAAGACCTTCACGATGGCCAACGTCATCGCCCGCCTCGAGCGGCCGGCGCTGATCCTCTCCCACAACAAGACCCTTGCCGCCCAGCTGTACTCCGAGTTCAAGAATTTCTTCCCGCACAACGCGGT
>JBMTAG010000093.1:0-14257 GCA_049428505.1 Opitutaceae bacterium | reverse complement strand
CTCCCCACGTCAGAACCACCCGGAACTGATTGGCGCCGAGGACCGGGGAGAGCGCATAACTCCCGCTGGTGATGACGGTGGACGCGGAAGCGGTGACCGTGAAGTACGAGGTGATGTAGCCGGTCAAGCTGACCTCAGCCGTGTAGGTGCCGGGCGTGAGGGTAATTGAGTAGGTTCCGTTGGTGATGGTGGTCGCGGTGCCGACGATGGGACCGGTCTGGACTCCGCTCCCGGCCCGGAAACGGAGGGTCGCGCCGGTGAGGCTGGCGGCAGTGACGGCGCTGGTAATGCGACCCCCGATCGTACCGGGTCCGGTTGCCACCCGGGCGACCGAGAGCGGCGGGAGCTCCGTGGTGACGCCCGCGACGACGGTCGCGAGCTGGAAGGCGGACCCGAAGGCCGAGGTACCCGGGAACTCAACGCGGACCGGGCCGGCAGGGAGCATCGCATCAAAGAACCCAAACACCCGGGTGGTGGCGCGGCCAATCTCGGCCCCAGCCGAATTACGGAAGATGATCTCGGTGCCGACGATTGCGGGCGGGAACTCGTCCCCGGACGCAACGAGCAGCCGGCCGCGGATCGAGCCGGATGGCGCCGGCGCCGCCGCGAGCTCGTAGGCCTCGAAGAGGGCCACGCCGGTGCCGTTGTTCGCGCCCGTCACCTGCACGGTGTAAGCCCCGGGAGGCAGCGTAGCGATCAGCACTGCGTCCCGCGATCCGGCGGGCAACGGAAAGGCACCCGCCGTGGCCATCACGGAGGCGATCGTGGCCGCGGAATAGGCCGGATTGGCGCCCCAGTCATTGTTATTGGTCAGCGCGGTCTGGTTGCTCCCGAAGAGGGTGAGGATCGGATCGGCAAGGACCCCGCTGACCCCGAAGTTTCCGAGGGTCGGGCCGATCGCGCGGAAAAGGTAGGTCTTGGGCGTGGCCCCGATCACGAAGCCCGTGATCAGGGTATCGTCCCCGGTGCCGACGCGGACGCGGACCGAGGTGTTGACGAGTTGGGCGGGGAGGGAAGCGCCGAGGGCAAGCGACAGCGCGAACAGCCGGAGGGGAAGCCGGAGGATGCGGGGTAGCATAAACACCGGGGAACGCCTTCCGGAAAAGCCAGCCGGCCATGGAGGCAAGCCCCAATTTCCGACG
The DNA here is from genome assembly GCA_049428505.1 of Opitutaceae bacterium. Classification (GTDB taxonomy): domain Bacteria; phylum Verrucomicrobiota; class Verrucomicrobiia; order Opitutales; family Opitutaceae; genus ER46. The sequence continues at coordinate 13,115 of JBMTAG010000093.1, read as the reverse complement.
CGGCGAGGCGCGCCGACCGGCCGAGGGACCGGCGCTGAAGCGGGTCAGGGTCCGCGGAGGGAGCGCAGGGAGAGGTCCTCGTCGAGGTCTTCCCAGTGGATCCCGCTGCCGCCGCCGATCAGCCGCCAGCGGGCCCGCTGGGCCGGCGTCGCGCGGAGGAGGCGGGGATACTGCGCCAAGGGCGCCTCCACCCGGCGGGCATCCGCGAGGGTGACGATCAGCGCGTGGTTCGTGAACTCCACCGCCACGATGTCGGAGGGCGAGTTAAGGACCAAAGTGCTCATGCCAGCGTAGGATAATCCTCTCCTGCTGCTCCTCAATGAGATTGTGCAGGGAGCGGAGCTCGGGGCCCCGGAAGCCCCGGTTTTCCGCTAGCGCCACCGGGAGGAGCCAGAATTTGGCGTGGGCCTCGGCCTTCTCGACGTGGACGTGCACGGGCTCCCGGCGCTCATCGCTGAAGAAGAATAGGCGGTGGCCGCGGTGGCGGAAGACTTCGGGCATCACCCGGCCAGCGCAGCCAAGGATCGCCCCGGCGACCAACGTCGCGCGGCCCCGATTTCCGGGTCGGACCGCCGCCCGCAAGCCGCCCGGGAAATTGGTCTGACACCACGCCGCCCTACCCCTCAGCCTGCGGGCATGCTCCCCTGGCGTGCTGACCCTGCCCTGCTCCCGCCCCTGGCCCGCGCGCTGCGCCGGCTGATCGCATCTGGGCTCGCGATTGCGGCCGCGACGGCCGCCGAGCCCTCCGCCCCGGCCTCCCCGGGGGTCGGTTACCGGCTCCAGCTGGACGTCATCACCGAAGGGATGGACGGCGACCGCTGCTGGTTCCACCCGCGCGCCGGAGCCATCCCCGGGCCGGTCCCCACGGTGGTGCTGACGATGCAGCGCTGGAACACGCGGCGGAGCGACGTCTTCTACCCGGTGGCCTCCGGCGAGACCCGCGACCTCGGCCGCACCTGGACCGACTTTCCCGAGCACGCCGCGACCCTCGGCCGGCACCGCCTCGACGCGACGCGCGAGGAGGGCATCTGCGACTTCACCCCGAAGTGGCACGCGGCGACGCGGCGTCTGCTCGGCACCGGCCACACCGTGTTTTACGCCGACGACCGCCTGCTGCCGGTCCGGCCGCGGCACACCGTGTGGTCCACCTACGATCCGGCGACGCGCACCTGGACCCCGTGGGTGCGCCTCGAGATGCCGGACCGGCCGGACTTCGCCAACGCCGGCGCCGGCAGCACCCAGCGGGTCGACCTCCCGAACGGCGACCTGCTGCTCCCGATCTATTTCAAGGAGCCGACCGCCAAGGAATACCGGTCCACGGTGGTGCGCTGCCGCTTTGACGGTACCACCCTGCGCTACGTCGAGCACGGCACCGAGTTGGCCCTCCCGGTCGACCGCGGCCTGTACGAGCCGAGCCTCGCGCGCTTCGGCGGCCGGTTTTTCCTGACCCTGCGCAACGACCAGGCGGCGTACGTCGCCCGCAGCGAGGACGGCCTCCGTTTCGGCGAGGCGCGGCGGTGGACGTTCGACGACGGCACGGACCTCGGCAGCTACAACACGCAGGCGCATTGGGTGACCCACGCGGCCGGCCTTTTCCTGGCCTACACCCGCCGCGGGGCGAACAACGAGAACATGGCCCGCGCGCGCCACCGGGCGCCGCTGTTCCTCGCGGCGGTCGATCCGGAGCGGATGGTCGTGCTCCGCGCGACGGAGCGGGAGCTGGTGCCGAACCGGGGCGCTCAGCTGGGGAACTTCGCCGTGGTGGACGTGAACGAGCGGGAGACCTGGGTGACCACCTCGGAGGGAATGGCCCCGGGCAACCCGGCCGCGTTCGGGGCGAACGGCCGCGTCTATGCCGCCCGCCTGATCTGGGACCGGCCCAATCCGGCCTGGAACCAGCACTGATCCCGGACTCATTCCGTTAACCCGTTAATTGAGCTTTGGCACTGCCGTGCGAGCGGCACTCGTTGGCGCCTTTTGCGGCCAACCTGCTCCGGAACCGGACGCCTGCCGTCGGACGGGGCATCCCCCACGCCCGGAAATTCCCTTGAGCCTCCCGGGCGGCCCGAGAGAGTCAGCCCACCCACCGCGATGAGCGATTCCGCCCCTCCCCCTCTCCCCGACGGCCCGCGGCGGCCTCGCCGGAGCGCCTCGGCGGCGGCCTCCCGCGAGGCGGAGATGGCCCGCCTGCGCCAGTTGACGGTGGAAGAGCGGATCCGGATGGCCCTCTCGATCAAGGCCCGGCACGCGTGGCTGCAACCCGTCCGGCAGGAACCCCCGCCGTGAACCCGGGCGAAGACCTGCTCACCGCCGCGGAGGCCGTCCTCGCGATCCTCTCGCGACAGCAACTGGACGCGGTCGTGATCGGGGCGGTGGCGCTTGCGGCCCACCAGTACGTTCGTCAGACGGAAGACATCGACCTCGCCCTCAACGGCGAGCTGCCGGTGTTGCGGCGGACCGTGGCGGCGCTGCGGGAGGCCGGCTTCACGGCGGAGCTCCGAGAGCCGGACGCCGAGGATCCGCTGGGCGGGGTGATCGATGTCACCGGACCATTCGGCGTGGTGCAGATCATCAGCTATGCCGGCCGCTTTCCCGCGGTGATCGAGGATGCACTGCGCGAAGCGACCCTCGTGGCGCGCCAAGGGAGTCCCCTTCGCATTGCTCCCTTGGCCCACTTGGTGGCCCTCAAGCTTTACGCCGGCGGGTACAAGTCGAAGGGCGACATCGTGGAGCTGCTGCTCCGCAATCCCGGGGCGGATTTGGCTGAGGTGCGGGCGGTCTGCGCCCGCTACCGGCTCGAGGGACTCGAGGAGCTGATCGCCGAGGCCCGCGCGTTGTGAGCCCTCAGGGCGCGGGCTGCGCCCAGAGGCGCTCGAGCACGGGACGGATCACGCGGGTGAACTCGGCGTAGGCCGGCGGGTGGAAGTGGAGCTTGTCCTTCTGGTACAGCTCGAGCCGCGGATGGCCCTGCGCGTCCACCAGCACCGGGTTCAAATCGATGAAGTGCCGGCGCGGCGTCGCGGCGCAGTAGGCGCGCGCCAGGGCGTTGTAATGATCCACCTGCTCCCAGATCGCCACCCGGTCCGGGCTGCGGGTCGCGGTCACATAAACCAGATCAGTCGCGGGAAAACGCGCCCGCACCCGCTCCGAGAACTCGCGGAAGCGGTTGAAGATCACCGCCGGGGCGTCGGCATCCTTGGCCTTCAGGTCGTTGCTGCCGCAATAGTACACCACGATGCGCGGCGCGTACCGGGGGATGAGCTGGTCGAAGCGCGCGAGCTGGTCACCGGTCCGCGAGCCCCCGAACGCGCGGTTCCGGACCGGCAGCGGCGCCAGTTGATCCTCCGCCGTGGTCCATTGGCGGAAAATGCTGCTGCCCACCAGCAGGATACCCCCAGGCGCGAAGGGGCGCGCGGCGTCCTGCTCCGCGAACGTGCGGAAGGAGGGCTCGTACTGTTCCCAGCGCTTGGCGGCTTCGTCAGGGGCGGCGGCGCCCAGCGGCAAGGCCAGCAGGGCGACGAGGAGGCGGAGGTAGGGTTGCATCAGGAGAACCAACGGGCGCCGAGCTGGCAGAGCAGGGCGCCGACCGGGACCATCGCGAAGCCCCAGAACAGCATCTGACGGAACAACCGCCGGCTGTCCTCGCCGGGCGGCAAGCCCGCGACACACAGGGCCCCGATGGTCGAGAGGGGGGAAACATCCACGAGTGCCGCGCCCACGTTGATGCTGAGCGCCACCTGCAGCGGATCCCCCCCGCCCAGTTGCGCCACCAAGCCCGGGACCATCGGCAAAAATGCCGGATAGACCACCCCGGAGGTCGAGCTATAGGTCGAGATCAGCCCGGTCACGAAGGCCATCGCCCCATTCACGGTCCCGGGCGTCGCCAGCCGCGCGAGGAGGCCTGACACCAGATCAAGGCCGCCCGTCTTCTCGAGCACCCCGACCAGGACGCTCACGCCCGAAACCATCAGCAGCACCGCCCACGGCACCGACGCGAGGGCCGCCCCATCCTCCCCGCAGCGGGCCAAAATCAGCACCGCCGCGGCCGCGAAGGCCGAGAGGCCGGGATTCAACCCAAGGCCAACCACCCCGCCCACCCACAGCGCCAGCACCAGCAGGGTAAAACCCTGGCGCCCGGTGAGCGCGACCGGCGCCACCAGGGCGGTCGCAAGCCGCGGCCGCCGAACCGAGGCGGGTCCCCCGAACAGGAGCCACGCGCCCGCCGTGACCAATACATGCGCCGCGAAGTTCGCGGTGAACACGGCCACCTCGTGGCCCGGCACGCCGGCCTTGGCCATGTTGGCGTGGACGATCACGCCCACCGCGCTGAACGGGGATAGGTTCCCCGCGTTGCCGCCATTCGCCACCATCAGGGCCATCAGAAACGGAGGCACGCCCGCCGCGGACCCCGCCGCCAGCGCCAGCGGAGCCACGAGGGCCGTCGCGGCCAACGCCCCCGGCCCCAGCGCCGAGATCGCCCCCGCCAAGAGGAAAAACAACGGCGGCAGCAACGCCGGCGTCCCCCCGCAGGCCCGCACGCCCCGCCGCGCCAGGGCCTCGAGCGTCCCATTGGTCTGCGCCACCCCAAACAAAAGGGTTACCCCCGCCAAAGTCAGGAACAGGCCCGAGGGAAACAGCGCCAGCACCGCCTCCGGCTTCCACCCCGCCGCCCCCACCCCCACCGGCAGGGCCAGGGCCACCGCCAGAACGCCGATGTTGATCCGGGACGTCAGGCTCAGGACGATTACCGCGACCAGGGCGATCAGCGACAGCGTGGCGGGGTTCATCGCGTTCAGGCCCGCCAGGGCGGCAAGAGGTGCTTCTGGACCTTGCCGAGGGCGGTCCGGGGCAGCGCCGGCACCCGCACGAAGGCCCGGGGCTGCTTGAAGGAGGCCAGTTGCTCGCGCAGGCGCGCCGCGACCGCCGCCTCGTCGAAGTCCGGCCCGGCCACGACGTACGCCACCGGCACCTCCCCACGCACCGGATCCGGCGCGCCCACCACCGCCGCCTCCTTGACGCCGGGCTGCTCCAGCAGGAGCTCTTCCATTTCGCGCGGATAGATGTTGAAGCCGCCCGAGATGATCAGGTCGCTGCGCCGCCCCTGGAGGGTCAGGTAGCCGTCCGGCGCGAGCACCCCAATGTCCCCGGTGCGGAACCAGCCGTCGCGCCACGCGGCCGCCGTCGCCTCGGGCCGCCGCCAGTAGCCGGCACAGACGTTCGGCCCCTTCACCCAGACCTCGCCCGAGGTGCCCACCGGCACCGGCGCGCCCGCCTCATCGCACACCCGCAGGGCCACGTGCGCCAGCGGCAACCCGACCGTTCCCGGCCGCCGCTCACCCTCGTACGGGTTGCCCACGTTCATCAGGGTCTCGGTCATCCCGTAGCGCTCGAGGATCACCGAGCCATAGAGCTGGCGGAAACGTTCGTGCACCTCCGCGGGGAGCGGCGCCGAGCCCGACACCGCCAGCCGCAGCCGGGCCCCGAAGGTCCGCGCCTGCTCCGCCGGCAGCTCCAGCAGCCGGATGAACATCGCCGGTACCCCGAAAAAGAGGGTCGGCCGGAATTCCTCGAACCACGCCGCCGCCCGCGCGTGCTCAAACCGCTCCGTCAACCGCAGCACACAGCCGCTGAGCAGCCAGCAATGGACCCCGTTCGCGAGGCCATGGACGTGAAACAGGGGCAGGCTGCAGAGGAAACGATCCGCCGCGCTGATGCGCCAAGCCGTGACCAGCGTGAGGGCATTGGTCGCGAAGTTGCCTTGGGTCAGCACCGCGCCCTTGGCCGCCCCCGTCGTGCCCGAGGTATAGATGAGCGCGAGGGGCGCGTCGGCATCGGCCGGCACCGCGATCCGCGTCGACGCCTCGCCCGCGGCCGCCGCGGCCAGCGCCGCGACGTCCCAGACCGGCGTCCCGGCCGGGAGGTGGGCCGCGAGGTCGGGGGTCGTCACCACGGCCGTCGGGGCCGCATCGGTGAGGATGTGCGCCAGCTCCCGGGCCCGGTAGAGGACGTTCACCGGGACCAAAATCAGTCCGAGCTTCACCGCGGCGAGCCACAGCTCGATCACCTCGGGTCGGTTCTGCAGGAAGAAGGCGAGGCGATCGCCGGACGCGAGGCCCCGCGCCCGGAGCAGGTGGGCGAGGCGGTTGCTGGCCGCCTCCAGTTCCCCGAAGGTCCGCGTGGCGACGGTGCCGTCCGGCTGGAGGAATTCCAAGCCGCGCACGTCCGCGCGGCCTTGCAGGGAAAGGTCAAACAGGGGGAGCAGGCTCATCCGGCAGTGCGCACAAGGGGCGGCAAGGTTCCGGTCAAGGCAAGTCCGGCCTCAAGCGGCGGGGGCCGCCGGGGGCGGCGGCTCCGCGGCGGGGAAGCGCGTGCCTTCCCAGCGGGCGACCAGGGCGGGGGCGGTGCAGTGGCCGAGGACGTTCACGCTGGTGCGGATCGGATCGATGAAGGCATCGATCGCCAGGAGCAGCCCGAGCCCCTCGGGGGGCAGGCCGAAGCTCTGGAAGAGCGCCGCGAGCACCACGAGATTGGCCCGTGGGATGCCCGCCACGCCCTTGCTGGTGAGTTTCAGCGTGAGGAGGATGAAGAGCTGCTGCTGCCACGACAGGTTCACTCCGGCCGCTTGGGCGATGAAGAGGGTGGCCAGGCCGAGAAACAGGGTGCTGCCGCAGAGATTCAGGCTGACGCTCAGCGGCGCCACGACCCCGAGGATGCGGCGAGGGACGCCGAAGCGCTCCAAATTCTCCAGCGTCTGGGGCAAGGCGGCGGCGCTCGAGGTGGTGGCGAAGGCGATCAGGAAGGGTTCCCGCACCGCCCGGAGGAAGCGCCGCAGGGGCACCCCGCCCACCGCGAGCGCCACCCCGAAGCCGCCCACCAGAAACAGGAGTTCCGCGCCCCACGAGACCACCACGAACCGCGCCAGCCCCACCAGGACGCCCGCCCCGCTGCCCGCGACGGTCCCCGCGAGGGCCGCGAAGACGGCGGCCGGGGCGAGGAACATCACCAGGTGGGTGAAGCGGAACGCCACCGCCACGACCGCCGCGGCGAGGTCCATGACCGGCCGCGCCTTTTCGCCCGCCGCGAGGCAGGCGAGGCCGAAGAGCAGGCAGAAGACCAGAATCTGGAGCACGTCGCCCCGCGCCATCGCGTCGAAGATGCTGGTCGGAAAGGCGTTCACGAGGAGGTCGCGCAGCGACCAGGCGTTCACCGCCGGCGGGGCCGCGGTCGCCAGCGCCACCCCCCGCCCCGGTTCGAAGAGCAGGGCCGCCCCCCACCCCAGCAGCAGCGCCAGAGTGGTGAAGCCTTCGAAGAGCAGCAGCGACTTCCACCCGAGGCGGCCGAGGTCGCCCAGACTGCCCGCGCCGCCCACCGCCCGGATCAACACCCCCACGAGCACCGGCGCCACAATGGCGCGGATCAGGCGGAGGAAAATGTCGGTCACGATCCCCAGCGAAGAGGCCACCCCGGGGGCGAGGAGCCCGCAGGCGACGCCGCCGACGGCCGCGAGGAGCATCCATTGGGCGAGGGACAGGCGGGCCAGACGGGCCCATGGGGTCGGGGTCGCCCGAGGCGGGGTCATTGGCGCGCAGCCTTCCCGAGGCCCGCCGCCGCGACAAGCCCCGCGTGGCCGGCCCAGCTCACGGCACGGGCACCCGGTACAGGTACGCGTCGGACGTCCAGTCGAGGCCGTCCGCCGGGGAATGCTGGAAGAGGCGGCTCAGGTGGATCACGAGCTCACCCGTCTCCCGGTCCTCCCGGGCCGCGAAATTGGACAAGGTCAGCTGCGCGCTGTCGCCCGGGCCCCGCGTGTCGACCACCCGCACGCTCTCCCGCCCGAGGAGCCCGGAGCGCCGGTCCACCTCGCCCACCACCAGCGGGTACCGCGGCCGGTTCCCATCCGGATTCGCCGGGGTAAGGTTGCCGATCCAGTACAGTCGCCCGGAGGAATGCGGCACGAGTTGCGAACACGAGCTCGGGGAGAAGAAGTCGCCGCCGTCCGCGTAGGTCCACGGCGTCGCCTCGGTCCAGGTCCGGCCCCCGTCTTCCGACCACGCCGCCCAGCGCCGGGCGGGCAACGCCGGTTTCCCGCCATTGGAACCCCGCAGCACCGCCAGCAGACGGCCGTCGGCCAACGGCGCGAAGGTCGGCTCGTCCAAGCCTCGCGTGGACCGCGCCGGGTCGCCGCGGATCAGCGCCGACAGCTCCCAGTCGATCCGGCCATCGGGCCGCCAACGCCCCCGCAGCGCCGCGGCATCCGAATAGGTGTAGCCGCCGCCCGGGTTGTGGTAGGTGCCGTCCGGGCCCTGCGGGGTGATCATCACGGGGACAAGGATCGTGCCGTCCGCCAGCACGAGGGGAACGGACGCGAGGTCGCCCACCATGAAGGCGTTCCGGCCCACGTGGACACCCGGCAGCGGACGGTCCCGCGAGAACCCCTCGCCCCGGTGGACCACGGGTTCATCGACGGCCCACGTGCGGCCGCCGTCGCCCGAGACGGCGTAAAACACCTGCCAGCGCCGCATGCCCTCGAGGGGGTCATCGGTGGGCAGCAGCGCCTCCAGGTAGAAGCGCACGAAGCGGCCCGTCACCGGATCGGCCACGCCGCCGCGCAGGGCCCGGCGCAGGCGGCCGTCTGGGCGCGGCTCGGACGTCGGCACGCCCGTCACTTCGGACCACGTGCGGCCGTGATCCGCGGAATGCCGCAGGAAGGCCACGTCCACGGTGTCCGACCGGGACATCAGCTGGTGCAGGGAAAACAGGTCGCGCCCGGTGGGACGGGTGTAATACGTGGCCGCAAGGACGGCGGTGCCCGGTCCGGGGGACGGGAGAAACAACTCCCGCCGCACCTCCGCCCCGGACAGGCCCGCCCCGCCGGCGAGGGCGAGGAGGGCGGCCAGGCGGAGGGTGCGGGAGGCCATCGCCGCCGCCTCAGAAGCGCGTGCCGACCGCGAGGCGGAAACTGCGCAGGTCGCCCTTGCTCTGGAGGCCCTCCATGATCTTCCGGTTGGCCGCGTTGCGCACGGAGGCGCTGAAGGTGCAGGGCCGGCCAAGCACGCGCGCCGCGTAGGTCGCACCGAAGTCCAGCCGGGTATAGCCGGGGATGAAGTTCGTCACCTGCCCGGTCGTCCCGCTGATGCTGTCGGCGCGGTGGCCGTCGACCCAGACGATGCCGTTGGTCAGCGCGAGGCCCGCGAGGGCGCCCCCGGCGAAGCTGTACTTGTGGAACAGGCTGCCGTTCGCGCGCGGCCGGCCGGTGATGGGACCCCCGTTGCGGATGGGGTTGTCCGGCGCCACCAGCCGGGTGTCGATCCGCGAGAAGGTCAGCGACGCCTGATACCCGGCGAACGGCCGCGCCAGCGCCTGCACCTCAAACCCGCGCGACTCCTCCCCGTTGTCCTGGGTGCTGCGCGCCCCGCTGGGCAGGGAGCCCAGGACTTCGAGGATTTCGGCATTCGTCAGCTGCCGGCGCGTGTTGCGGCGATCGAGCTCGAAGACGGCCGCCTCCAGCGTCAGCCGGCCGTCCAGCAGCGAGGACTTGAGGCCGGCCTCAAGCGATTCGCCGGACTCCGGCTTGTCGAGTAGGCGCCCGTAGACGTCGATGCCGGTCGGCACCCCCGAGAACGAGTCGCTGGCGGAAACGTAGAAGGAAAGCGCCTTCCAGGGGCGGTAGAGCAGGCCGACGGTGGACGAAGTGGCGTTCTCCACCGGGAGGGCCTGCGGCGCGAGGGCGGCGGAGGTGGCCCCGGTGAGGGCGTTGTTCTCCCCATGGTCGCGGCGGACGCCGGCCAGCAGGTGCCAGCGGTCATTCGCGGTGCTGACGACGTTGGTGAAGGAGACCGCGCCACGGATCAGGCGCTGGTCGACATAGGAGTTCGGGCTCGAATAGCGCGTCAGGTCGGTCATCTCGCGCCACGCGGGCTGGAAGTCCGCCGCGAAGAGGGCGCCGCTCGCGGACGTGGGGAACTTGTACCGCGTGAGCGCGTTGGGGTTGGTCGATGGCGCGGCGCCCAAGGCGGTGCTGGTCGAGTTGGGGGTGTCGGTCCGGTCCCGCCAATTGCGGGACTCGATGCGCTCGACGCCCAAAATGGCCTCGTGCTTGAGCCCCGCGTATTGGAACTGGCCGCGCAGATCGGCCTGGTAGGTCCAGATGTCCCAGGTTTCGTCGTCCTTGGTGGCCGACCAGCGGATCTCATCGGCCACGACGTTGCCTGGAACGTTCCCCGCCGCGGGATTGAGGAAGCGGGCGATGATGCTGGAAGCGCTGCCGGAGAGCCGGAGGTCGCGGCGGTCGCTCCGGGACCAAAGCGTGGCGGCCCGGGCGGAGAAGGTGCGATTGAAGCGATGCTGCACGTCGACGGCGGCGCGGTAGACCTCCTGGGTGCGGAGGTTATTCGGGCCGAAGGGATTGAAATCCCAGGGCACGATCTCCGCGGGGACGTAGCCGAAGGCATAGGCGCCGACGGCCGGGGCCGCGGTGGCGCTGGTGGCGCTTGCACTGGTGGGGATGCGGAGGCCGGGAATCGCGATCGCGACGTTGCCCTCGTACTTGATGCTCTCGGCACGCACGTTGACGATCGACTCGGGCGCGAGGCGGTAGGAAGCGGCGGCATAGGCGACCTTGCGGCGGCTGCTCTCCCAGGGGCGCCAGCTGTTGCCGTCCTGGTAGGCCAGCGCCGTGCGGAGGGCGAACTGGCGCGTCGGGGCGACCGAGGAATCGAGCTCGGCGCGGACGTAGTTCCAGGAGCCGAGGGTGAGCTTGGTCGTGGTCTCGTTGCGGGAACGCGGGCGCTTGCTGATCTGATTGATCATCCCACCCGGCTCGACCACGCCCGCCAGCAGCGAACTGGGGCCGCGCAGCGCCTCGATGCGGTCCACGGTCAGGGTGTCGCTGATCATCCCCACGAAGCCTTCCTTCACGCCATCCCGGTAGTGCCGGTTCTGGCGCATGCCGCGCACGGTGAAGGTATTGTTGTCAAAGACCGCGTCCTGTTTCCCCTGCGAGGTCACGCCGGTGAGGAAGGCGGCCGCGTCCGACAGGTTGTCCGCGCCGAGGTCGGCGAGGAACTCGCTGGTGAGGACCTGGAGCGAACGGGCGAGGTTCTGGATCGGGACGTTGGTGCGCGTGCCGGAGAGGGAGCTGGAGGCGGCCCAGGAGTTGTCGGCCGAACTGCTGACGGCGAACTCAGGCAGGGCGATCACCTCCTCGGGCGGCGGCGACGCGGGGGCGGCGGACCTCAGGGAGGCAACGGCGCCCACACTCAGCGCGAGGAGGACACGGGTGAAGCGGACCGGGGTGAACATGGCGGGAAGGGGTTGGGGGTGGTGCGGGGAAGACCTCGATGAGCGCCTCGCGATCGAGGGGAAGGCAAGCGCGGAAACCCCCGTCACCGCGTCGCCTCCCGGGCGATTGGCTGCACGGCCGAGAAAAACATCGCCGCGCCCGCCCGGCCGGCCCAAGTACGGGACACCGATGAACGACCCGCTGCCTCCGCTGCCGGCCACCCCGACCCCGGGCCTCTATGCCCACTACAAGGGCGGCCAATACCGCGTCATCGGCCTCGCCCGGCATTCCGAGACCCTTGAGCCCTTGGTGGTGTACGAGGCCCTGTATGGAACCGGAGGGCTCTGGGTTCGCCCCGCCGCGATGTTCAACGAGGACGTGACGGTCGAAGGGTCCCGGCAAGCCCGCTTCCGCCGCCAACCGGAGCCTTGAGCGATGCGCGTCCTCCTCGCGTTCGATAAGTTCAAGGACAGCCTCACCGCGCCCGCCGCGTGCGCCGTGGCGGCCACGGCGATCCACGAACGGCATCCCGAATGGAGCATCGATTCCTGCCCCTTGGCGGACGGCGGCGAGGGCTTTGCCGAGATCCTCACCCGGGCCGCCGGAGGCACCCTCCACGCAACCCCGGTCACCGGTCCCCGAGGCCAACCGGTGACGGCCGCGTTTGGGCTGGTGCCGTGGGACCGGATCCCGGCCGGTGCGCGCGCCTTGCTGGACCTGCCCGCCCGCGCCGCGGGACGGCCGGTCGCGGTGTTGGAAATGGCTTCCGCGTCGGGACTTGCGCTGCTGGCGGCGGTGGACCGGGACCCGTGGGAAACCACCACGGCGGGTACGGGCGAACTGATCCGGGCGGCCGCGGCGGCCGGGGCGGGGGCCGTGCTGCTCGGGGTGGGCGGGAGCGCGACCCACGATCTCGGCTTGGGTGCGCTCAGGGCTCTCGGACTAAAAACCTTGGCCGCGAATGGGACGCCCTTGGCGAATCCGATCCCGCGGCATTGGGCGGAGGCCACGGGCTTCGCCGGCAGGGTCGATTCCAGCCTGCCGCCGCTGCGGATTGCGTGCGACGTCACCAATCCGTTGGCGGGTCCCCGCGGAGCGGCGGCGACCTACGGGCCCCAGAAGGGGCTGCAGGCGCGGGATCTGGAGCGTCTCGACCAAGCGACCCTCCGGCTCGCTGGGGTCCTTTGCGCGCACTGCGGCCAGCCGGGCAGCCTGACGGAGGTTCCGGGGGCGGGGGCGGCGGGGGGAATTGCGTTTGGCCTGATGGCGGCGGCGGGGGCGAGGCTGTTGCCTGGCTTCGATTTGGTCGCGGCGTGGCTGGATTTGGAGACCCGACTGGCGGCGGCGGAGTTGGTGCTGACGGGCGAGGGCCGGTTTGATGCGAGTTCGCTGCAAGGCAAGGGGCCGGGTGCGGTGGCGGCGCGGGCCTTGGCCCGAGGGAAGCGGGTCCTGGTGCTGGCTGGGCAGGCGACCTTGCCGGAGCCGCCGCCGGGGCTCGTGGCGCGGTCGATCTCGCCGCCGGAGCTGCCCTTGGCGGAGGCGCTGCGGGAAGCCCCGCAACGGCTCGCCGCCGCCGTCCGGGAGGCGTGCTGAGGCCCCTTACTCCCGCCGGAAGCCGCGGCGCATCAGGGCGCGCCGATCGGGATGGGGTCAGGCCGTTGTTTGCTGCTCGCTCCTTTAGCTAGAGCATGATGCAGGCCCGATGGCGCGCCCGCCCGTGCAGGCAGACCAAGGTAGCCAAAAATCGCTGACCTATCTCCCAGCGAACGCTCCAAACCTCTCGATCTACCCCGAACGGAAGGCTCCCAGCAGCGAACAACGGCCTGACCCCTTT